>JAHFHK010000058.1 GCA_023246955.1 Candidatus Uhrbacteria bacterium
AGCATCGATCGAATAATCGCGACTGATAGCTGCCAGAACCCTTTCAAGACTTTTCTTAGCCCTTTACCGATCAGGCCTCCGACCCACTTTCCGACAGCATCAGGCTTTACCCCAAATATCCTCGCAATTCCCATAACCGATATCGCAAGCACTATGCAAGATCCGATCATCAGTTGACTCATCAAATATCTCTCCTTCTTCTTGATTTGCCATGCACTATACCCCCTATCGACAAAATTGTCAAGCTACGCTACACTCGATCTATTATGCGTATCCTTGCGATCGAAACCTCTTGTGATGAAACTGCCATTGCCGTCCTCTCAATAGAAGATGGGATTTTTACATTGGAGAAAAATCTTGTGTCCTCTCAGATCAGTACCCACGCTCAATACGGCGGGGTTGTTCCTGAAATTGCTGCGCGCATGCATACCGAAAGCCTCCCTCTCCTCCTCAAAGAGGCACTCGACGGTCCTCGTCCCGACTATTGCGCCGTCACGGCTGGCCCAGGGCTTATCACCTCGCTCACTACGGGCGTGAACGCGGCTCGTGCCCTCTCGTATTCTCTTGGCATCCCTCTCGTTCCCGTCAATCATATCGAGGGACATGTCGCATCAAATCTCCTTGAAGGAAATGCCATTGAGTATCCGGCGCTTGCGCTTATCGTATCCGGTGGACACACCGAACTTATTTCCATCCCCGAACCGGGGCACTATATCATCATCGGGAAAACACGCGATGATGCCGTAGGCGAGGCGTTTGATAAAGTGGCGAAGATTTTGGGCTTACCCTATCCTGGCGGTCCTGCGGTATCGAAGTGCGCAGAGATGGGTGACGCGAAATCAATTTCATTGCCTCGTCCTATGATAGAGAGCAATGACTGTGACTTTAGTTTTTCGGGACTCAAAACTGCTGTGCGCTATTTGTCTGAAGAGGAAAGATCTCGTGTTGACGATGTGTGTGCGAGTTTTCAGGATGCATGCGTTGATGTACTGGTTTCAAAAACTCTCCGGGCACTGCGTACGACTGGGGCACGCACGCTTCTTTTTGGTGGAGGGGTGACAGCTAACCGTGCACTTCGTTCGGCTTTTACCGAAACTATGTCTCGAGATTTCCCGATGATTCCTTTTTACTTCCCTTCGCTGTCGTATTGTACTGATAACGCGGCGATGATTGCAGCGGCGGCATACGGCATCATTACTCGCGGGGCAATCCCTCCGGCTTCGAGCTGGAAACCCAATCCTCAGTGGCATATCGATGAACCCCTTGTATGAACCCTACCGAACGCACACTCACTATCACCGACGCGCTCGGGAATATCCATACCGTACGTATTGCATCGGCTGAGGTTATGGAAGGATTCGGCGAAGCACTTGCTGCACAATGCAAAGGAGGCGAGCTTATTGCACTCAAGGGTGATCTCGGTGCAGGGAAGACGACACTCACGAAAGGTATTGCACGGGGTCTCGGTATCGCCGAAGATATAACGAGCCCAACGTTTGTGCTCATGAAAGTCTACGCAGGAAACAAAAAAAGAGGCGATAGCGCCCCTCTTTCTTTGTGTCATATCGATGCATACCGACTATCCACCTGGCACGACCTCGAGGCTATTGGTGCCGATGAATATATTGGTCACCCTGATACTGTCACCGTTATTGAGTGGCCGGAGCAGGCGGGTGTTTTGGAACATTGTGCGCCTGCGTGGAGTATTGCGATTGTGTAGATGCAATGCAATATCTATGCAGCCCTTGGGCTCTTTAATTGACACCGTATAAGATCCTCTTTGAGAATTTCAACTGTATTGCGGGTCAACGTAAGCTTCTCTTCTGCTTCTTTCAATTTTCCTTCAATAAGATTCCTTTGATACTGTGCTTCGACCGTCTCTTGATTTCGCGATAACGCCATCTCAGTGAGGTGATCTTCGAGGTTCTCGCTTGTAGCAAGTTTTCTTTTTTGTGCGTCTTTTACAGCATTAACTCCTTCATCAATTTTTTTGAAAATCTTTGACGCAAGTATACTTGAAAAACTTACTTCAGTCTTTCCTTTTCCTTCCGCCTCTTCCTGAAGGGCAATCGCTACACGCTCGTCATACTCCTTTTTTGCCTCCATAATTAATGTTTCGTTCATAGCATAATCACCCAATGGGGCACCAGAAACGGCGGCCGATACAGGAAACTTCCATGGTTTTGTCTCGTCAAAAAGTAGGGCAGCGTATTCCCTTTCGTCTTCAGGGCTCATGAGCGGTTTCCCTTCTTTGGTTCTCGTTATCTTTTCAAAGAATTTTTTATTAAATATCTTTTGTTCTTCCGAATCAAGAATGTCAATTCTCCCTATAGCATCTCTCGTTTCAGCGACTATAGCAGCAATAACCTCCTCTCGGTGTTCTTGCGTAAGCCTTTTTGCACGATCAAACTCTACAAATATTCCAAATTCATCACCACCTTCTTGAGAAATTTTAATGCTGGCAAAATTTCCGGTATCACTATATTTTCTTGCTACGCGTGCTATTACCTCTACTGACTTATTGAGATACTCATCTCCCTTTGGGTGGCCCATGAGATCATTCATTGCTTTTAATCCATTGAGATCTATACCTATGCGTGCATAGTTGCGAAGGTTGTCTGTTAGCCTCGTCTCCGCATCCTTAAAGCCAATCTCTTTGTCATCTTGAGGATATGTTGACTGCTCTAGTTTCTCTCTAAGGGTTAAGTATTGCCTTAGCTCACCGGAAAGCACCTTTCGCATTTTGTAATCCACCCATTCTTTGGAAAATACTTGTCTCTGAAATTTGTCTTCCTTTCTCTCGGGTTCTGGAAGCGCTTCAAGGACCCGCGTGTAGTGTGCGTGCTCATTTTTTTTTGATGCAATTTCAATGTTTTGATTCTTTATGAAACCAACGACTATGCCACTATCCTCTGGATTCTTCATGTATTTTTTTAGGAACTCTCCGTCGCCCTCGGTCTGTCTCTCGATAAGATCAATATCGCTCTGTGGCAGGTCGTAAAAATTCGCTTCTTCTGATTCTACTAGGGGTTCGTTTTGCAAAATAGTATCGACCTCTAATGGACGAATCGTTTTGGAAATAGTTCTATCTATTGGCTTTATTTGTTCTTTTTCCATAAAAATATGCCTCTACTTTAATAGACTGTCCGTTGTTACAGTATAACAATGAACCATCATCAAAGCAAAAGCATTGATACTCAGATGTTTACCTTATGGATAAACGTGTTGAGCAATTGTACCCCGCGGGCAATGGTATCGGGATCACTTCGTGGGCACTCTAATTCAGAGACCTGCCTCGCCGACATCTGTACTGATGAAGATATTGGCTGGTTGCGAAAAGAGTTGTGGGGAAGGGATCTGTGCGGGGGAAGGGGGGTAATCGTTGGGTTAATGCATTTCTTTTGGGAAGAAATGAGCTGCAAAAGAACGAGATGGGGAAATAAAATACTGACATCATCTGACTGGGACACACTAAGAACCGCCTTTCAAAAAACACTCTACCCCTCGCGGGGCGCCTTGTGTCGATTACCGACATGGGCACACTACCTTGTTTCCGGAAGGGCGTCAAGCCCCCGGGCGCTACTCAGTT
>JAHFHK010000004.1:0-6226 GCA_023246955.1 Candidatus Uhrbacteria bacterium
GAATCAGGGAGGAGATGGAGAAAAAGCAACCAGATTCTGGAGCAAGCGCGCGTATCTTACTACCGAGATTGATGACGCCAAGATAGTAAAGGAAAAGTTCGCTCCAAATGGGTACTCATCGGATGCACCATACCCAGGAAGCATAGACGTTCAGATGGATGAGAAAACCACGACGAGCATTGGCGGGTCCTGTTCACATGGTACAGCAAGAACACCAAATTCTCAGACGAAAGTCCTATCGAAATCAGTAGGATTGTTAGTAAAGCCAAAAATGAAGATAGCCACACAGGGAAATACCGGCGAACTAACATTTTCTCGCACAGACGTCATAAACAAGACGGTAAAGAACATACAGACGCTCTCCGACACCCCTCCGCTCTCATACCATTGGCGCGCAGACGTGGAGTATACATCTCCCTTGCCATCTCCGACAATAGGGGCAAATATCAAATGGCTGACCATCTCTCCTTACGCAGGGATGTCGGGGACACCAATAACGGCGGTAGTAAATCCAGAGGTATTGAATGATACTAAGCTTCTCCAAATCAAGGCAAGTATCAAGATACATGCGGTGTCTCCCGTCGAGGGAGACGTGGAAAGAATAATTCCAATTATCGTTATCCTGAGATCACCATCCGATAGCGCCGTACCAAAGTTTCAGGCAATGGTTCTGGGGGGAGAAGACACTCCACTGACTACAACCGAAGGAAACGATGTTGCGTTTAAGTCCGGAGCTGGATCCAATACAATCAATCCGAATGTTGCCAATGCCGCATCAGGACTCATCCTCTCTATCGATCCGAATAAGCGGGGAAGCCTTCAGTCTGATTCAGGAATACAGCAAACAAATGCGAATATACTAGAAAATCGTATCAATAGGGATCAGATTAGCCAGATTGACTATATTATCGAATGGGGAGGTCGAGAAGGTCTTCCAGGAGCATCAAGGGGGTCACTCCCACGATTCACAAAGATTGGAGAAAACGAAGCGAACACTGTTTTAAATGTTGGAATCTACGCAGGGTATGCCTCTATTGTACTTGGTCCCATTGGCCCTATTATATCAGGGGTAACTCAATTTGCGAATTGGGTTCGGACTACCTTTTTTGCAGAGAATGAGTTCCACTGGGTTAATGGCTTTGATAACCCACAATACAGTAATGAAGTAGTCGATGAGGATAAATATAAAGTCAATAACGACCAGCTTACAAACTTTATCGGTCCTCCAGGATCGATACCTGGTACAAGTTACAAGAAGTTTCAGGATTGGTTGAGAGCGTATACGCCTCCTGTAATAAGAACAGGAAGGGACAAGAACGACGATTTCGACAAGAGCTTTATTATGACGATCACGAACAATCTGGCAAGTGATGTCAACCCCAGCAACGTCTTCAACTCAAAATGCGATGGAGTTGAACCGATCCAGAATAATGGGAAGGATTTTGCAGGTGTTCAGCCAGTCTTTAGCCAAGATGGATATATTGTGGGGTGGAAATGGCGTATGTGCGATAACTCCAGAAACGACGCAGGAATTTGGCACGCGATAGGAGTGTCGGTGCGCATCCATCTGATCGACTATTGTACTGACGTTGTCCAGGTGGCAACACCACAAGGGGAAATTGTTCCATGGTACAGCAAAACAAAAGATCTCGGAGATAACAAAGCTCCGAAAAATCAGGTGCCCACTACTACGATATTCACATGCCAGAGTGGTCCATACAAAGGACAGCTATGTCGCCCTCATCCAGAGACCGATTTCGATCAGAAGGACGAGGGGGTCCTGTATCCCTATAAATATGTCCGAGATGGGACAACTGAGTGCGGGGGTGCGGCATGCGAAGCAGCACAGATTGATTTCGTGCCAATGAAACCACCGTCAGGAAATCCGAATGAATGGACCAAAAGTGTTCCTGCGCTGCGCGGAGATGAACGGAGCGGTATAGCGAGCGCGAGCTCGCTCGGATCTCCAGGACAATCTCGCTATGCACTCTGTATTGGAGGAGACCGAGATGGGGAGGCATGTTCGGGCAGTGCACAGTGTGGCGGATTCGGAGCGTATTGCTTTGGCCCAGGAGGCGACCTCAAAAAAGTCGATGCACTCAAGGAGATTAAGCTCATGTATGCAAAATCTTTTGGGGCATGGAAATGGGAGCGCAATACAGGAAATGGGAGCGGTCGCTATGTACCGAACGATGCAGGAAACTGGGATGTCCCCACTGAGCTGTGCGATGGATCTATTGTCAAGGATACCGCTTTCGAGGATTATCATGGTTCCAATAGAGATGGGCATTTCTGTGCGGTGCGCCCAACGATCTCGAACTTTCAAATAGTCCCCGAAAAGACCCAATACAACACCCACTCCACGACAGTGACGATTGAGTTTACCTCAAAGATAGATCCTCAGCAGAAACCACTCAAAGAAGTTGAAGTCGATTGGGGTGACGGGAATAGAACGCTAGTCAAGACGAGTGCTGATGATCAGACACATAGGTTTACTCATACGTACTTTGATGACAATTCTCTGAGTCCATGTCCGCGCGGATATTGTGCGCCAGCGTATAAAGGGAAGGGGTACACCGTATATGCACGTATCAAGGACAATTGGGGCTGGTGTAGTGATGATAATAATACTGTTGCTCAGTCAGAAAAGTGCACAGCGAACTCACAGTACTGGAATAAGAATGCCGATTCCCTCCTGGTGCTGGTAGGGGGAGACGCCCCAACGGTTACAAAGAATACACCTGCGGCATCAGCACCGACACCGGCAACTCCACCGTCTGCGTCAGTATCTTCTGGCGCGACGAGTGCAGATACGGTGACAAATATCGCGAACGGAATCCAAGTAGAGTGTAAATACGGTGCACTGTGTATGTATCAGAAGGTCCATACTGGTGACAACCTCTATCTGGTGAATGAGCTGTGTCGTGAACTTTTCACTGACTTGTTGCAAGCGCAGACGTGTAGTGACTACACGCCTGCCGCCACCGCACCCGGCCCAGACACACTAGGATCCATTATGGACAGGGTCCGCGCAAGATGTAATGGTAATGATCTCTGTATACGCCAAAAGTTTCACGAAGAGTATCCCTTGATATCGGATGAGCTCTGTGGGTTGTACGGCGACAGGACGGCGGTACTCGCATGCGTAAACAACGCACCGTAACCCCGTACGGGCCGCACGCGTCCATAGACTATTGCACCATGGAGATTAGCCCGCTCGGATACAAAAAAATCCCCCGTATACACATTCGTGTACGCGGGGGATTTTGATTATCTATTGTGTAAACACTTCACACTTCCGAGGATCCGTTCCTACGCTTTTGCAGAAATCAATCTTCTTCTTTTCCCATCCTGTATCACTCTGGATTGATTCGTTAAGTCCTTTCGCTACGAGCGCTGGCTCTTCTCCATCCTCTATGGTAAAGAAGGCCTTATCACATATCGTGGTGCTTACCTTCCTGAAGATAGTAACGGGTATGTCGAGGTCGTTGTAGCCTCGATAGATACGTTCCTCCTTTTCGAAAGTTTTGTATTGAAATATCTTCAAAAAACTGAGCTGGCACTCCGGCGAACTATTGGGATCTTTATAGCACGCATCACTCTCCGTTCTGGGGGTACCGTTGCCATCGTTCGTTGCGTTGAAGGCGCCATTGTTTCTCATGAGAATGACCGCAGCACCCGAAGTGGTCCCTATGCCGTTACGCCCTGGCTCTACGTTCCCTGCATACACAGCAAACATAGGAAGCGCAGGAGGAGTACTCACGTTCAGTACGGCATAGTATCGCTTAAAATCTCCACCCTCCTTAGCGGGCTGGACATTCTCAAAACATGTATATCGCTCCTTCAACGGAGGATTCATGAATCGATCCACGCCAGTATCGAGGGATACCTGTAGGCCCGTGATAGCATCTCGAGACTCTTGCGAAATTGGGACGTCCTCAATATGCACAACGCCAGAGAATTTTGCCGTAGGGGTTACGCTTGCGCTGGGTGCTACAAAGAGAGGACTCCCAGGAGAGAAACCTCCCGAAGGCATCGTACTCGCTGGCACACCAGAACTACTCGCCGTCGGACTCGAAACTCCTGGATCAGACAACCCATTCGTCGCTCCCGGCACCTTTGGGGATGCCGATGCGAGAACACTCGGAAGCTTTTTGCTCCCGCCATTCGCTGGACTAGGCACACTCACGTCGCCACATCCATATACCATACTCATAGCGGTCAAAAGCACCGCAATCATTCCATTCTTTCTTGAGACTGAAATTTTCAAAGATCTATACCTCATCTATATAATTTCTGTCGCTACCATACAGTATACCGCACATCCCGTCAAGAGTGAGGGTTTTGACGCTCCACGAGTAAGGCGTTATGATACTCCCATAAGCTCAGTGTACCCATATCCATCAATATAACTCTATGGAAAATCAATCCCCCCAATACGGCGTCACTATCGACGAAGTCATGGACTATCTCAAAACTAACGTGCCGACAAAGGAAGATCTCAAAGAGCTTGAACAAAAGTTTGATCGGAAACTCGACGTAGTAAAGCACGAGCTCATGGACTACACGGATACAAGCCTTGGAAAGATGAAGCACGAGCTCATGGACTACACGGATACACGATCAGAAAAACTACGGTTCGACATCCAGGGAGATATAGTAACGCAGTCCCGTAAAGAGGACGCAAAACTCGTAGGCCTCATAGAAATCCTCGAGCACAAAAATATAATCACCGACAGAGAGGCAAAGACACTCCTCGGCATGGAGCCCTTCCCTCGAGCACATGTATAGAAAAATCCGCCCATAAAAAATCCCCCGCATACATTCCGTATATGGGGGGTTGTGAGTATATATCAGGGGTTCGATGTCGAGGGTGGGGGAACAAAAGGGCGCATACGTGCATCCTTTTTCGCTTGTGCATCGAGAATACCTTGAAGTTGGCCACGGAGCGTATTGGTTTGTGAAACAAGTACCTCCGCATCGGTGTTCTTATCTGCGTCACTGTAGGCAAAAACCTCCGCGCATTCAAAGGGATTGGTCTTCTTCGGTTGTGCGAGAAAAACCTGGTTGATGTCTACACCGCGACGGTGATCATCACCAAAACTGCGCAGTTCAAAGGCTCCTCCAGTGAGAGGAACGAGAAAAGAAAGAGGCGAAGTCGGAATTGCATCGCACGTGGGGTCAACGGTGGCCCCAGGAATAAAACACTTTTCGGGAGCTATCGGAGGATTTTGAGATTGGTAGGGGTCCCATCCCGATGCGGTTTGGAAGACAAGATGGTCATCAATCCAGAAGACAGAGGGCTCTGCCGTCCCGCCAAATTTCTTTTCATCGAGCTTGACCTGCTCCATATAGTACAGAGGAGCATGAGCTTCCCGTTTCAAAGGAATGACATACGTTTGCATTCCAGGGGTGTACCCTCGAGTGTTCACATCAAAGAGAGACGCATAGCATCCTTCCAAGTCAGGAACATCTTTGGGGTTCTTCACCCAAAAGGGAGTCGCTTGTGCAAGGAGATCAAGAAGCTGCTGAGTTTGTATGGCCCCTTGAGTCGCTCGAGTAATACGCGCTACTTTTGTCATAAAGCTTTGCTCGACTTTGGAGAGGGGACCGCGTGATGGGGTGGATACCGAGGGGGAGGCAGCTCCTCCCGACGGCACGGTACTCGCTGGTACGCCAGAACCACTCGCCGCCGGATTCGAAAATCCCGAATCAGACGACCCCACTGTCGGTACCTTTGGGGATACTGATGCGAGAATACTCGGAAGCTTCTTACCCCCGCCATTCGCTGGACTGGGCAATCCCGAATCACCGCACCCATACACCACGCTCAGAGCGGTCAAAAGCACCGCAATCATTCTATTCTTTCGTGAAATAGGGAAAATTTTCAATGTCCTATACCTCATCTATATAAATTCTGTCGCTACCATACAGTATATCGTATTTCACGTCAAGAGTGAGGTCACCAATTCGTCGACAGCGGACCGATAGGGCAAACCTTCAGGGAATGCCGAGAACACAACCAGCTGTAACGTTATAAAGTTCTGCCATTTTTGCCTAACGTTATAAAGTTTCGTCATTTTCATTGCCCATAACGGCGGCTCTTTGGTATACTATATACGAGTGTATTTTTTGCCCTCCCCCTCATGCATCCCGTGTTGTCCAAAATCGGCAATTTTCTTTTGAATAAAAGATATTATTTCCTTATTGCTCTCCTCGTCGCAGG
>JAHFHK010000004.1:6236-44966 GCA_023246955.1 Candidatus Uhrbacteria bacterium
CATTCTTGGCGATATCGGAAAGATAGCGACAGGTATGCTCGGTACCATCATAGGCGTTCTCATCAACGCCCTCGGTATCATCCTTATCAACATCATCTACGTCCTCCTCGTCGTCGCACAGTACAATACATTCATCAACTCGACCGCCGTGAGTACGGGATGGGTGATCATGCGTGATATTTGTAACATGTTCTTCGTCCTCGCACTCCTCGTGATCGCAGTAGGGACGATTTTGCAACAAGAGCAGTATAGCTATAAAAAACTTCTTCCGAACTTCATCATCATGGCGATCATGGTGAACTTTTCTAAAACCATTTGCGGCGTCATTATCGACTTTGCCAATGTCATCATGGCGACGTTCGTTGCAGCGCTCGCACAGAGTGGTGGTGGGGGATTTGCAGCATTGCTCGGCATACCACAGCTCATGAAACTGTCACAAAGCGGCACTCTTGATTTTGGCACATCGACCGTGGGCCTGTTTACGGCGCTCCTATTTATGGGGGTAGCGCTGATTGTCATGACTACCGCCGTCGCATCTCTCGTCTTCCGCATCATCGCGCTCTGGTTCCTCATCGTCCTTTCTCCGCTGGCATTTACCGCATCGATACTCCCCGAAGGACAAGCACACTGGAATCGCTGGTGGAAAGAGTTTTCCTCAAACGTCATCATGGGCCCTGTCTTGGCATTCTTTCTCTGGCTCTCTCTCGCCGTAGTGTCAAAGGCAGCAGACGGGGCAGGGGGCAACGCAGAGAATATAAACATCGCACGTGAGTTCGGGGCTGGGTTGAATTTTCAAGAAGCAAACACCGGAATCACCGGAGTATTTACAGGGGCTTCAGGAAATGCTCTCCAGGGCTCCGCAGGATATCTCACCAACACCGCAGGAAGTCTCGCAGGCTACATCCTCGGCATCGGCATGCTCATCGGCTCGCTCGTCGCCGCCAGCGAAATCGGTGGTGCCGGCGGAAAGATCGCATCAAAGGGATCAGGATATGCAGCAGACTGGCTAAAGGGAAAGAAAGGAATTTCATTTCAGCGCACTTTCAGAGGACGCACCGAAAAAACCTACCAGAAAGCAAAAGCATACACGCAAGCATTTGCAAAACAACAGCTAGGAGGTTTGGCGATTGGTGCACAAAATCTCGCCGGGCGTGCAGGGGGGGCAGTCGGAGGAGCAAGAGGAGCAAGAATTGCTGGCATGGTCGCAGGCACCGCATCTGCACTAGGAACAGGATATACCCGTGCAGAGCTCCTTGAGATGAAAAAGAGCGGTAAGGGATACATTCAGGGTGAGCGCCAAAAGGCAATAGAACTTGAAAAGGGTGAAATCAAGAGCCTTAAAGCTGGTGAGATTAGAGCCCAGCTTGCAGCAGGCGGTATGACCGCAAATAAGAAGGCGGCGATGATACAGCAACTAACGGAAAAAGGAAGGCTAATGGATGCAAGCGATGCGGGAAATGATGCAGGAATCATGAAGGCACTCGGAGAAACGCGTACTCATCTCAAGGGAAGTGAAGCGGGTGATAAACTCGATGAAGGTATCAAAGCAAAAAATATACAGGCAGCGTTCCAGCCAGGATCTATATATACCAAAAAAGATAAAGCTACTGGCGCAGACGTGGTCGATAATGACAAAGTGATCGCGGATTTAGCAGAGGGAAAAATAAAGGGACATCAATTTGAAAAATTAAACGGTACGCAGATAGGACAGATGAAGTTTGATGCAGCCACTGGAGAGAATACCGAATTTCTTGCAAAGCTTACAGCAGAAATTGGAGATCCAAAAGAAGCGGAGAAGGTACTGGAGAGTATGGGGAAGAAGGTGCTGCAAAATTTTAGTAGCACTCTTATGGATGCAAACACAGCTGCAGCTACGCCAAATGCCGCGATAAATAACCTTAACGACTCTCAGCGCGAAGCAATTGCGCATGCTACGGGAAGTTATGATATTATAGATAACGCCAAACTAACTGCGGGTATTAAGGGCAGTAAAGATTTTCAAAAGAAATTCTTTGAAAAAGCTAATGAGCGAACACTTAAGAACGTAGGCATTATAGAGAATGTGATAAATAACAAACTTGGGCCCACTGATGATCACATAAAGAACATGACGGATGTCCAGAAAGCAGCGATGCAAGAATCCACTCAAAATATTGTCATAAATGCAAATACAGGTCCCGGTACATTTACTTCCGAGGCGAATGCAGCACGTATACTTCAGGTAAAGTTGTCAGGTGATATAGGGCACACACCAGCGGGAGGAGCAAAGACATCTGTACTGCCGACATCCAATATTGGGGAGCTAGACAAAGCAATGAAGAAAATGAAACCAGAGAATCTAAAGAAGTTTGATCCAGCTACCATGCTTAATGCAGCGGAAAAAGAAATAATTCTCAACTCTATAGCTCGAAATTGGTCAGTAGGGAATATCGCAAAGCTATATGACGATGGTAACCAGGCGTTAGCAATGGAGATTATCGGTGAGATGAAGAAAAAATTAAGGACCACAGTAACTGGTTCACAACTGCATACCCAATATACTAATATGATCAAGCAGATGGGGAAAGATCGTACTCTTGCGGGGGTTGTATAATCTAATATATGTACATATCTCTTGGAAACATCCCTTATCCTATCCGCGATCGCGTCTACCTCAACGAACATGAGGCTACTATTGACGCACTCATTGAGGCGTGTGGTATTGCTGATTCCTTTATACAGGACGTACTAGGAATCATGAACGATGTCTTGCTTTTAAAGGTGCCTCTGGGTGATGTAGCAAAACTCGCACAAGAGAGATTAAAGATCGACGAAGAAGCGGCACATATATTTGCAGCAAAAGCATATGAACTCTACTTTCTGCTGTTTCAGGATCTTGTAGGGGACGTGAAACCCAACATTAAAGACGATAAAGACTTCAAGCAATATATTGATCGAGCAAAAAGACTCCTAGCTCCAGAAAGACAACTTCAAGAATACGTTGAGTCGCTTCTTATCGATGCCGACCTTTCTGAGCTAGAAAAAGAATCGATAGAAAAGCTTGCGGCCGCGATCCTTGATCGAGCCGAAGGAAAAATAACCACAGAAGAATTGAAACAAAGAGTAATCGAGGGCGTAGGAAAAACCCCATACACGCCGATAGACATCGATACCCTCACCGATACAATAGAAGCACGAGTTATTGAAGGAGAGTGCAATCCAGATTGGGCATGGTACTATCGCAATCTACCAGAGTTAGTACTCAACGCGAAGCGAAATATCTACGAAATCGATCCTCCCTTTGATGCAATCGAAGAAGAAAGGACTGAGAGCAACGCCTATCGATTTTTTTCATACCGAGCACACTATCTCTTGGCGCATGCTCCCGATGACGTCCGCGCAACCATTTCTCGTGAAGACACCAAAAAGAACATAAAAGATCTCGAAGCAAAATATGAAGTATCGCTTGCAACCCTTATCACGCTGGTTGCCATCAAAGATATTACCCTTGAAGAGATGGCGGTGCGGATTCAGACACAAAGAGATTTTGAAATCGAGGAGGCTACAGCAATAAAAAAGGAAGTAGTTGACACAATACTCACACCAATACTCGCGAGCATTAACACACAGCAGGGGGCTGGGGTACCTGCGCCCATAGCGGCAACCGTATCCGCAGAAACTCCGAAATCCAACCCCCCCTCCGAGCTCCAACCCTCACCCGTAGACACCGCCCCCGCTCTCCGAACCTACACCGTCGAAGACTACGAAGCATTCGCAGCCGCACTCATCGCCGAATCAGGAATCATGCTCACAGACGCCACCCTCGCAAACCGTTTCCGTGGGCTCATCGTCACCCGTCTTCGCGATGTTCGTGACGCAATCGAAACCCGTGAAAAACTCGAAGCCCCCATCGACCAAGGCGGAGTAGGACTATCGCGTGCTCAAACCGATCCACTCCTCAAGCGCGCAAACACGTTGACGGCAGAAATCCGCTCCGGAAAAGCAATGCTTCCTGCACCAGCGACCAAACCCACGACAGAAACAGGAGCAGGCACAGACCAGAAACAACAAGCATGGGATGATATTGAGACAAAAGCAAAGAAGGAACTAGAATCATTATCGAACGCATCTTCAAAAGGATCGTCGCGCCCCCCACAGCCTCCGATGAGCAAAGAAGAAAAGCAGCGCGCATGGGACAATCTCGAAGCGAAGGCAAAGAAAGAATTCGAAGCATTAGCGCAAGAGAAAAAAGAATCATCTGCACAACAGAAACAAGGTGCTAAGACGCAGGTCTCCACCCCCCCAACACCCGCACAACCTACCGCAACCCCCATCACCGGTCGTTCCCGCTCACACAATAACGCATTCGGGGTAACAGGACAGCCCGCACCCGCAACGAGCACTCCCGCAGCACCTTCATCGACGAACGCACAGATCCCGACACCCACCAATCTCGCCGCACGGGCAACCGTAATGGCAATCGAAGAGATCGATGGAATCCCTACGATCGTCGAAAGACCCGCAGGCTCGCTCCCGCATAGCGACTCATCGCGAGGCCACGCAACACCCCTCATGCCTCGTCCTCGTCAGCAGCAGAACATGGCGCAACGATTTGAACGACCAGGCGCAAAGGCACAAGGCCAAGGCACCGCGATCAACGTCCGCCAAGGCGTAGGGGATGTATCACCCTACAAAGTCAGTGTCGCCGATGTGACATTCACACCCACCCTCGTCGACCCCGTCCAAGAACTCAAGCTCTTTACTGTAAGAGATTTTCGTCGTCTATCCAAAGACCCCCGCCAAGCGTCAAAACGTATTTTTCAAAAAATAAAACTCCTCGAGCAGGAATCACAGACCAAAAAAGCAAACGGCATCCAAGCATGGAAAGAGAGCGAAGTAGCAAAGTTATACGCAGAGATCGGCTCGGAAAGTTTTGGGAAAGGATTGCCGCTCGACACCGTCATTGCTTCACGAAGACAGGCGGGCAAAGAAACATTCACGGAAGAGGAGCTCGATGCGCTGCTCGAATTAAACGAGATGCTACGATTTTAGGATACGAACGCGAGAGTGATCCTCGCTATAAGGTTTTATGGAAAAATATACCGTCCCACAATTCATCGACTCGGAAGATAAGATCGTATTTTTTCTCACGGTACGACAGTTTTTGATTATCCTCGTGACCTGTGGCGCGCTCTTTGTAGTATTCAAAATTACCGATTTCACGCTCTTTCTCCTCGTAGGCGCAGTAATCGTGGGAGTAGGAGGAACCTTTGCATTCTATCGGGTCAACGGGCAGCCATTTCATCTCTTTGCACTGAACGTCGTGCAAACAACACAGAACCCCTCATTACGCGTCTGGAAAAAAGAAGTGAATCGTGCGACAATACGTGCAGAGGCACAGGCAATGGTAAAAAAAGACGAACCCGCGCCACTCCCGCCATTCCGTCCTTCACCATCAGCACATCGTCTTTCCGAGCTATCACTGATAGTTGATACAGGAGGTGCCTATCGCGGGGAGGGGAGTAGCAGTGCCCCCACCAATAGCTCTCGCACAAATCCCACATAACATATGGCAGACGCAAAACCAAAGAAAGCACGAGTACCCAAGGCAAACAAGGGGACGCCATCGACCCAGAAGTTTTTGCCGTTCTCAGAAGTGCGCGACGATACCGTTATTATGAACGACGGCTCACTCCGTGCAATTATTCTCATATCGTCAACGAACTTTGCCCTGAAATCTGCCGACGAACAGAATGCGGTGATTCAGGCATATCAGTCATTTCTCAATTCTCTCGACTTCCCATTTGAAATTAGCATCCAATCGCGTAAGCTCGACGTCGATGGCTACCTCGCCAATCTGGAAAAACTCGAACGCAAGCAAACCAACGATCTCCTCCGTATCCAGATGACCGACTATCGTCAATTCATCGCAGAGCTCGTGCAGCTCGGAGATATCATGAGCAAGCATTTTTATATCATCGTTCCCTACAACCCCTCATCGGACAAGAAGCGCGGATTCTTCCGACAAATCCAATCCGTATTCACCCCCGTAGTCACCGTGAAGCTGAAGGCAGATCAATTCGCCGATCGCAAACACGTCCTAGACCAAAGAGTACAGACCATCGTCGGGGGACTGTCGAGTATGAGCCTCAATGCAGTGACGCTCGATACCCAGAGCATCATCGAGTTGCTCTATAACACGTATAATCCCGACATTATGGAGACCCAGCCGATGGAGGATGTGTCCAAAGTTCAAGTCGATATTTCATAATCTATGGCATTTCAACCAATAACAAAGACGCAAGGCACTGCGCAAGAGCAAGAAGAGCAGAGAAAAACATCTGCAGAGAATGTCGCGCTCGAAGGGCAAAAGGTCGCCATCGAAGAGGAGCTGACCTACCGTCGTGGCGTTATTGCGATCAAAGATCTGATCGCGCCGTCTTCTTTTGAAATAGAAAAAAACTACGTACGCATCGGCGATCGATTCGCACGAACACTATTCGTTGTCGGATATCCCCGCTATATAACTGTGGGATGGTTTGACGAAATTATTAACTTTTCCGCCACGTTCGATATCTCGATCTATTTTTCTCCTCTCCCGGCAGCTATCGTTCTCAAACAGCTGCGTGACAAGGTGGGACGTGTAGAAGCAGAAATATCCATCGCACAAGAAAAAGGAAAAGCGCGTGACCCACAAGCAGAGACACAGCTTCGTGATACTGAGCAGCTCCGCGATGACCTTACGCAAGGTATTGAACACTTTTTTTCCGTGGGACTCTATACCACCCTCTACGCCCGATCGCTCGAAGAGCTCGATAAGCTGACCGAAGATATCGAGGCGTTATTCTCTACCCGTCTTGTATTCACAAAACGTGTACTCTTTCAAGCAGAACAAGGATTCAACACAACACTCCCTCTCGGAAACGATGAACTCCAGATCCCTTTCAATATGAACACGTCGCCAGCGTCGGCATCGTTTCCCTTTGTCTCCGCAGACCTTTCTTCAGACAACGGGATTCTCTATGGTATCAACCGACACAATAACAGTCTCGTCCTCTTCGATCGCTTCTCGATGCAAAACGCCAACGCAGTAGTATTTGCAACGTCCGGTGCCGGAAAAAGCTACGCGATCAAACTCGAAGTACTCCGCTCCCTCATGATGGGGATCGACGTTATCATCATCGACCCTGAGCGCGAATATCAGCATCTCTGTGACGCAGTAGGAGGAACCTATATCAACATATCCCTCTCCTCGCAAAGCCGCATCAACCCATTCGACCTCCCGCGTGCAGTCGGAGAGCAGGTATCGACCGCGGATGTTATCAGAAGCGCCGTCATCACCCTCAAAGGACTCCTCCGTATCATGGTAGGGGAATTCAACCACGAGGAGGATTCCATCATGGACCGTGCGCTCATCGAGTCGTATGCGAAAAAAGATATTACGCCCGATAGCGACCTCACAAAAGTAGAACCACCAACATTGACTGATCTTGAAGACGTCCTCGAGGGAATGGAAGGAGGATCGGGACTTGCCGACAAGCTGCGCAAATATACCAAAGGAACCTTCGCAGGACTCCTCAACCATGCAACGAACGTACAAACCACGAACCAGCTTATCATCTTCTCGGTACGCGACCTCGAAGACGAACTACGCCCGATGGCAATCTATACCATCATCAACTATATCTGGAATGTCGTGCGCTCAGAGCTGAAAAAACGTATCCTCGTCATCGACGAAGCCTGGTGGCTCATGCAGCACGAGGATTCTGCAAAGTTCATCTTCGCCCTCGCAAAACGCTGCCGTAAGTACTATCTCGGGCTCACAACGATCACCCAGGACGTGAATGACTTTTTGAACTCTACCTACGGCAAAGCTATTCTCACGAACTCTTCGATTCAGCTTCTTTTGAAGCAATCTACCGCGGCAATCGAAGCAGTACAAAAGACCTTTCTCCTCACCGAAGGAGAAAAATATCTGCTTCTCGAATGTGCGCCAGGAGAGGGGATCTTCTTTGCAGGACAAAAGCATGCGGCGATCAAGGTGGTAGCTTCATACGCAGAAGATCAGCTCATCACGACCGACCCACGCCAGCTCCTGGAGATAGAAGCGGCAAAAGATGAACTCGAGGAAGAGCAAGCGTAATTTTCTTTTTACCCACATCATATGACATTACGAGCACGAATCATTCTTATCGTCGGAGGGAGTATCCTCGGTATCGCCCTCATCTTCGGCATTGTAGTTTTGGTACAAAATAGTCAGAAGAAAGGGCAACAGGCGGCCACCACACCGACGGGAGAAACGGCCCCTACAGAAAACGCAGCCCCATCGCTGACTACGGATACAGGGAACGGGTCAACCGCACCTGCTCCTGCTCCTGCTCCAGTGGCGGTCAACGTAGAAGATTCTACGAAAACAACACTCACCGCAATAGCGCTCCCTTTTATCGAACGATACGGATCATATTCGAATCAGAATAACATGGAGAATATCGCTGATCTTGTGCCATTCATGACAAAAGAAATGCAAGACTGGGCAGCAAAGACGATAAAGGAGGCACAGAGCAAACCATTACCAACAATCTATCAGGGCACCACCACAAAAGTAGTTGCATACACCGTGACAAAAGCGAGTGGTGCAAACGCAGAAATCACCGCAAAAACACAGCGCATCGAATCCACGGGAACCGCCGCGAATAGTAAGACTTACAATCAAGATATAATTGTTACTCTCGTGAAGGAGGGAGGAGTTTGGCTGGTCCAGGCCGCCGTGTGGCAGTAGGGGAGCGCATTCTTGATTGGATATTTCCGCCGCAGTGTGTTCTTTGTTCGGGAGACAGTGCGTGGGTGTGCGAGAAATGTCGCAGCACGTTTTCTCGCGTCGCGCAGAATAAATGTCCGTGGTGTGAAAAAATGCACAGAGAAGGGGAACGAGAGGGGATGGTATGTGGGCCATGTCGAGAGAAGACGAGCATCGATGGTTTTGTGTTCGCATGGAGCTACCACGATGAAAGGATTGCGCGAATCATGCACCGCTGCAAGTTTGAAGGCATGAGTGTTGTATGTTCGATGATAGGAAAGGACATCGACACGGCAACACAGGCGTCATGGGGAGAGAAGAGTTTTGATGCAATAATCCCTGTTCCTTTGCACAAAAGTCGTCTTCGGGAGAGAGGATTCAACCAAGCGTATGAGATCGCGCGCACGGTCAATAAGGAAAGAAAGACACCGATTCTCGATTGTATGATGCGTACACGAGCGACGTCTGCGCAGGCAAGAATGGGACGTACGGGACGGGATGAGAACGTGCAAGGCGCATTTGCGATGAAAAAGGGGAGCGCCTCGTTGTCGCAGAAAATAGTGCTCATCATCGACGATGTTTGTACGACAGGCGCCACGATACAGCAGGTCGCGAACGTTCTAAAAAATGCCGGAGCGGAGCATATATTTGCCGCTTCTTTTGCTCGTGGGTGGGATGCGGATATCCCCAGCAAAGAAGGTAATTGACAGTCACGGCGATATTGCCTACAATAGGGACAGCTTTATGGTATTATATGGAGAGGTGGCTGAGTGGTCGAAAGCACCTCACTGCTAACGAGGCAGCCCGTCAAAAGGCTCGGGAGTTCGAATCTCCCCCTCTCCTCCATACAGCCGAAGAGATGAGAAGTTTATACCCCGGAGGGGTAAATCTCCTCCTCTCCTCCATACAGCCGCACATTTTTCCCCATGCTATGTCAATATCTTCTTTTCAATGGTCATATAGCGAGAACGCGACACCACACCGCTCCGCAACATGGTATATCGTCGCAGGTCTTGTCGTGGGCGTGATATTAGTGTATAGTCTTGCCACCGCGAACTATCTCTTTGCGCTCATCACATTAATGACTACCATCATCGTATTTTCCAGCATGTTCCAAAGCTCCCCTGAGCGATCGTACGAGATCACGGGTCATGGGATAAGCGTTGATGGAAGTTTCCTGGCTTTCACCGACTGTGATAGCTTTGCCGTAGTGCCCGCAACGCAGGACATGCATAAGATATACGTACAGCCTCGCAAAGGCATGGGATCACTCATGTCGATACCAATAGCGGCCGACAAAGGAGAAAAGATGCGAACGTTCCTCCTCAATCACGTTACTGAAGATTCAGAACGTGTCGGAGAGCCCATCGCAGAGGTACTCATGCGCATTCTGAAACTATAAGAGAGACCCCTTTGCAGAGGTCTCAACAACTACTACATGCTCCTGTAGTTCAACGGATAGAACACGGGTTTGCGGAACCCGTGATCTAGGTTCGATTCCTAGCGGGAGCACCAGAAAACATCACCCTTCGTGGGGTGGTGTTTTGTTTTGGGGAAAGATCAATTTACTTCGACGACCAATTTCTCGAAGAAGCGAAAGAGTATTGAGGAGGGGCGTTGCCCACCTGTTGCCCAAAAGTGGTATAATGAATGCACATAACTTTCCCTATGCGCATTCGATCTCTCATCGCCATCGTCACGCTCTTGACTCTATCGGCCGCATTGATAGCGCCGTCAGTTTCTGCGCAAGAAATCGCAACAAAGTCCCTCGCGGGATATTTTGTGATGCGCGACGCAAAAGATTTTCATTGGTGGCATGTCGATCCAAAGACACGGAGTTTTCAAGAAGTGACGGCAGGGAGTGAGTTTGCAAACATACGTGCAATGGCAGCGGGGATAACAGAAGATAATCTCTACCGTATCCCGTACGCGAATTTTGGAAGCGGAACGAAGCCCGACTCGGACGGGGACGGACTATCGGATAGTTTTGAGAATGCGATAGGAACGAACACGACACTTGCCGACACTGATGGAGATGGATACTCCGACGGTGATGAGGTGTCCCATGGATATAGCCCCGTAGGACCAGGAAAGCCATTCTTTGACGCAAAATTCACGCGCGCACAAGCGGGGAGAATCTTCGTGCAAAAAGAACACCCAGACAGACTGTGGTATGTAAACCCTCGCGATGGCAAGCGCTATCTTATCGCTACATTCACAGACTTTTCAGACTTTTTCAAAAAAGTAGCACGCACCGTTTCCGCCCCACAGCTTCCTGGATATGTGAAGCCCACTCCGGCAGCAAAGACAACGCCGAGTGCACCAACATCGGGAACCACCACCAACGCGCCTAAAGAGATCCCGCCGTTCAGTGCCTCTCCTTTGGCGGATCTGAGTTTGAAAGGAACACACCTTGCGCCCACACAATCCACTCCTGGGTACGCAGCGACATATATCGACATATATAACGCCGGAACTACATCGGTGACAACACCGTACAAAGTATGGGTGCGCGCTATCGCAGACGCAAAACTCTATGAAGGGGATGTCCTTTCGCATCCGGCAGGAAGCACGCAATCGGTGCAGCTCAACCTCCTCTGTGGCGTCTCATATCAAGTAACCATAGACCCGCATGGATGGGTTACCGAATCCGATAAGACGAACAATACCTCGCTCATCGCCGCAGAATGTCCTCCAGACAACGCTGATCTCGTCGTAAAAGACATAGCACCCATTGCCGCATCAAAACTCCGCGTCGGAATGGCGACACCTATAAAGGTAGCGATCGGGAATAATGGAACATTCGTTTCAAAGCCATTTTCTGTGCGCGTGGCAAATGCAAAAGGGGAGACGATCTACCTAAGCCGATTTAACGGATGGGGCGCACAAACAAGCAGTGATTTTACCTTCAAATATAGCTGTCCTACGGCAGGGTCGACAACACTGGAGATAGACGTAGACTATGGGAACGAAATAAAAGAAACCGATGAGCGCAATCAGAATATGATTACGTATGACTGTGTTGATACCGCAGAACTCGAAATTCTTTCGATATCCGTTTCTGGGCAAGCAGCAGTAGGGAATGATGTATTCCTGGATATCCAGGAGAGAAATACCGGGAAGAAGGATTCTGGCGAGTATAAGACGCTTATAAAGCACCTCGGGACAGGGCAAGAACTCATGAGTGCTGACCCTTCTATCGCGGCAGGGGTAACGCGCACGCGTCGCGTACGATGGACCTGTTTTGCGAGCGGCAACCACGAACTCGAGCTAACGATCAATACGGGGAAGACTATATTCGAAAGCGACTATAACAATAATTCGAAGCGAGTATCGGTGCTGTGTCAGTAGAAAGGAATCAGGGCGAACGCATTCTTGTGCAGGGGTAAGGAGTGCGGTACTATATCATGATTATGAACAATACCGGACTCTCCACTCCTATCAGTAAACTAGGACGCGTCGGCGCAAAGACGGCCGTCCTCTTCAATAAGCTAGGGATCCATACCTGCAAGGATCTCCTTTTTTATTTCCCGTTCCGCTTCGACGATTTCTCTCACGTCATACCCATCTCCGAAGCAACCGCAGGAACCGAAGTCACCATACGAGCGCGCATACAGCTCGTGAACAATCGTCGCTCTGCCCGTACACGAAAGATTGTAACCGAAGCGATTGTCGCTGATGACTCAGGGAGTATCCGTGTAGTCTGGTTCAACCAGCCATACCTCATGAAAAATCTCGCAGTAGGGGATGAGGTCTACTTATCAGGAAAAACCAGCGATCACTTTCTTGACCTCCAGCTCACGAGCCCCGTCTACGAAAAAATATACGCCCATCAAGAAACACTGCACACCGCACGTCTTGTTCCCATCTACTCGCTCACGGGTTCGCTCACGCAAAAACAATTTCGTACGGTTCTCGGCAATGCCATCGCCCGTTTTGGTGATGAAATAGAGGAGTGGATACCCGCAGATATCATCGCTCACGAACAGCTCCCCGGTCGTGTTGAAGCACTTCGCGCAATCCATTTTCCGGAGAATAAAGATCAGTGTGCAGCCGCAACCCTCAGAATGAAGTTTGAAGAACTGTTCCGTCTCCAGGTATATTCCGCACAACAAAGAAGCCAGCTTCTGGGTCAAAAAGCCTACGCGGTTGCATTGAACACCCGAGAAACAGACGCGATATTTTCACGTATTCCCTTTACGCTCACGGGTGCACAAAAACAGGCGCTCAAAGAAATAATGGACGATATAGAAAAGTCTCACCCCATGAACAGACTCCTCGAAGGAGATGTGGGATCGGGGAAGACGGTCGTTGCGAGTGTTATCGCAGCAATCATGACCCTCGCCGGATATCAATCCGCCATCATGGCGCCAACGGAAATACTCGCACAACAGCACTACCAGTCGCTGCTGAAGTTTTTGGGACCTATGGGTATTACGTGCGCCATCATCACCGGCTCACAAGCAATAAGTTCAGTATCCCCAGTCCGCAAAGAAGAAGAAAGTCAAAAGAAGGTTTCCAAACAAAAAGAGCGACAAGCGGTATACGATCAAGTAGAGCAGGGAGAAGTGAATGTGGTAATCGGGACACACGCCTTGATTCAAGAGCGCATGAAGTTCTTTCGCCTCGGATTCGCCGTGGTCGATGAGCAGCACCGTTTTGGTGTGAATCAACGCAAAGCACTCCGAGAAAAAAACCCCGACGAAGAGATGCCACACCTCCTCTCGATGACCGCAACACCGATCCCGCGCTCACTCGCACTGACACTCTACGGTGATCTCGACGTTTCTATTTTGAACGAATTACCCCAGGGACGTCTTCCTATCATCACGAAAGTCGTGCCAAATTCATATAGGGAGTGGACCTATGATTTCATTAAGCAACAAATCCATTCTGGTCGTCAGGTATTCATCATTTGTCCCCTTATCGATCCATCAGACACGCTCGGGTACAAGTCAGTAAAAGAAGAATTCGAACGACTTTCACGGGATATTTTTCCAGGATTCACGATGGGGATGCTACATGGAAAAATGAAACCCGTAGAAAAGGAGGCGGTGATGCGTACGATGGTCGAGGGGAGCATACAGATCCTCGTCGCAACATCCGTCGTCGAAGTAGGAGTAGATATTCCTAATGCCACCGTCATGCTCATCGAAGGTGCTGATCGGTTCGGGCTCGCGCAACTCCATCAATTCCGTGGGCGTGTTGGGCGGGGTGCAGATCAGTCATATTGTTTCCTGATGCCGGGGAACGAAGAAAAAGAGTCCACCGAACGACTCGCTATCGTCGCATCATGCACCGACGGATTTGTATTGGCAGAAAAAGACCTCGAGCTCCGTGGGTCAGGGGATATCCTCGGAACGGTACAGTCGGGAATGCCCACACTTGCTTTTGCGACACTCCATGACACGGCCTTGATACAAAAAGCCCATGCCTACGCCCGGGACTATATTGGACGGATAAACGAATTTCCAGAAATGAAAGAGGAGATTGCGTCGTTTGCCCAGGGGGTACATCTAGAATAGGGAGACCCCCGCAAAATCATCTTTTTATATGTTGAAAAAGTCTCAATATCTGCTACAATACGCATATGTTGGCCTCAAAAGAATTTGATGATGAAAAATTTGTGAATGCGGTTCTTTATTTTGCAAGGAATACGGATCCAGAATCGCTCGGACCACTGAAGCTCAATAAACTGTTATATTACAGTGATTTTTTGCATTTTAAGAAATACGGTAGACCTATTACCAATGACCGCTATGTTCGGATGGAGCATGGACCGGTGCCAAGCACTTCGTATATGATATTTGGACAAACGGCTGGTAATCTGGGTGATAAACCGACGAAGACGGTTTTGTCCGATAAGGTCACGATTAAAAAGACCCTATACAAAGGCAAGGTGATAAATAAAATTGAAGCCTTGAGAGAGCCCGACATGAGCGTATTCAGTGATTCGGAAATAGAAGTTTTGAAACACGTCGCAGAAGTATGTCGTAGCAAAAAATTAACGGGCAGCAAGCTTAGAGCAGCCACGCATCTTCCTGATTCTCCGTGGAGTAGGACCGAAGAGAACCAAACGATAGACTACTCTCTTATTTTGGACAATAGCCAAGACTCTTTATCCCGCGATTATGTTGAGTATTGGCAAAAAGAGAAGGAAGATTTGAGCGAGATTTTCTCATAATAATTGTATGAGTATCGCTGAAAGATCGTCTTCAGCAATTTCTGTATCCTCCCTTAAAAGAGGGGATATTTTAGTTTGGAAAAATTATAAATTTTCCGATGGTACTCAAAAAACAAAGAGAGTACTGTTGCTAAGCGATTGTATCGACGGAAAGGCTATTATCGTTGTGCTTCCTACGTCTCAGCTTCAGTATTATGTTAACGACCTAAATCAAACTGCTATGATGGATACGATTTGTTTCTTAGCCAACGAATCGGCATCTTTTGAGAAAGATACGGTGATTGATCTCAAAAATATCGATATTCTTCGTGTTTCGAATGTAGAAGCGGTATCGCACAGAGGTGGAGTCTTTCAAAGAGACTCCTTGGATGAAAAGTCGATGGCGAAGATATTGGATGTTGTTCGCATAGCAAAGACCTTAACACCAAGACTTAAAAAATATATCCTCGATAGTTGAGTTATTGATTTCGCGCGCTACCAATCCTTCGAAAAATCCTGAAGGTGAGTGATAGTGTGAAGACGAAGCGAAGGATCCTTCAGGGTGCTCGCCGCGTACGCATCGGTGAATCCTAGTTTAGCGGCCTCCTTGAGCCGCTTTTCTATTTGTGAAACAGGGCGTACTTCACCATTGAGTCCTACTTCGCCACATACCACGGTACGCGCGTTAAATGGTTTGTTGAGGTATGCGGAGATAATACTCCCACAAATTGCCAGGTCGATGGCAGGTTCAGTGATTTTGAGCCCGCCTACCACATTCACGTGGATATCCTGATCGCCGAGATTGAGTCCCACTCGTTTTGCGAGTACCGCGATGAGGAGCTGGAGTCTATTCGTATCAAAGCCTACCGCGCGACGCTGTGGATAGCCAAAGAACGTCTTGGTCGTGAGTGCCTGCACCTGTACGAGAAATGCGCGCGTCCCCTCCATAACCACGGATGTAACCGTACCAGGGAGAACATCTTCATTCGTCGCTAGGAATATATTAGAAGGATTATCCACCTCGCGCAGTCCCTCTTCCTGCATCTCAAAAACTCCTACTTCATTCGTCGAACCAAAACGATTCTTCACAGTTTTGAGAAGGCGATAGTGGTACTGATTATCTCCTTCGAGATAGAGCACGGTGTCTACCATGTGCTCGAGCGTTTTGGGACCCGCCACCATGCCTTCTTTCGTCACATGACCGACGAGGATAATAGGGATGCCATGACGCTTGGCCGTTTCCATCAAAAAAATAGTACACGCGCGCACCTGGGTGAGACTCCCTGCCTCAGAGGGGACAGTGGAAGAATAGACGGTCTGAATGGAGTCAACAAAGGCGAGCTTTGGTTTGCGTGCAACGATCGTTGCACAAATCTTTTCGATGTTGGTTTCTCCGAGAAAATGCAGAGTATCAAGCGCGGGAGTCTTCGGTGTCTTCTGCGCAGTCGCGATACGATCAAAACGGAGCTTCACCTGTTGCGCCGATTCTTCTCCTGAAGTGTATAGGACACTGATATCATCAATCGGGTCGGTGTCGATAACGGAAGTATTCTGCGCCACCTTGAGCGCAATTTGCAAAAGTAGGGTAGATTTTCCTATCCCAGGCTCTCCGCCTATAAGAACGAGACTTCCGGGGACGATGCCACCACCGAGCACCTGATCAAGTTCACCGATACCAGTAGAAAATCGTGGCGTAGACGCATTCTCGATCGAGGGAAAGGAGATAGTAGGGGAGGGATTCGCTTGTTGAATGCGAAAAGCAGGAGTCTCTTTTTCAGACAAAGACTCAACATACGTTTCGCTCAAAGTGCCCCATTTACCACAATCAAGACAACGCCCCGACCATTTGGAAGATTGCGCGTCGCACGCGGAACAGGTAAAGAGAGTTTTGGGAGCGTTTGCCATAGTGCCACTACTATAGCGCGCTCGAGGAGGGATTTCAAGGAGGAGGAGTGGGAGAGCCTATTTCTTAAAGCAAGCGTCGATGTTTTGGAATGAATCGAGAATAAGCGCGTTGTGATCTTTCTCGACTAGCTTACTCTGAGAGGGGATGATTGTTGCGAGTTTTTCGAGAGCAGTAGCATTTCCGGCGTATTGCCCACCCCAGTTTGCGGGTCTATATATCAATGAAATGCGGGACGCATTTGCTTTCAGTGCCGCCTCTTGGGTGACAATAGTATCTGCAGAAGGGTCGATCATACCTATATATTTATAGGACGAAGCATTAGGAAGAATACTTCCGATGACATATCCACCACCACTATGTCCTGTGATACTTTTGCTTTTTATAGAAAGAGAAAGTCCTTTCGCACCGAGCGCTTTCTGAAGAAGATTTTCTGCACCCGCTACAGAGTTAGGAAAGAGGGGCGCAACAAGTATTACTGGACCCATCGCACCGGATGTAATTTTTTGCTGTAGAATTGCAGGAATATTTCTTGAAGCATACGTCCAGGTTTTATCTTGCACACCCTGTACGGCCACGGTGTCGTAGTAGTCGGGAACACCAGTTGCACCATGAAAATAATAGATAACATCAGCCTGATCTCCATTTTTGAACGCTCCCGATATCCATACAAACCCGTCAGGCCCCAAGTAGGTGATAGCAGGGTCGCTAATATTGCCCGTCACGACACTCGTACTCGTTCCACATGCAACTGTGGGGCCCGAGGAGGTTGCCCCTCCGCTAGCCCCACCTGAGCTCGGCGTCGGAGCGGGCGCGGTGATATTCACCGAAAGCTTCGGTTGATTGAGTCCACCGAGGGTAATAGGCTTGAGCTGCACGAACTCGGGGTTGATAATCCAAAGCACCGTATACGATCCCAGTGTGAGAGCGAGACCGACGAGGGCATTCGACATGGCTGTCTGTGCCTGCTGTATCTTCCCTGAATCTCCCGCAGAGATGAGATAGAGCACCCCGCCATACATGAACACAAGAACGACGAGAATCCCCACAGCCCCTATGATCCACACATAGGCAGCCGCGATATATTGGGAGATACCATTGCATTTGATCTCCGCCCCCGGCTTCGTCGGATCAGTGTCACAAAGTTTGATCGTTTCGGTAGGTTTGCTCTTTGAGGGGTCGGTGAGGGGCACTTGCAAACGAAGATCATTCGATTGCGCATGCGAAAACACCGGCACCGCGAGCGATGAGCCAATGATGAGGGAGAGGAATGCAAGAACGAGAAGTTGTTTCATAAACAGCAAACCCTAGTTAAGCCCAAGATGAAGATGATCCTTGTGCGAGCTACACAGCCCCCATTCGGTGAGTGTGGCCACGGTCGGATAGACAGTCCCTTTCTTGGTCATCGGAGCATCGGGGTAGCAGTAAAAGCTTTCATTGAGTTGTGATATCTTTTCAGCGGCAAGCCACTTGGCAAGTCGGATAAGTTCGGCATTATCTCCAGTAATATCAGCACCTTTCCCAACCCAATGGTTCGATACATTACCACTCGATGAGTATTGGTTATGTCCGGTTTTCAGGGTAGATATAGTGACCTTAAAACCAGCGGTATCCATATCCTTGAGGAGTGAACGAAGCCCATCGGTAATATTACCACTCTTTTCGACATCGATCTTGGCGTTGCCACTGAATCTTAGATTAGTAAATCCGGAAGTTGGCTCTCCAGGAGCAGTGTAGACACCAGAGGCACTCAGAGAGGTCTCCTCTTTAGCAACTTGTTGCATGAGACCTATATTCAAATCCACCTTCTTCTGCTCGCCCAACGTAATAGGCTTCAAAACAACAAAATCGGGATTGATTGCCCAGAGGAGGAGATAGGCACCGAGAGTGAGCGCCAATCCTGCGAGGCTATTTTGCATCATTTCTTTAGCCTTCCCAACCGCACCGCTATCACCTCGTGAAACCGTCCATTGCGCCCCAGCGAACATGATGCTCGCTACTGCAACGATTCCTACCGCACCGAGGAGCCAGATATACAGAGTCTGCACATAAGTCACGATACCGTTACAGTCAAAACCTCCCGCCGAATTCTTCTCGCATAGCTTAATAGTACTCGACGTGGGATCACTATTGGGGGGAATTTGTAGAGTGATGGTATCGCTCTGCGCAAACGCAAAACAGGGGAGTACTAGCAGGGCTCCAAGGAAGAGGGTGATGATTGCCGGTTTGAGTTTAGGGATTGAAAACATAAAAAACAGGAAAATTCCATCCGCCTTCAGTGCCTACAGAAGGAAATCGTATGTCAGCCTCTGTAGCCTCTCTTATACATCCCGTTGCGGGATCGTTAATATGAAAAATATTTTTTGTAGGATCATAGCCCGTAATAACCATCCAATGCATATAGGTAGTGAATGCAGGGTTTCTAGAATACCACATGATAGGTTTTTTCTCGACGAGGGTCTTTTTAACCCCATCTATGTCAGGACTATATCCACCACGCAATTCGGCCGTCTTCAAGCCATAGTGAGATGCAAGACCTGGGTAAGATGCAGCGGTTGTCCCTCCAGCAGCGGCAAGTACTGAGGGAGGTGTCGTATTCTTGCTATAGAAATTAGCAACCATCGTAAAAGAAGTGATCCCACATCCTGATCCTGCAATGTAGTCACCATAGGCACCCTGTTTAAGAAGGGGTACGCCATCTACGCTAGGGGTATTGCACGTGCCCGGTCCCTTCTGCGACAAAAGATTTGGTTCATAGGGATCCGCCTTAGGGATTGTAATCTTTAGATCTATCTTTTTCAGATTCCCTGCCTGCCCCAAATTCAGCGGGTTTAGAGTTACAAAGTCGGGATTGACGATAAACAGTATGAGATAGGAACTCAAAAGAAGACCCATACCGACGAGCGCATTGCTAATGATACCACGCGCGTCCTGTATTTGTTTCTTATCACCCCGCGATGATTGCCAAAGAAGCCCCGCCCACATGAGAGCAACGACTCCCAAAATTCCTGATGCAACGAGAAGCCACTGATACGCCGCCATCACATAGGTCATGATGCCACCGCACGTAAGATTTACGCCCTCTCCTTCGCAAAGCTTCAGGGTGGTCGTCTGAGTCCCAGGCAGGGGAGTCTGGAGATTGATGGTGTTCTGCGCGGAAACAAAGGAAAATTCTGTAGCGAGGACAATTAAAGATATGAAAAAGACTATAAAGAGGCGATGTGATATTTTCTTACCAAGACAGAAAATCATATTAGTGGCATTTCTCTTTTACCGCCCTATAAATAATATATGAACCCGGGCGGGAGTCTGGGGTGTCTATCGTAGCACCACCATCTATAGTCCCTTTAATATGGTACTGTTTTCCATTTTCGGGATCATTGGAGACATAAAAGTAATCACCATTCTTACAGAAATCCTGAACCCCGCAATTATAAAATGACATATATTGCTTGATAGGGAGCTCGGTATCGGTGGTTGCGGTGACGGTGGCGGGAGCTCCCTTGAGTAGCTCACACGCACAGTCTAGTGCTGTGGGCCAGGTATTGCAGCGGGGATCACGTGCGCGCTGAGCTTGTTGCACCGCGTCAAATTGCATAGGGTTACTTGCTGTCTCATTTCCGCGTTCACGGTAATGTACTCCAGCGAATATCTCCCAGGGTATATTGCATTTCTCTGCAGCCGCTTTGTATGCACTCACGAGACCAGAGTTTGCACAGATATTATTCGCTATTTGCTGGGTATCCTTCCCTATGGGTGCAGTCGAACTGCTTTGAGACAGCTGATCTTGCAGGGTTAGTTTTAGTTGAAATGTAGAAAGTTTTTTTACTGACAGGGGATTGAGCGTCACGAGTCCCGGATCGATTGTATAGAGAATAACGTATGAGCCCAAAAGCAGTCCCATGCCGACGAGGGTATTTTTGATTATCTCCTGCGCTTGTTTGATATTTCCCGCGTTACCTCCTGCCGTGAGCCAGAGCACGCCTCCGTACATGAACGCAAGAACAGCGATGACGCCAACGGCAGTAGTGAGCCACGAATAGATAGCTCTAACGTAAAATCCAATGCCGGAGATTTTTACTGAATCCCCACTAGTTTCGACGATGGGCATGGTTGACGGATCGAAACCTGGAATAGGAATCTGAAGTTTGAAATCTTTGAGAGGACTTGCGGATTCTATGGGCGCCGCGAACGTGGGATAGGGAAATGAAAAAACCGCGAAAGAAAGTATCGCGAAAAGTATAGGAATAACAAAAAAATAAATACGGGTACGCATTGCCTATAGTATACCATCGTCGGCACTAGGCGTCTTCTTGATGCCGATATATAGTTGACCGTCCCACTTATGAATGTTATTTCAGCGCACATTAATATGAAAGTGGCCAGGTGCATCCTTAAATCCTCCGCACGCTCCTCCAGGGGTTCCGACGCTATATCCGAGAGAGAGCAGCTTCTGAACGAGTTGGCTTTGAGCGGTATTGCAGGCCTCGGGGATGGCTCCACATATGGTCCCACCGATGTCGACTGCCTTGCCTACGTAATGATACGATCCATCACTATGGCCTGCAGATTCATTGAGCGCCGTAATGAGTGTACCTGGGCATGCATCTCCCACTATTTTAAGAGCCCCTAGAATACGAGTGTCAACCGGCATTGGAGGTTTTTGAGCAATGCCACTTTCCCATCGACCAGATTGTTGCGCAGCACACGTATTGTCTCCAACGCATTGAAATACAAGCTTTTTTTCTTGCAATAATTTTTGCACATCAGCACTATCACCGGTAGTGGTGACATTACCGCCCACACTATCTTGCGTCTGCTTAGAGGCATGAGGAACCTCTACGTTGATATTAATATCAATTGCTTTTTGTTTCGCCAACCGTATCGGGCGTAGCTCCACGAGCTCAGGATTTATCGTCGAGAGAATAAGATACGATCCCAAAACCAAACCGAGACCGATGAGCGCGTTACGCATAATATCTTGCGCTTTACTGATATTGCTCGCATTACCTCCTGCGGTCATCCACAGCACTCCGCCATACATGAGAGAGATGACGACGAGAATCCCCACGGCACCCACGAGCCAGTTATATGCGAGATTCACATAGTCGGTGAGTCCCGTGAACACAACATCTCCATTGTCGTAATGCGCGACGGGGATTTTGTCTTTGTTGAAAATAGGGATCTGAAGATTGAGATCGGGGATGACGCTATTGGATTTCAGATCATCTACGGCATGGACAAGAGGTGTATGAAACAAAAAGAGCCCCATGACGAGGCTAAAGAAGAGTACAGAGATGAGAGAGGTGCGACGCATAGGGGCGTACAGGTGAATTTCCTCAAAAGAAAGACGGAAACTACTCGAGCTTCATCGTAAAAATCCTCCCCGTCTGTTTATCGGTATAATAGAGAGTCTTCTGATCCTTCGTAACCACCACCTTGGAAATAGTCTGGGCAGTAGGGGTCTCGGCAAGCTTCGTTCGTTCTCCGGTAGAGACATTGATTTTGACAAGTACATCATCAGCATTGTCCATGGCATCTTGAATGAGCCCTGCACCGGTAGGGAGACTCGGAGGAACCGCGCAGTATACATATTGTGCATCGCTAAAGGCGCATTTATTCGACCAGGTAGCGATACCGAGGGAGCGACGGTTGTCGCCAATCTCATCGCCGATAGAATCCATCACCCAGAGCTCGGGTTTGTAATCACCGCCGGGGGAGTAGACGCTATAGAGCATCTGTGTGCCATCGGGAGAATATTGATACTGAAATCCTCTTCCATTCACTACTGCCGATTTGAAATTTTCTTTATTCTTTCCGAGAAAGAGAATGCGCTGTCGTGAGCTATCAATTCCATCACGGGAGGTAGCGATGACCTGCCCCGTAGGGGACCAATTCACGTCCACGTATGCTCCTCGGTTACCGAGGGGTTCAATCGCTTGCCCTTCCGTCCCATCAGCGTTCGCGATCGCAAGCCAGTTATTATCAGGGTCGATGCCATAGCTCTTGTAGGCGATCTGTCCTCCATCGGGAGAAAAGTTAAACTCGCGCCAATGTTGAGGGAGGGAGACTTGTTTCTTGGTTTTAAAATCGTAGAGGATATTCGACCCATCAGGAAATTCAATAACCGTCTTGTCCGCCTGCGGGTTCATCGTGATCGTCTCTGCACCGACGAACGCATCGTCACTAAGTTTGGTGAGGGTGCCATCGGGAGTCACGGTATAGAACTTGCCATCAAAGACATCGTAGGAGACGAGGTCGTTGCCATTCGAGGAGAGGATAGGGGAGATCGATCGATCGGGTTGTACTTCGGTGACTTGCACGGTACCCCCTTTGGCTGCGAGAGCGGTGAGAGGTATGGCTTTGGCGGCAGGGAGTTGTGGAGCGGTCGGGGTGATCGTCGGGGTGGAAACAGCAGGGCCTGCGCCAGGGAGGGCTCCTGTAGGCTGTTCGACGATGGGGACGGGTCTTTCGACAGCAGGAGTAGGAGCAAAGAAGAATTGATAAATCAAAAACCCAATCCCCGCGACGGCGAGGAGAAAGAGAGTGATGAAGAGAATGCGTTTCCAAAGGGGCATAGGAGCGGGGTGTACTGGTACGTCTTGAGAGTATTCTCTTTTGCTCCGCTCTTCGCGAAGTCGCTGCAAGAGAACACTCTCAAGACGTAGTCGAACGATAATATCAATAGTATATCATTATTCTTCGCCTTCCCCAATGTCACCCACTTCTGCTTCGAGTGCTGAAAATTCACTTGCTGCACTTTTTGATCCTCTTTCGAGGCCTCTAATTATCTTTTCTACTCTATCGGCCTTTTCGCCATCTTCTTGTGCTTTTTTACGTGATTGATCCCATGCGTAGAGCACTCCAATAGACTTCATCGGAATCAAAGATATCCCAGGGATAAAACCAAAAAGTTCCGCTATCCCAAAAAATACACGAACCTTCCATATACCCCTTCCCCAAAGAAAGAAGAAGAGAGGCATCCCCGCCACTGCGCCAACAACAAACGGAACCCAGACGGGCCCGGCAACAAAACTAAGTGCAGTAGCGATGACATCGGTACCAAAATCAATAGAGGCTGCAGCCATGAGAGCAATGAGAAAGACTTCTTCTCGGTGTTCCGATTCATTGTCGCGAAGCAGCCTGTTTATCGCAAATGCTTTGTTCAATCTACTTTTTTTTGATGCGGCGTGCTGCAGAAGAGACTGTCTCCATCCGGCATCGGTTTCATCGTTCTCTTGTTCTTGTTGATCTTGCTCTGCTTCTGATTGAGCATTCTGCGCAGCAAAAAACTCATCCGCGTTCTCGTCTTCAGACGGTGCGTTTTCGGTTGGCGGTGCTTGCTGGGCTCTTCTGAGCAACTGACTTGCGTTTTCCATTGGCTTGTACGCCCGAAACTGGTCGAGTTTTTTCCCGACGAGTTTCTTTCCTTGCGCCATGCCGAAGTTTTGTAGTTTTTGGGAGAGTGCCATGAGGAATTGCGTGGACAGTAATGGTATCAGTATACCGTATTTCGAATATTTTTTCCTCTGACGCGAGCAGGCAGGTCACGAGTGGGTCTTCTATATATATACGGATGGTATCAAAGAGTGCTCGTGCGCCGAGAGAAGTACCTGTGGTGAGTCGTACGCATTCCGCGGGTATGCGCGCACTCCAACGAAGCGTTCGTCCTTGTACGGCAAGACGATCGCGGAGGGTGATAAGGGTCTGTTCTGCGAGGAGCGTGAGAGCGGCCGGTTCAAGGGGGACAAAAGGAACCACCGCATCGAGACGTCCCATGAATTCAGAACCAAACCGCGCATTCAGGGTATCTTTGGACAATACGGGAGCCACACCCATGCCTGATTCAAAACCAACAGGCGCACCGACGAGTCCCTTTTCGCTATTTGCGGTAAAAACAATAACCGATTCACGGAACGAAGTCGTGCCACCACTCGCATCAGTGAGGATCCCTTCTTCGAGGATTTGGAGGATGAGCTGCACAACACGTGGGTGTGCCTTATCAATCTCATCAAAAAGAATCAGCGCGTGCGGGTGCTTGCGCAAAAAATCAGTAAGCACGCCCGCATCCTTGTATCCTATATACCCAGCAGGCGCACCGATGAGACGAGCGAGTGAGATACTTTCCGAAAACTCCGTCATATCCAAGCGAAGGAATGCTTGCTCGGTAAAAAGTGCGGCGGCGATAGCCTTAGCACAATGAGTCTTACCACTTCCGGAAGGACCGACAAAGAGAAGCGAGGCAAATGGCTTTCGCACATCACGAAGTCCGGCGAGGGCGCGGGTGAGCGTCGTAGCAATCGCAGTGGTCGCAGCGGGTTGTCCGACAACACCCGATTCGAGGGAATCACGGAGCGTACGAGGAATCACAGGAGTAGCGGTAATACGATCGACGGGGATAGTGAGTCGCTCCGCAAGAACGGTCGCAAGGTGTGTCTCGGCGATGAGGGTATGGACATCCTCGGGAGCGGGGGCGTACAAATCAACGATGGCACTCTGGGCCTTTTCTATCTTTTCTTGAAACGCTTGCGCCTTTCTGACATCGAATTCGGTATAAAGAGCAGTGAGCTGTTTACGAACCAAGTCGGAGTATCCATCTTCGAGCGCGGTGAGCGCATCAGGAGTGTTAGTGCGCACATGAGATTGCAGAGAGCCTTCAGCGCATGCTTCATCGAGGAGATCGATCGCGGCATCGGGAAGACGACGATGGGGAGTGAATCGTTGTGCGAGCGTGACCGCCGCGCTAATACAAGGGGCATCAATCGTCACATGATGATGGGCCTCAAGGCGTGGGGCGATCGTACGGAGGATGTGCTCAGTAGTGGCACGAGAGGGTTCCTCGATACGAATAGGTTGGAACCGTCGCTCGAGCGCACCATCTTCCATGATAAAACGACGGTATTCATTATCGGTCGTTGCTCCAATACACCGGAGAGTACCACGCGCGAGGAGGGGTTTGATCATTTGAGCAATATCGAGAGACCCAGATGCAGACCCTGCCCCGACGATGGTGTGGAGTTCATCGATAAAAAGAATACTGCGGAGATTACTCTGCAATTCCTCGAATAATTCTTTGAGCTTTGCTTCCATATCTCCTCGCAAAGAAGTGCCAGCGACCAGATGAGAGAGCTGAAGCGAATAGATCTGTGCGTGGCGGAGCTCTTTGGGAACATCTCCGGCGACAATACGCGCCGCTAACCCCTCCACGAGTGCGGTTTTTCCTACACCAGGTTCTCCGACGAGCACAGGGTTATTCTTTGAGCGACGAAGAAGGACACGGATGACGTTGTTGATCTCACGATCTCTTCCGATGACGGTATCGTATTTTTTGGCAATCTCGGGATCGGTCATGCGTACGGCACACTCGGGGAGCAGGGTGTTTTTTTTGCGACGCGCCTTTGATTTTGTATCAGGAGGGGTGACTGCCTTAAAAAGCTCCTGAACTTTGGAATTATTCGCCAGGAGTAGGTCGACGCCTTTGACGACGTGCTTAGCGTCAATACCATAGAGGTCAAAAAGCGCGACAACGGTTGCATCGTTGATTTCTATGAGTGCGGCGACGAGATGCTCGATACCGATGAGGGAATGTCCGTTGAGGCTCGCGATGATGGCGCTCGTGGTGAGTATTTTTTTGCTGTCCGCGGAGAGCATCCGAGGAGAATGTGCACTCTTTCGTGGAAGAGAGGGGACGCGTGCATGAGACGGTTGGGGAAAAAAATCATGGCTCAACGATGAACACACATGGAGTATCCCTTCGGTGAGGTCGACAGGAAGAATCTCTGAGCGCTTTTCTTTTTGTGCAAAAAGAGCCGCGAGCGTGAGTGCTTCTTTCGTGCGCGTCGTGAATCGTGGCGAAAAAGTATCCATAGCAGTCCATAAGGAGACGTTTGAAAAACCGATGGATTTTCGTTGAATGGGCTGTTGGTTCCGGGAAACGTATGGATATATACGTTGAGTGGAACTAACGGGTGCCCATGAAGCGAAAGGACGCGGTTTTACAAATGTCTCCACGTATTAGTGAGGATAGTGTATACTAAATACATAACAACGTCAATCCTTCCCCATGCGTGCAGCTTTTCATATTTCACGAACCATTACTCTCAGCATTATTGTTGCGGTTATGCTTGCGGTATCTGGCATCAGTGACATCGGGAGAGTATTGGCAGCGAGTACGACATGGAAGGTGACGGGGTATGCATGGAATAGTGTCATCGGGTGGACATCACAGCGCGGTCCGGTAATTTCTGGAGGAAATAAAATTGGAAGTTACGGCGTAGAGGTTGATAAGACAACAGGAGATATTTCTGGATGGTCATGGTCATCGAACTATGGGTGGGTATGTTGGGGAGGAACATGTACGGATACGGTTGCGTTGCCCGTTGCTACATACGGAGGAACGGAACCGGAACCAGGCGTTCCTGCAAGTGCAACACTCGATCTCATCAATCATCAAGTATCAGGATGGGCAAAAGTAGTGGGCTTGGGGCTTTCGAATTCAGGATGGATCAAGCTACGCGGCACCACAATCGGAGGCACGCCATACGGGGTAGATTTTGATCCCGCGACACAACTTTTTAATGGATGGGCGTGGAATGGGACTGATGTAGGATTTCCCGTAATCGGGTGGGTGGCATTCAGCGGAAAGACCCTCGCGGATACGCCAGGAGGATGTCCCGCGGGACTATGCGACGTAGGATACGATCCAGTGGCCAACACCAGCAAATGGTACACGGCGATTTTGAACCGATGGCTCCAAACGCAAGGAGGGAATATCTACTCCAAAGATGGGTTCACTGCTATAACGTATCCTCCGCAAACACCAGGGAAATACAATGCGTCCAATCTCATTCATGCAAATGGCGTAGTGAGTAATTTCTCGTCAGAGTGTGCAGGAGGGGCATGTGGCGACCCAGGAAGTGTACAGACACCGATAACGAATTTTGGTGCCATTGACGCACCAAAGAAAAGCAACAAGTATAGAAACACATTAGGATTTCTTCACACAAAAGCATTGACGGATACCAGCGTGGATGCCGTGAGTCTTCGTAACAAATATGGATACCGCGTGACAGAGATTACCGACGAGAATGATCTCTACGCTATTATTGCAGGGGGACTTCAGGATAGGGTGCTCTACTATAATGCCGACGCACATGGGGGCGCACCACTCGTGATAGGACAAAGCGCAACATCACCACTCGTCATTCCAAACGCATTAGCGGGTTCTGGCGCAGGAACGATCATCGTGAAGGGGGATCTTGTGATTCGTCGTCCCATTGTCTATCAGGTAGGCGGAGTTGATAGCTCAAGGAAGACGGCTTCATTGGGGTGGATCGCAATACAAGCAGCGAGCGGCAATGGGGGAACGATACAGTTCGATAACTGCATCCCGACACTGTCTGGTCTCGATTATGCAGCAGAAGTCGCTGGGTCATTTTTGGCGGAACAAGAAATTAAGACAGGAACAGGAAGTAGAACGTGTGGATTCAATGATGAAGTGCCCCTCAAGATCGATGGAGTGATGGTATCCAAAAAGTTTTCATTGCAGCGCGAATACATAGGAAACAATCTCGGATCAGAAAGTCTCACCGACACAGGAAGAATGATTCTCAACACACCACCGGGGCTCGAAGATGTTCCGCGAGGACTTCCCACGTGGACTACGGTCACCGTGCAATAGAGAGACCTCTGCAAAATCGCGCCTTTTTGCTTCACGGGCACCCGTCGAATCTACTCAACGTATTATCTATACGTCTCCTAGAATCGAACCGCCCGTTCAACAAAAATTCATCGATTTTTCAGAGGTCCCTGAAATAGATATCCCCTGTGAAGACGCAAAGAAAATATCTGAGTGTGATATACTACTAATACAAGTTTCAAAACAATTTTCCCCATGCCACTTTTTGAACACACATCTCCGAACGTAATCGGTGTCGACATTGGAAGCGCGAGTATCAAAATGATAGAACTCGCGAATCGTAATGGATTACATCATCTCGTTAACTACGGATTCATTGATAGACTGGAACGTAATGTTCGCACGAGCGTCAAAGAAGACGCAGCATTTGTTGCTGCTCAGCTAAAAGCAATTCGTGAAAAGACAAAATTCACCACAACGCATGCAGTCGCAGCATTACCAACATACGCAGTATTCTCCTCTATCATCAGTCTCCCTCAGATGAAAAAAGAAGAGCTCGCATCCGCAGTCCGATGGGAAGCAAAGAAGATTATTCCACTCCCCCTCGAAGATATCGTTCTGGACTATCGCGTGCTGAACAAGCCTGCAGTGAAAGCAAAGGGATTTTTCGCAAAGAAAGAAGCAGCTCCCGCCCAAGAAGAGCTTCTCAAAATTCTCATCACGGGTGCTCCCCGCGATCTTGTAAAACGTTATACAGAGATTTTTTCACAAGCAGATTTACAACTGACGAGTCTGGAGACGGAGAGCTTTGCACTCACGCGTGCGCTCGTAGGCGCAGAAACGGCAGAGACCATGATCGTAGAATTCGGCGCAACCACCACGGATATCATTATTGCAGAAGCAGGGGTGCCATTTCTCTCTCGCAGCATCGAGGTGGGAGGACAGGTGCTCACAAGGGCGATTATGAATAGTCTCAATATCAACGAGAAGCGTGCAGAGCAGCTGAAACGCGATATCGGGATCATGAGTTTTGATGCCGCATCAGGGAGTGGAGGAGTCCCAGAGATTATTGAGAAAGCACTCGAACCCATCCTTCATGAAATTCGCTACACATTTGATATCTACAAGAACAACACGATCACGCCCTCTGGCAAGTCAACAGGAATGGTAGAAAAGATTGTACTCACCGGAGGATCGGCCATGATGCCCAACATCGCCTCCTATTTTGCAAAACAGCTCGATACGAATGTTATAGTCGGTGATCCATGGGCACGAGTAGTGTATCCAGAGGATCTCCGTCCGGTACTCGCAGGGGTAGGTTCTAAATTCTCAGTATCCATCGGTCTTGCGATGCGAACTGATATGACCGCGTAATTGATTTTTTCTATGCCTGATATCACTTCAAAATCCTCAAAGACTATGGAGGAAAAAAATAACGGACGTCGTGCCCTCGGCACTCCACGACGAGCCACAAAGAAAGGGGAGCCCGCTCCATCCCGCGACGACAGTGGGGTAGGGATTAACCTGATCGATTTTGGCACCCAGACCAAAGTGTCTGCAACCGAGCGTTCGCTCAAGCATGTCCTCGAAACATTCTTTATCGCCCTTGCAATCGTACTCGTGGCATACGGAGGACTCTATGGATACCGATTCGTGATCGAAGGAGAGTTGAGTGGTGGTCAACAAGAGATTGACACAACGAATGCTGCAATAGCAAAACTTGAAATGCGAAGAGGGGAGATAACGCAATTCGAAAGCACCCTAGGACAACTCAAGAAGCTACTCGGCGATCGTACCTATTGGAGCGGATTTTTTGGACTATTAGAAAAAAATACCATTCCCGAAGTTACCTATGTAAGCATGGTATCCGACGCATCGGGAAATATTTCTTTGACAGGAGTTGCAAAGGACTATACATCCATCGGTCGTGAATTACGCCTCATGGAAGATGCAAAAGATTTTGCAAAAAAACCGGCAATCAGCGGAGCGAGTTCAGTATTGAGTCCTTCTGGGGAGGTTATCGGAGTGAATTTTTCGCTCACATTCCAACTCAATCAAGATATCCTAAAACGAAAATAGTATGGCACTGCAAACCGAAGCAAAAGGAAAATCTCTTATCGAGCAGCTTGAGCCGCTATTGATCGTCGCTGTTTTTGCCATTGTGTGCGGCGTAGCGTATTTCTATTTTCTTGAACCGCTACTAAAAGAATATACGGCTGGCGGGAAGTATTCATCAGCAACACTAGGACAGAATCTCCAGGATCGTAAAAAATACCTGAGTGATCTCGAAGGAGTGACGAGCTTGCTCGACGCATCACAAAATACCAGTATCAAACAGGTGGCACTCGCATTACCAGCAGAAAAGGACCTCCCGACACTCTACGCGCTGTATGAGAAGATTATAAAAAACAGAGGTCTATCACTACAGGCAATCGACGTAGTGACAAAAGATATCAAAGGTGCAGCACAGAGTGATACCGCAGGGCTCAAAGAAGTAAATGTAACCCTCAGAGCAGGAGGTGCACGATATGCTTCGCTCAAGGAACTGATACGTGACATCGAACAATCACTCCGTATTACCGATGTATCATCCGCAACATTTGATCCAAAGACAGGTACCGTCGAACTGTCCGTAAAGACCTATTATCTCCCCAATAAAGCCCAATAACATTTTTATATGGCGGACAAAAAACATTCATCCTCGCGTATCTTGCCGCTGCTTCTGCTTCTCCTCGTGGTGATAGCAGCAGTAGGATGGTGGTATTTCACGACGATGGTACAACCGGCAACAACCGGGATAAGCCAAGAAGATATTCCACTCTCTCAGGAGAACTGGAACAAGACATTATTAAATCAGCCAAAGTACACTGAGTTGCGCAGCCCTATCGCGTTGCCACTCGAAGCCGGAAAAGCAGGGAACACCAATCCTTTTATAGAACCAGCAAAAGAAAAGACTCGTTAGCCCCCCAAAATCCATGAATCCTTCACGCACCATACAAGCCCTCATCGACCAGAAGAAGCTCGATGCTGCCACCTGGACGCGTATCCAAAAAGAGGCAGCCAAGTCGGGACGTAATCCCGAGGAGCTCATCGTCGAACAGGGGATTATCAAGGAAAATGACCTGGCAAAACTCAAGGCAGATCTCTTTACGCTACCATTTATTGATTTAGTAGGGCGGGACGTATCGCAAGATATTTTGACTATTATTCCGCAGGCAGTAGCAGAAAATCATCAGCTCGTCGCGTTTGAAAAAAAAGGCAAGGATGTAAAAATTGCCCTCGTCGATCCAGGAAACTACCGAGCCATCGAATCTATTGATTTTTGGGCAAACAAAGAAGGATATCGCGTATCATTTTTTGTTACCACGCCTACGAGTTTTGCCAGTGCAGTGAAGAACTATACCGCGTTTCAAAAAGAAGTCAGTGAAGCACTGGAAGTAATCGAAGAGCGCAAAGCGACAGAGGAGGTCGTTGACGAAACAGCAAAACCTCGCTCACTGTTTGAAAATATAAAAAAAGCTCCCGTCGCAAAGATTGTTTCCTCGATGATTAAGGAAGCAGTGGACGCAGGGGCATCCGACATTCACATCGAGCCAGGCGAGAAAGAGTCACGTATTCGGTTTCGCGTTGATGGACAGCTGCGCACCTACCTCAACCTTCCGTCACATCTCCACGCATCCATTATTTCGCGTATCAAAGTGCTTTCCCGTCTCAAGATAGATGAAACACGTCTTCCTCAGGATGGACGTATTCGTGCGGATCTGGGGAATAAGAAGGTAGACCTGCGTATTTCAACAATGCCTGTTCTCGACAGCGAGAAAGTCGCTATGCGTATCCTCCCTACATCTTCGCAGATTATGGGACTCGAAGAGCTAGGATTCCGTGGCCCATCCCTCGATGCTATTCACAGAATCCAGGCGCGTCCCGTAGGAGTGCTCCTTATCAGCGGTCCTACGGGATCAGGAAAGACGACTACGCTCTACTCAATCCTCAACACCCTCAACAAAGAATCAACAAACATCATCACGCTTGAAGATCCAGTCGAATACTTTCTTCCTGGAGTGAATCAGGTACAGGTGAACCCTGATATTGGCCTCACATTCGCGTCGGGGTTGCGTGCAGTTCTCCGTCAGGACCCCAACATCGCTATGGTAGGAGAAATTCGTGACACAGAGACCGCCGAGCTTGCCATCCATGCCGCTCTGACGGGGCACTTCATGCTTTCCACGATCCACGCTAAGGATGTTCTCGGGGTAATCCCGCGTCTTTCGGATATGCATGTGGAGCCCTTCCTCATCTCGTCAGCGCTGAACACAATTCTCGCACAACGTCTCGTAAGAAAGATTTGCGTGGACTGTAAGGTACCAGAAGAAACGCCAAAAGACCTAGAAAAGGAGATTCGTACCGAGTTAGACGCCATCCCCGCCGCTGCAATGCCCGCAAATATCGACAGGAAAAAACCACTGACATTTTTCAAAGGAAAAGGCTGTGCGACCTGTAATGACACGGGATACAAAGGACGTATTGTAGTAACGGAGGTAATAGCAATGACTGATGAGCTCCGTACGATCGTGAGTACCACCATGTCAAACGATGCCATGAAAAAAGAAATGGTGCGACAGGGCATGATCACGATCAAACAGGACGCTATCCTCAAAGCTCTCGACGGCATTACCTCTCTCGAAGAAATCCTCCGCGTCACGAGAGAGTAGGGATCTACACATAGCGAGAAAAAAGCAGGGCACGAATGCCCTGCTTTTTGTATAAGAGGAAAATAAAAAGACCCAGGGATCAATTCATATTCTACATTCGTGCAGTGATGAATATAATCCAAGGGTCGAAATTACAAAGCTACAGGGACTTGCGGGAGACGGGAAACCGGCAGAAGTCACGCCACACACGGCCGAGCTTGTCGAAGCAGAGGTCACAGTCGCTCGCGCGCGGGTGGAGAAACGCGACACAAAGGTCGCCGTTGATTTTAACCACCGTTTCAGTAAAGTGGATAAAAAAAGGATACCACTCCCTGAGAATCTCTTCTCGTTTCTGGCGACACACGATCGCGTCACGGAGCCCGAAGAGAGAACCTTGCTCCTTTGCGCGAGCACAGGCAAGTTCACCGAGGATGCAGTCCTTATTTTCTTTGTGCACTTTTACCAGTTCGCGCTTGAAGTCCCGAGGAGAACTGATGCGAGGTGTATCGCCGAGACCAGAGATGATCTCCACAGAATTAAAGCCATATTCCTCTTTGATCCAGGCCTCCAGTTCTTCTTTAGTTTGGAGCTCTAGGGAAGTATTGGCTTTACTTTCTATTTCATCTTCACTCTCTGCATATTCACCATTATCCGTCGAAAGTGTTGCGTTGATGACCTCGATAAATTCCATTTTCATTTCCGGGCATTGAGAGATAATAATTGCGATCGCACCAACAACATCAGTAGCTGGTGGAATATCAGGGCTTTCTACCTCGTATCTTTCATTTAACAAGCCTACTAGGGCATCTTTCACGTTTAAACTTCGAGAAAGGGCCAGGCAGACCTCTGCCAGAAACTCTAAATCCGACATATCCTCGTTCAGAACTTTTTTCGTCATTTCAAACCTCTTTTAATGTACTATATTTGCCCTAAGACTAGCAGAAACCCCCCATTTTGTCAACCCCACTTCCCCAAAGCCTCATGACCAGGTTGAGTTTCTTCCGAAATGACGGTACTATAAGGAAACATATACTCTTCATTGTTTCATGCTATGGATACTGCGAAAACCCTTACCTTCATGCGTATCGTGACCACTGCCGCCAAAGGCCGTGCGTCGGATCTCCATCTCAGTGTCGGTTCGCGCCCTATGATGCGCATAGACGGTCAACTACAGGCGATCGTGGAAGAAGACGTCATTACCGAAGTTTTTATCAAAGAAGTCCTCTCCACACTCCTTTCCGTAAAAGAACTCGAAAACCTCGAAAAAAACCGCGAGCATATTTTTACGCACGTATTCGAAGGAAAGCTCCGTGCCAAGATCAACATATACTATCAAGAAGGAATGCTCGCACTCTCGCTCCGATTTCTTGATGTACGCGTCAAGACATTCAGAGAGCTAGACGTTCCCCAAAGTTTCTCGCGACTCCTCGAGCTCAAAAGGGGACTCGTGATCATCGGAGGTGAATACGGTTCAGGAAGAACAACGCTCGCGGTAGCACTCCTCGAAGAGATTAACCGACAGCGTGCAGAGCATATCGTCACCATCGAGTCTCCTATCGAGTATGATCTCGGGGCAAACAAGAGTATCATCGACCAGCGTGAAGTAGGGCAGGACGTAGCTTCATTCAAAGAAGGACTCGCCTACGTGCAACACGGTGACGTGGATGTTCTCTTTGTGAGCGGGCTCACAGAAAAAGAAACTACACTCCAGGCACTCGAAATTGCAAACGGAGGAATCCTCACAATCGCAATCGTCGATGCAGAGTCATCGGTGCGTGCACTCGAAAAGCTCGTAACTTTTTTTGAAGAATTCGAGCAGCAGCATGTTCGCGGACTTCTCTCCGACTCTCTTGAAGCGATTGTTATCCAGCGCCTCGTGCCTAAGCTCGGAGGAGGAATGGCGCCAGCGCACGAAGTACTCTACGCCAACGACGCCGTCCGATCGATGGTAGTGGCAAATCGTTTTAGTCAAATCGACACCATTATTGCCGCATCAAAAACAGAAGGCATGGTAGGCATGGAGCAATCCCTCGCAAACCTCGTCCACAGCGGCATCATCAGTACAGAAACCGCACGACAATCAACCGCACATCACGAAGTACTCGAACGACTCCTCAGCGCATAACATCCTATGAACTATCACATTTCCTACAACTGGCTCAAAGAATACACGCCACTCCCGGAAGATTTTCGTAGCGTCGCTACACAGCTTGCACAGTCAGGTCCCTCCGTAGAACGCATCATCGAAAAAGACGGAGATGTACTGTTTGATGTAGAAATAACCACGAACCGCATTGATGCATTCTCAACGCGAGGATTCGCGCGTGAAGCAGCAGCAATCCTCGGGCTTGATTTCAAAGATCCATTCAGCGCATCACTCCCCGAATATCCCGAAGCGAAGGAAATATCCGTACTCATCGAAAAAGGAACTGCGTGTCGCCGATACATGGCAGCACACATCAAAGGGGTTTCCATGAAGCCAACCCCGGATTGGATCGTACGCCGTCTCGAAGATAGGGGTGTCCAAAGTATTAACGTCGTCGTCGATATTACGAACTATGTCATGCTCGAGGTGGGACAGCCCATGCACGCATTTGACGCTCACGAACTCGCAACAGATGGTACTATCGATATCGTAGTGCGCAACGCAATCAAAGGAGAAAAAATCACGACTCTTTCGGGAGAAGAAAAGGAGCTGAACCCCACGATGACCGTAATCGCTGACCATACAGGCCCACTCGCTATCGCGGGAGTAAAAGGAGGCAAGCGAGGGGGCATTACACCCACTACCACCGAGATAATCTTCGAATCAGCGAGTTTCAATCCCGTGAGCGTTCGTCGCAGTGCCCGCGACTGTGACCTCCGCACCGATGCATCACTGCGCTATGAAAAAGATCTGAGCCCCGAATATTCTTCCTACGCTCTCGCACGCGCGATCGAACTCGCGCAAGAATTGTGTGGTGGAGAAGTCGTCGGCGTCGTAGACGTATATCCAGAGAAAGAAGTGGTCAAGCAGTACCCCCTTCAATGGAAGACGATTTCACGAATTCTCGGTATAGCACTGCCCGAACAGGAAGTAATTGCTGTCCTCGAACGCCTCGGATTCACTACAAAAAAGATCGAAGGAGGGCTGAACGTGACCGTTCCGTTTTGGCGAAGCGCAGACATTGAAGGGGAGCGCGATCTCGTAGAGGAAGTAGGACGTCTTCATGGATACCATCGTATTCCACTCGAGCCTATACGAGGGTCACTCTCTCTCGAGCCTATCGACTATATATTCGCAACGGAACGCCAGACAAAGAATATTCTCAAAGGGCTCGGCTGGACGGAAGCGATGCACTATTCTTTGACGAGTACGGCCCTGCGAGAAAAAGCAGGCGATACGGTGCAGGCAATAGAAGTACAGAACCCACTCTCTGCAGAGTATGCCGTACTGCGCACGAGTCTCATCCCATCGCTCGTCGTGACCGCATCAGAGCACGAACAAAAACGCGATGAGCTATCCCTCTTTGAATGGGGGAAAATATATATCCCCACGAGTACAGATGAACTTCCTAGCGAAAGAGCCATGCTCGGAGGCATATATATGACGTTACGCCCGTCTGATGAAATATTCGCGAAAATAAAAGGAGACCTCACTGTCCTCTTGAAAGAATGGTGTGGACCTGCTGCATCTCGGATAGAATATAAAAAAGGCGCATACGCAGCGCAGTTCGATGAAGAGAATGCTGCTATACTCGTCGTAGACGGCAAAAACATCGGTGGAATAGGGATACTCTCTCCAAAGACACAAGAAGCCTTTGGTATCAAAAAGAACGCAGGTATATTCGTCTTCGACATCGAGACGTTCCGCCAATTCTTCTCTCAGGAAAAATCGTATACCTCGATCCCAAAGTTTCCCGCCGTATTGCGCGATGTGTCCCTGCTCGTGCCCCGAGAGATACCCTACACCGACCTTGTTGCCGCGATTCGCGCAGCGAGTACTTCATTGCACGAGGTAGAGCTCTTTGATCGCTATGCCGGGAAGGGGATACCCGAAAACGCACACAGCCTCTCATTCCACCTCTCCTATCAATCCACCGATCGCACCCTCACGGCTGAAGAAGTAGACACGGAGCATGAGTCCGTAAGGAACGCACTCCTCGCTAAGGGCGCCACTATTCGATAACTGAAACACTACACATATGCCAGACATGGAAACACTTATATCACTCTGTAAACGCCGCGGCTTTATTTTCCCCGGCTCAGAAATCTACGGAGGCCTCGCGAACTCATGGGACTACGGACCGCTCGGTGTTGAGCTGAAGAATAATATCAAAAAAGCCTGGTGGCGCCACTTCGTCCAAATGCGCGATGATGTAGTCGGTATCGATGCAGCACTCATTATGAACCCTCGAGTATGGGAAGCATCGGGACATGTGGGGCACTTTAGCGATCCTTTGGTTGAAGATATCAAAACACACGAACGATACCGCGCCGATCATCTCCTTGAAGAGGCGGGGATAGACGTGACCGGCATGGTGCTCGAAGATATGGCACAAGCAATCAAAGAACGAGGGATCAAGAGTCCAAAAGGAAATCCACTCACCGAACCCCGCGCGTTCAACATGATGTTCCGTACCCATCTCGGGCCCGTAGAGAACGCCGAAAATGTTGTATACCTCCGTCCAGAAACAGCACAGGCGATGTTTGTAGATTTCAAGAATGTACAACAGACCTCTCGTAAAAAACTCCCCTTCGGCATCGCCCAAATCGGAAAAGCATTTCGCAACGAAATAACCCCCGGCAATTTCATCTTCCGTACGCGTGAATTCGAACAAATGGAAATCGAATATTTCTGTCGCGAATCAGAGTGGGAAATCCACTTTGAAAAATGGCTCGTTGCGATGCGTGAGTGGCTGAAATTCCTCGGTCTCAAAGACTGGTATGAACACGAAATCGAAGAAGCAGATCGCGCCCACTACTCAAAGCGTACCATCGACATCGAATACGACTACCCCTTCGGCAAGAAGGAACTCTACGGACTCGCATACCGCGGATCATTCGACCTCGATAATCACATGCGTGCCAGCGGCGAAGATCTTTCATTTCTCGATCAAGAGAAGAACGAAAAGATCGTCCCGCACGTCATCGAGCCTACATGGGGCGTAGACCGTACCGTACTCGTGACACTCCTCGCCGCATACCGCGAAGAAGAAGCACCGACAGGCGAAGAAGGGGAGAGTGACAAGCGCGTCGTGCTCGCCCTGCCCAAAGATCTTGCTCCCTTCAAAATCGCCGTCCTCCCACTCTCGAAGAAAGAAGAGCTCAGCACCATCGCAAAACCCCTCGTCGCACAGCTCCGTTCTCGATGGATGGTAGACTATGACGAGACGCAAAGCATAGGCAAACGTTACCGCCGCCAAGACGAGATTGGTACGCCGTTCTGCGTCACCGTCGACTTTGATTCGCTAGAAGACAAAAAAGTAACCGTCCGCGACCGCGATACCATGCAACAAGAGCGCATCGCCATCGAGGAGCTAGAAAGCTACATCGACACCAATATGCGCGCAGCGTAGC
>JAHFHK010000028.1 GCA_023246955.1 Candidatus Uhrbacteria bacterium
CGTCAATTAAAACGGGCGGTGAATCTGCTGAATCACCGCCCGAGAAAACGCCTCAACTACCGCACACCGTACGAGGTATTCCATGGAAAGAATTAATTTCGCTTAGTGGACGAATTCATCTACTGGGGTCCTCAAAGATGACGATTTGTCCGTTATCTGCTGCCCACCGTCCTGTCCCTATTGCTCCGAATGGCTGTAACGCATTCAGGATTAATTCCTTGGTGCCGTGCAGTCGTGCGAGGACGTCGATCAGGGAGAGCTCTTTTGATAGCTTGCTAAGGCCTTCTGAGTCGAAGACGATTATTATCGCTCTGTATAGGAAGTCTTTAAGTAACTTTTTTGCAGAAGCGGGGCTCTGGTCTTTGAGTGTATTCCATGTCTGCAGCAGTTTCTCTGGGAGTCGTGATAGGTTGTGTTGTGGTTTATTGTAAAAGATCGGAATGGTCATCGAGAGTTCTAGGGCCTTCATTCTTCTATTTCCCATGTTTTTCTCCTCTTTCCTCTGAAATCAGTACTTCCTGCCTAGTGTAGGGGTATTGGAGGGAATAATCAAGGGATGGTCGGTGATATTTACAAAATACCCCATTCTGGTAGGCTACGGGGTAGTGATATGCGTGTATTTTTCTCATTTTTCAATACAATTCGCTTCCCTCGGGTAACAGGGCGACGGGCACTTTGGGGAGGGGCTATACTGGCACTCGGTGTCGTGTTTTTCTGTTTGTATAGCTTTTTGGCGGTTCATGAGGTGCGATCGGGGGCGGTGCGGCTCAATTCTCCTGATGAAACGGCTAATTACTATTTTACTCGGCAGGTTGCCCGTGAAGGGCGTATCGGGTACGAGGAGCCGACGTTGCAGTGGAGTAGCAACTATGTACACCCTCGGAGCATGACGAATGTTGGGGATCGGGTGGTTCCCGTGGGGTTCTTGGGGTTAATACTCTTGTTCGGTGGTATTGCGCGTGTCGTGGGGGAGCACTCTATTCTTTTTATCACTCCTTTTTTTGCGATGCTGGGCGCGTTGGGGTTTTATTATTTTCTCGTTTCATTTTTCAAACCATCGGTTGCGCGTCTTTCGGCGCTGCTTCTTTTGATTCATCCTGCATATTGGTACTTTGCTGCGCGGGGAATGCTTTCTAATGTACTGTTTGTTGATTGTGTTTTGATTGGGCTTGGGCTGGGGGCGTATGCTTTGCGTACTCGTGAGGGGCGACGTCGTTGGGTGACGTATGTATTGCTCGTTCTTTCGGGAGTGTTCCTCGGGTATTCTCTTGCGGTGCGGTTATCGGAAATCATATGGCTTGCCGTGGTGATTCTGATTATTGGGCTGTATTGCATTCGTACGCTTCGTTTTGCGAAGAGTGGTGCTTGGGTTGGAGGATTTTTGTGTGGACTCGGTATTCTTTTTGCGGGGAACTATGCGTTGTATGGCAATGTGCTTTCGAGTGGGTATCTGTCGGTCAACACAGATGCGTTAGGGACTATTGCGCAGGGGGTGGTGCATGGTGGGGGCGTTGGGGTTGCGGTGCAGCAGGGATGGGCGTGGCTCGCGCCGTATAAGAAATTCATTTTGCCGTTTGGGTTTAATGCGAAGGCTATCTATGAGAATTTCTTTGCGTATGGTATTGCGATGTTTTGGTGGTATACGATTCCTACTGTTATTGGTGTGATGGGGTGTATTGCGATGAGTGCGCGGAGTTTTTTGTCGAAGAAGAATAGTTCCCATTTCTGGTATCTGCTCGGGACGGTCGTGCTTTCGGTGTGGCTGGTGGTGTTCTATGGGAGCTGGTTGTTTACTGATAATCTGACGGGGCATACGACGATCGGGAATTCGTATGTGCGGTATTGGCTGCCGATGTTCGTTGCCTGTATTCCTCTGGTGGCTATGGCGCTGGAGGGGGTGACGCGGGTTGCGCAAAGGGGGTTCTCGCGCAAAGGGGCGGTCATTGTCATCGTGGTTATGATGGGATGGCTTTCGTGGAATACGGTTATGTTCGGTGCTGATGAGGGGCTGGTTCGGGTTGCGGGTAATCTCGATACTGCGCGGGCGAAGCTGACACTCGTTACATCTCTTGTGCCTGCAGAGGCGGTAATTGTATCTCCTCGGTCGGATAAGATATTTTTCCCTGACCGAAAAGTAGCACAGTACGTTGATGGGTTTCGTGAGGCGGAATTGCTTGCGCCGCTTCTCGCGCATGTGCCTATCTATTATTATGGATTTTGGCAGGCAAAGGATATGGACTATATCAATCGGAAGTATTTGGCACAGTATGGGGTTAGATTGGTGTATTTGCAGGAGGTGAGTAGTGGTGAGCATTTGATGAAGCTTGAATATGTTCAATAATATGCATCAGGAAATGATACTGAAGGGTGTGGTGTGGGTCTGGCGTGGTGTTCTGTTCGTCGGGGTGGTTGTTTTCTTTTTTTGGATTGCGAACGAGGCGTTTTCTTTTGATGGGGATACTTCTTATCGTGTTGTTCCTGGGGAGCCGAATCCTTTTGTGGGATTCTTTCATCCATCGGCGCGCGTGGGGAATCCTTTTAAGGATGAAAAAGGGAATACGGTGCAGAGAGTGTATGAGGATCCTGTGTATTTTGAAGTGAAGTCTATTGCTGATCAATCGTATGCGACTATTCGTATTTCGGCTGTGAATGCGACACAGGGAGTGGTGATGGCAGGCGTGAAGGGGAATGATGGGCAGTATCGTGTGTATCCTTTTAGCCCTGAGAGGCGGGCGGATGGCGTGTGGTCTATGGAAGCGCAGGTTCCTTTGGCTGATGCATCTCACGAGAAAGGGAAGTACTGGTTCTCTTTGAGCGTTGCGGGGCTCCAGCGGGGGAATGACGAGTATTGGGAGCTGCATGATATGGGGGTGGGCTTATCGGGGGGAGGTATTGAGGATAGTAACTTTGAGGAGCTTGCGCGACGGGCGATAAAAAAGATATTGTAACATTGTATATATGAAAACATATCGTGATCTCATTGCTCGCCTTTCCTATGATCTATTTATTGTGTCATGGGGGTTGTATCTTTTGATTGCTGTTGTGGAGGCGGCGAAAAAGGGATTCTTTGCGTCGATTTTTAATACGAATATTATTTTGCTCATTGCGTTGGTATCGGGGGGGGTGGCGATGTTTGCTTCGGCTCGTTCTGAGGTGAAGGTTGCGTCGAAGATGACAAGGATTATCTATGGGCTGGGTGTGGCGGTGATCGCTTGTGTTGCGGGATATCTCGCGTATCGGTATGCGGGTACTGATGCGCAGGGGGCACTCCTTCTCGGTGCTGCTGCGTTCTGTGTCGTGGGGTTCGTCGGGTGGGCGATGTCGGAGGGCGGGAACTAGGCGGATGGTGCATGCTGATACTCGACGTTCTCGCGCTTTCGTGCTAGTATGAATTCGTTATATGAATACTTTTTCCGACGAACAATTGGTCGTGCAGGTAAAAGAAGGGGATATGGGTGCCTTAGAAACTCTTGTTCGGCGCTACATGTCTTCTATGTATTCTTTTTGTTATGGGATAGTGCACAATCAGCATGATGCGCAGGATATGACGCAGGAGGTTTTTTTGAAAGTGTGGAAAAATATACGTCGTTTTGATTCTGAGAAGATGTTTCGTCCTTGGCTGTATCGTATCGCGCGCAATACATGCCTTGATTTTTTGAAGAAAAAAAATCCTATTGCGTTTTCTGCTCTCTCTATTGAAGGTGAGGAGGAATGGGATGTTGTAGATATGAGTTCATCTCCGGAACGTTTTGTGGAAAAGGGTATTCTGCGTACGGCCTTGGAGGGTGCACTGTTACAACTTCCTTCTCTTGCGGCAGAGGTAGTTGCGCTGCATGTGTATGAGGGCTATGCGTTTGCCGAAATTGCCGCACTCAACAATGAGTCGCTCAACACGGTCAAAAGTCGCTATCGGCGCGCACTCGAGCGATTGAGAGGCCTTCTCTCTGATCGGGTATACTAGGAGGATGCACCAAAATGCATCCTTTTTTCGTATAAAGAGTATGGAGAATACTATTTTTCAATCTGATTCCATTGCTCCTGATACACTTTTTGAGGGTATTATAGGGAGAATACAAAGAGAGCAGCATAGACAATCTCTTATGCGGGCAGGGATTGGTTTTGGCATATTTCTGTTATGTATCACTCTTGCGGTTCCCGTAGGAAATGACTTTGTCGTTGCCTTGCGAGAGTCGGGAATTATGGACTATGGTTCACTTATTATTTCTGATTTTGGTGCGGTTGTTGTTGATTGGCAGGATTTTGCACTGAGTATACTTATGGCGCTTCCTGTTATTGAGGTGGGAGAGGCTCTTGCCGTGAGTGCGGGTATGCTCTATGCACTACGTCTTGTTGTGGGCGATCCTCGCCAACGTATGACGCATATCTTTTCATAGAATTGTATGAGTATAAAAACATTTTTTGTATCTGAGCGCATTCGATGGGTATTGATTGGCGTTATTGGCGTTATCGGTATCTTGTCCGTTTTTCAGCTGGGTATATTTATCGGATATTATAAGGCGCAATATTCCTTTGGATGGGGAGAAAATTATCATCGCGCATTTGGAGGTCCCAAAGGGGGATTTCTCAATGATATACGTGGCAGGGATTTTGTGAACGGACATGGTATTTCTGGTGTGGTTATCAATGCCAAGGGGGATACGTGTATCATTCGCGGAAAAGATGGGGTTGAGAGGGCGGTGTCGCTTGCAGTAGGCGGAGTAGTGGCACGTGGACGGGAGACTATTGTTTTTTCGGATATCAAGGTTGACGACAATGTTGTTGTTATCGGATCCCCAAAGAATGACGGAAGCATTGAGGCGAAGATGATACGGGTATTTAGGGTCGTTCGCGATGCGTCTTCGGGTGCTTCTGTACCTGCTAATGCGATGCCATCTACTCCCACTCCTGACGCTGTGAAGTATTAACTATCTTTATGAAATTGTTCAAAAATAAACTTGTTATCGGTATTATCGTTTTTATCCTCGCAGGAGGAGGGTATGGTGTGTATTATTTTCAAACTTCCCAAAAGAAGCCATTGCAATATATCACTGCTCCTGTGGAAAAAGGCACGGTCATTCGCTCGGTGAGTGGAACCGGACAGGTGTCTACTCTCGGGCAAATTGATGTTAAGGCGGAAGGCTCGGGTACGGTACTTTCTGTTGATGCAAAAATGGGACAAGAGCTCAAAAAAGGTGATGCGCTCGTACATCTCGATCAGAGGGACGCAGCAAAGGGGGTACGCGATGCGAAAGCGAGTCTCACTAGCGCAGAGATTGCGTTGCGTAAATTGAAGCAGCCCGCTGACACGCTCTCTATTCTTCAGGCGCAGAATTCTCTCAATCAGGCAAAGGATACGCTTAACAAACTCACCTCTTCTCAGGTGCAGGATCTTGCTGACTCGGTCGCGGCGGTGGCGAGTGCCCAGAATGCATTGTCGCAAGCGAATGACAGTCTCGCTACACTCGGTAATACACACGATACTGATCGGCAGAAGCAGCTTGATGCTAAAGCCAAGGCTGAAGATGATCTTGCGAAAGGGTATGACAATGCATTTAATGTTATTTCGAATACGTATCTTGGTTTGCCGGGGATTATGACAGGATTGAATGATATACTCTCTGGGTATGGATTTTCTAGTGCTCAGGTCAATTTGGACTGGTATTATAATCAGACTTCTTCATCGAGCACTTCCTTGCTTCAATCCCGTAACGATGTTGATGGTGCTTACCAAGCCGCACGCAAGTCCTATGATGCGAGCTTTGCCCGATACAAGGGCGCTAGCCGTGGTTCGAGTAATGACGTTATTGATAGTCTTCTTGATGATACCTATACCACTACCAAGAAAATTGCGGATACTGTCAAAACGACCGATAATTTTCTTAGTGCCGTTCAGGATGTTATGCAACAGCGTAGTTTTTCTATTCCTTCTCTCATGCGTACGCATCAGGCAAGCATTGCTTCATACACCACGACTACGAACGCGCGTGTAACTGACCTGGCCGCTGCCCAGCAAACGCTCAAAACCGCTAAGGATGCTGCTCTCGTGGCGCGACGCGCTCTTGCCGAGATGGATAGGAGCGACCCTCTCGAGATTGCTTCGCAGAAAAGAACTATTCTTGATAAGCAAGCGAGTCTTGATAGCGCTCAACGTGCTCTCGATGCGATGAAAAAGAATCAGCCTGTAGAGTTTGCTACTGCACAGCAGACGGTCAAGGAGAAGGAGGAGTCTCTTGCAAAACTCAAGCGGGGTGCAGATTCTCTTGATATCCAAAGCCAGCAGCTCACTATTCAGGAGCGTCAGAATGCGGTGCAAGATGCCGAGGAAAAACTCGCTAAGACCACCGTTATCATGCCTTCTGATGGGGTAGTTGCAAAAATTGCGGTGCAAAATGCCGAAGATGTAGCTTCTGGGGCGACGGTTGCCACGGTGATTGCAAAACAGCGTCTTGCAGAGATTTCTCTGAATGAAGTTGATGTTTCAAAGGTTGCCATGGGGCAAAAGACAACACTGACGTTCGATGCTCTCGATGGACTGAGTATCACGGGTACGGTTGCGGAAATTGATACTATTGGAACAGTGACGCAAGGAGTGGTTTCCTATACAGTGAAGATAGTGTTCGATACTCAGGATGACCGTGTTCGTCCGGGCATGAGTGTTTCCGCGATTATTATCACTGACGTACACACGGATGTTCTTATGGTTCCTGGGGCTGCCGTGAAGAATGCTACGGTTGAGCTTTTTGATGGGACGACGCCACATACTCAGAATGTGATGCTCGGACTTTCTAATGATACGGTTACGGAGATCGTGAGTGGTCTCAAGGAAGGGGATGTTGTAGTGACACAAACTATTGATCCGAATCAAAAGGCAAAAACTACTACGCCCACTTCTTCGTTTCCTGGCTTAGGTGCTCCTGCGGGAAGGGGTGCGACAGGTGGTGGGCAGATTCGTACGGGGGGCGCTCCGACGGGGCGATAGTGTACGATTATGTTGATTACGTGTAAAAACATTACGAAGTCCTACGTCAATGGTGACGCAGAAACGGTCGTGCTCAAGGGGGTATCTTTTGAGATTGAGAAAGGGGAGTATGTGGCTATTATGGGACCTTCGGGAAGTGGCAAATCTACGCTCATGCATCTCTTGGGCGCTCTTGATACCCCTACGTCGGGAACGTACATCTTTGACGGACGAGATATTTCTACTTTTTCCGATGATGAGCTTGCGGGGGTGCGTAAGGAGAAAATAGGGTTTGTATTTCAGGCGTTTCATCTCCTCCCTCGTGCATCAGCACTCCGTAACGTTATGCTTCCGCTAGTGTATGCAAATTTTCCTCGCGGCCAGCGGGAGGCAAAGGCGCGCGAAGCACTGACTCTCGCTGGCCTCGAGGAATCGCGATTCAATAATCTCTCTAATCAGCTTTCTGGGGGGCAGATGCAACGCGTGGCGATTGCGCGGGCACTCGTGAACGATCCGAGCCTTATCCTCGCTGACGAACCTACGGGGAATCTGGATACGGCAACCGGGAATATCGTTTTGGAGACATTTGAGGAGCTTAATAAGCAAGGGAAGACTATCATTCTCATCACTCACGAGTTAGAAGTTGCTGAGCATGCAAAGCGTGTTATTCAGGTGCGTGATGGCATTATTACTTCCGATAAACGTATACGACGATGAACATTGCTGACCTCTTTGAGGAAACCTATTCTGCGATAGCGATTAATAAGGCGCGTTCAAGTCTTACGGTCTTGGGTGTGGTTATTGGTATTGCTTCAGTGATTGCCATGATTGCGATAGGGCAGGGGGCGCAAAAGTCTGTCGAGAATAATATCCAGTCCATCGGGTCCAATCTTCTTCTCATTATGCCGGGTGCGCAACGGGGAATTGGTGCGCAGGTGAATACTGGTCGCGGGGGCGCGCAAACGCTCAAGCTTGCCGATGCTGATGCAATTCAGCAGAGTATCGCTGGTATCCAGGCGGTCGCTCCTGAGGTATCGCGTCGCTATCAAATCACTGCGAAAGGGAAAAATACGAACACTCAGGTGGTGGGCACCGTTCCTGCGTATCCGACCGTACGCAATGTAACGATAGCGAGTGGAAGCTATATCACTGATGCGCATATTCGCTCTGCTTCCAAGGTTGCCGTGCTGGGACCGACGACACGTGATGATCTCTTTGGCGAAGGAGTGGATCCTATTGGGCAGTCGATCAAGATTAACAAAGTTGAATTCAAGATTGTGGGGGTTACGGAAGCAAAAGGGGGATCGGGATTTAGCAACCCTGACGATGTTATCTATGTTCCTTTAACGACTGCACAGCGATTCTTGTCGGGGGATACGTTCGTGACAACGATTAGTGTTCAAGCGCAAGATCAAGGCTTTATGGCGCGTATTCAGGAGGAGACTACTGCGCTTCTTTTGCAGCGTCATGGGTTGTCGGATCCACAGCTTGCTGACTTTAGTGTGTTGAATCAGTCGGATATCGTTGCGGCGGCTGCCAGTGTTACGGGGATTTTTACCCTTCTGCTTTCTTCGATTGCAGGTATCTCACTTCTCGTGGGGGGTATCGGTATTATGAATATGATGTTGACGACCGTGACGGAACGTACTCGAGAAATTGGACTTCGCAAAGCAATCGGGGGCACGAGTAGCGACATCTCGAATCAGTTTTTGGCGGAATCGGTCATGCTTACGTTCATGGGGGGAGTATTTGGGATTATTCTGGGGTGGCTCGTTTCTCTGGCGGTGCGCTATTTTGCGAATATTCCTACCTCGGTGTCGCTTCAGTCGGTAGGACTTGCTTTCGGTGTTTCTGCGGGGATTGGAATTATCTTTGGGTACTATCCGGCGCGACGTGCAGCGAAGTTGCATCCGATTGAGGCGCTGCGGTATGAATAGATTTCTTTACGCTTATTATTTACTTATGAAATAGTATGAAGAACACGATTATATGGGTTATTGCACTTTTGGCTATCGGCGGTGGAGCATTTTGGGGAGGGATACAGTATTCGGATGCAAAAATTAAAGGTGGTGCTACGGGACAGCCTGGTATGATGGGGCAGTATCGTAATGGACAAGCAGGAGGAATGGGTGCGGGAGCTGGACGACGTGGGGGCATGATGGGGCAGGCAGGCGGAGGATTTCTTAATGGGGAGATCATCGCAAAGGACGATAAGAGTGTGACGATTAAATTGCGCGACGGTGGGTCGAAGATTGTATTCTTTTCTGGAAGTACCGCTATTGGCAAAATGACCGATGGAACGGCCGCTGACTTAGTCGTCGGAAAGACGGTGAGCGCTATTGGTAAGGCAGGAACTGATGGGAGTGTGACTGCGGATTCTATTCAGATTCGGCCAGCGTTGCCTGTAGGAATGCCAGGAACGGATGCGAAGAGGGATGCTGCTGCACCTGCAGTGAAATAGATGGTATAGGAAAGTGCGCCGTAGAGCCCCGTGGGATATATTTCCTATGGGGCTTTTTGGCATGCTACTATGAAGCCATATGAATAATTTTTCGGAACAAGTTATCGCAGTTGTTAAGGGTATCCCTCGGGGATCGACGTTGTCGTATCGGAATGTTGCAGCGCGAGCGGGATTTCCTGGTGCGGCGCGTGCGGTGGGGTCTTTGATGAAACGGAATCATGACGATACCGTTCCGTGTCATCGTGTTATTCGTTCTGATGGACGGGTTGGGGAGTATAATCAAGGGGGTTCGATCGCGAAAGAACGACGGTTGCGTGAAGAAGGGTGGAGGGGGTAGATTGACCTTTGGTCTTATTTCTGCTAGAGTCTCATTTAGAGGTATCAATAAAGGGGGTGTGCATATGGAATATCGAGCAGTAGGGAATCGCTGTGCGGTTATATTGAGCGAACTGGGACTTCCGATTTCCGATGAAGAAGCTTTGGCGATACTTATTCAGAAAGGCTTCAGGGTTATAGAAGTCGACCTCATCGCGCTCGCACGTGGATGTATCGGTATATCATCTCATCGGAGAGGTGCGGCATTGCATGAGGCACCTGGTGTTGTTGATTGTTCTAGTTTTGGGAAGTGGCTCTATGCTCAGCGCGGTATTTGGCTGCCTCGGCGGTCGATTCAGCAGCGGGAATTAGGAGTGAGTACCAGCCCTGGTGATATAGTGCGGGGTGATCTCGTTTTTGCTTCCGGCTATATCAGCTATTATTATGATAATCCACTTGATGGTGTTGGGCATGCCGGTATTGCAACGGGCGATGGTACGGTCATCCAGGCTCTCAATAAAGACAAGGGAGTCATAGAGAGTTCTCTTGATGCGTTTATTGATAGAGTAGGATTTCGAGGTGTACGACGTTATATTCCACAGGATGTGGAGGTTCTTACTCTTGAGACGCCGCCTCATCGAGGGGTTGAAACTTCAGACGATCTCCGGTGGATTATTTTGCAATCACTTCCAAAAATCGTGGAGTGATAGGTCTGAGCACTATTATTGCAGCATAGCGAAAATTCGTGTGCTAGTACCATGGAACCGCTCTTTGAAAGAGTGGTTTTTTTCTTGATGTGCTAGAGTAGTATATATGAAACGTCTTCTTGCTATTGTTCCCAAAGGGAGTGCGGTGCTTGCCGCCACTACGCTGCTTTCTTATATCCTGGGGCTCGTGCGTGATCGATCATTCGCGCATATGTTCGGTGCTTCGCGTGCGCTCGATGCATATAATGCGGCGTTTTTGTTGCCGGATTTTTTGTTTAATGTCCTTGTCGCGAGCGGGATTGCTGCTGCGGTGGTTCCTATATATCTTGATCTTCAATCTCGCGATGAAAAAAAATCTGAGCAGTATGCTTCGACAGTATTGACGGTGTCGTCGATGGTGATGGGGGCGGTTGCGTTGGTGGTATTTTTCTTTGCGACCCCTTTGAGCGCTTTGGTTGCTCCAGGGTTTTCCGTGGGTGAACGAGAGAGTGTTGCGCATATCATGCGTATCTTGGCGATCTCTCCGATATTTTTTGCGGCCTCAAATACGTTCGGATCATTGTTGGTCGCACGCAGAAAGTTCTTTTATTATGGTCTCTCCCCGGTGTTCTATAACGCGGGGATTATTTTTGGCGTGTATTTCCTTGCGCCGTATTGGGGTGTTACTGGTGTTGCGATCGGTACGGTGGGGGGTGCGTTCTTGCATATGTTCCTTCGGTATATTGATGTAAGAAGTCTCGGAATGCGCTTTCGTGCTACCTGGGCGGTGAAGACGGGAGAATTCAAAAAAACATTGCGACTCATGGCGCCCAAAATGATTGGGCATCCTGTTGAGCTGGCTACGTTCTGGGCGTTCACGGCATTAGCGTCTACCCAACCGGAGGGTTCTATCGCGACGCTCAACTTTGCGAGGAATTTTCAGAGTGTTCCAGTGAGTATGATTGGGATTGTTCTTGCGACGACGTACTTCGCGCACTTTTCGGAACACTGGATTGTTCGATCACGGAAGGAGTTTGTCGCGGTGCTTCGTCGTGCCCTCGGCGTCGTGGGGATTGCGAGTGTATTTTCCGCGGTGATCGTTATTGTATTGCGGGTGCAGATTATTGATATATTCCTAGGGGGGCAGGCATTCACGCACGATGCGGTTATTGCGACTGCGGCACTTCTCGGATATTTTGCACTTTCTATCCCTCTTGAGGCATTGAGTCATATCCTCGTGCGCGCGTGGTATGCGACCCATAACACTACTGTACCGGTTGCCGGCAGCGTAGCGGCGTTCGTGGTGGCTGCAGGCGGTGCGTGGTTGCTGATGCCTACGTATGGAATGAGTGCACTCGCTATAGGGTTCGTGGCAGGGAGTGCGTTGAAGATAGGTATCTTGGCGGTCGGGTTGCCATTTAGGCTGAGAAGAATTTGACTTAGGAGTGTTTTCTAGTTTTCAAAAACCTCCGTGAGTGCGGAGGTTTTTTTGAAGCGTTGAACGTGTATTATCCGACGATGAGGATGACTTTTTTGCCGTTGATGACGTCGCCTCCGTTCCAGTCGTGCATGGCATTCATGAGGACGTCGGGGGCGTAGAGATAGTCGGCGCCGAATTGCGTTCCTGGGTCGTTGGTGATGAATTGGCCGGTCTTTGTATAGCCTTTGACGACTACCATGTGGTAGGGAGGGCCAGGATGGCGGAAGTGGGGGTTTCCGAGGAGGGTACCTTCGGCGGGGACTAGGACAAGTTGTTTGTGAGCGACTGCGTCTCGTATCATTGTTGCAGTCGGATCGTAGACGACTTTGACGCGATCGATACCAAAGTATTCTTTGAGGATTATGGAGGTTTGTTCGGCGTTCGTATCTTCGTAGAATCCAAAGCGTTGCTCCTCGAATGCTTTGATTTTTAACAGCTCTGCATCGGCAAATTCTGGTGAGGGGATAGACGTTCCTTTGATGTAGGAGCTGGCCATGAAGGTCGATGCTTCTTCGCAGAATTCTTTGTAGGGAAGGTCCCATTTTTTATGAGGCGCCTGAGAGGTGAAGGGGACGGAGAGATTGATTTCATCAGGGAGTGTATTGCCGTCGAGAGATGTGTCTGGTTCGTTGGTGTCCGTCGGTGATGGTGTGGCTGTAGGATTTTTTGGTTTTTCGAGGATGGGGGATGGTGGTGTGTAGGTTTCTGCCGCAGGGAGCGTGGGGGTGGTTTTTATTGTGTATTCATATTTTGCATAACGCAGTGCACCGCTTGCTACTATAAAAAGAAGAATACATGCGGTGATGAGACTGAGGGGGTGGCGGAGAAGTTTCATAGGGATGCTTTTGGGGTGATGATGATTGCCATGTTGTTGAGGGATTTCCAGTTTTTTTCTAACTCTGTGCGCGTCCAGTAGCGCTCCCCTGATATGGGGTCCATGATATAAAATCCCTCGGGATTGTCAATGGTTC
>JAHFHK010000059.1 GCA_023246955.1 Candidatus Uhrbacteria bacterium
TCAAATGAGACATCTACCGCGGGTCTTTTTTTGTCCAAAACCTAAATGTCAATATTCTTAGCACTCTTCGCATGCACCTGAATAAACCGTTTACGAGGCTCCACATTGACACCCATGAGTGTATCAAACACATTATCGGTCTTCTCTGCATCCTCGATCGTAACCTGCTTCATCATACGCGTCTCGGGATCCATCGTCGTTTCCCAGAGCTGATCAGGATTCATTTCTCCCAAACCTTTGTAGCGCTGTACCACGAACTTCGGACCTTCTTTCACCTCAGAAACACCGACGAGCTCCTCAACCTCTTCCATGGGACGCACTTCGGGAAGCTCCGCTTCTTCTTCCTCTTCTTCAGCTTCACCTTTCTTCCCTTTGCGTGCCTTTTTACGCGCGTAAGCAGCAGCGAGGAGTTCCTCCTGCGCTCCCTGCATCTTCTCATCGTTATACACATAGCGAAAATCTTTTCCGAGCTGCACACGATACAGCGGAGGCTGCGCGATATAGATATGCCCTTGCTCGATGAGAGCGGGGAGATGGCGATAGAACAGAGTGAGAAGCAACGTGCGAATATGCGCACCATCCACGTCAGCGTCAGTCATGATGATCACCCGATGATATCGAAGATTATTGATATCGAACTGCTCACCGATATTCGTACCGAGTGCAATGATGAGTGATTTGATTTCGCTAAACCCCAGCACCTTATCAAGCCGCGCACGTTCAACATTGAGAATCTTGCCCTTGAGCGGCAAAATAGCCTGAAATTCTCGATTACGCCCTTGCTTGGCACTCCCGCCCGCACTGTCGCCCTCAACAAGGTATATTTCCGACATTTTTGGATCACGAGAAGAACAGTCAGCGAGCTTTCCCGGCAACGTGAGGCCCTCAAGTGCACCCTTACGCAAGACATTGTCACGAGCCGAACGCGCCGCCATACGTGCACGAGATGCAAGGAGACATTTCCCGATGATCGCCTCAGCAGCGCGAGGATTCTCCTCCATAAAAATCTGAAACGCCTCCGCAAAGACTGAATCCACCGCGGCACGCGCTTCGATATTGCCCAGCTTCGCTTTCGTCTGTCCTTCGAACTGAGGATCAGGAATCTTGAGAGAAATGATCACCACGAGCCCTTCGCGAACATCCTCGCCAGTGAGATTGTCTTCCTTTTCTTTCAAAAAACCCTTCGTACGAGCATAGGCATTGATGGTACGAGTGAGTGCCGTACGAAATCCCGCCACGTGCGTTCCACCCTCAGGATTCGTGATGTTATTCGTAAACGCAAGCAAGTGCTCCTTATACTCCTCAATATACTGTAACGCAACTTCAACATACGCCGTCTCCGAATATTGTTTTTCGACATAAAAAATCTCATCGTGCTTTACCTCGCGCTTTCGATTGAGATGGCGAACATATGATTTGACACCCCCTTCAAAAAAGAAGCCATAAGGAGAAGGCTTTTCCGGATTACGCTCGTCGATAGCAGTAATGCGGATACCCTTTGTCAGATATGACTGCTGACGAATATGATCAATGATAGTATCCCAATCAAAGTCAACGGTTGAAAAGATAGTGTTATCAGGCTTGAACGTGATCGTCGTACCATTCTGGGTGGATTTACCGACGGTTTTGATAGCCCCCTGAGGCTTTCCGATAGAATACTCTTGCTGATACACCTTGCCATCACGACGTACTTCAGCCATAAGATAGGTAGAGAGCGCATTCACGACCGAAACACCCACACCATGCAATCCACCCGACACCTTATACCCCCCCTGACCGAATTTACCCCCTGCATGGAGCTTTGTCAGTACCGTCTCCAAAGAAGAAAGCCCTGTTTGCTTATGAATTTCAACTGGAATACCACGTCCATTATCCTCAACCGAGACTCTACCGTCAGGAAGAAGACGCATCGTAACAGTGTCACAATATCCGGCCATGGATTCATCGACTGAGTTATCGATAACCTCCCAAATCAAATGGTGAAGCCCTTCTCCTGCCGTATTCCCAATATACATTCCAGGGCGCTTGCGGACTGCCTCGAGCCCCTCAAGTACGGTAATCTGCCCAGCACCATACTGGTCTTTTTCTTCAGCTTTTGCCATAAAACGTTTTGAAATCAATCACAATAACACCTATAGAGGGTAGCATTCTTGAGGATTTTGAGCAAAAAGAGAGTCCCTAAAAGGAAAAACGATACAAAAAAACGTCCTCAGAATTACCAAAGACGATTCTTATTGCTTATTATTTCCCAACAAGCCTCCATTCTTGAGTCGGTGAGTTGATATCATCCATCCTATACAACTTCCACCCACCAAACCTTTGCGAAGGAATGGCGATAGGAGCCAATATAGACATATCCTCTGGATAGAGGAGGGGGTTAACCGCGGGCGCTTTCGTGCGCATTATCTCATAATTCATCGCACCCCTAGACACCGAATGACGATCCAGCACTCTTATCACCGAATCAATCATTTCCTCATGAAGCGGTGGGGACGATGGCACTACTTCAGTATAGATCTTTTTCTCCGCGGGAGTGAAAAAGCCCACAGAGTACACGCCTACAAGAACAAAGAACATACAAACCATCGACATCGCGACGATAGCCTTAACTCCAATACGATCGTTCATTTTATCAACCTCTTTTCTTTAGTTTTTCCAGTTCAGCAAGCATTATTATCTTCGTCTATCTTTTGGTTCGCTTGAAACAGTGAATAAAGTAATTGTCTTCTCGCACTTTCCTCGCATTGTACAAGGTAGTCAAGTGCGCCTTCGGAGTCGTCTTTTTTTAAGCGCTGTAGGGCATAGTTGAAAAGAAATTTTGCATTCTTTGGTGTTTCCACCTGAAATATGCGCTGTTCGCCTACTTCTTCGTTGGCAAATAGAATTTCAAATCCTCCTGTCGGCTCCTTTGATGGGACAACACTTAAGTATATATTCCCAACCCTTTCATTTTCCCGATAGTCATCGGGCAGTTTGTGCGTCTGCGTATCGAGAAACGATTGTACACGCACTCGATGTTCTTGAGCTGCCTCTTCAAGTCTCTGACCACTAGTCTTAAACCCAAAAAAACTTAAAACGGCTTCTAACATTCTTCTACCTCTTTCTTTCGTTTCAGATTACCGCAATCATAGCATAAAAACGCCCCCTTGTCAATGGGCATATGAAGAGAGCGAAGTGATAATAACCTGCAAAGCACCCATTAATCCCTTTATTAATAAGCTTTTACTCCCTATACCAAAAACACTAGAAATGTAACCATACCTCTTGACAATACTATAAAAACGTGCTATACTGTATCTAACGAATGAAAAAGGAGAT
>JAHFHK010000029.1 GCA_023246955.1 Candidatus Uhrbacteria bacterium
ACCAGTCGAAGTCGTTCCCCTTTACCACGAATCGTAAATTCTTCTTTTTCAAAATTAATCATCGTGCGCGTAAGAGAAGCAAGCTCGGCAACGCGCAATCCAGTCGAGAAAAAGAGCTCAATAATAGCACGATCACGTCGCTTAATGATGAGATCCTCTTCGCAACGGTCGGGGCATTCCAGGAATCTCTCTAACTCTTCCTTCTCCAGAAAGTCCACTTGGCGCTGCTGTGTCTTCGCAAGTTCGATTTTTTCAGGAGAAAGCGTACGAATATCACGCTTTGCGAGGTATTTGAAAAAAGAGCGGAGCGCGATGAGATGATAATTCTGCGTATTCTTTTTCAAAGGTTTCTCCTGGTGGAGGCGGTTGAGCCAGAGGCGATATTCTCGCATGACATCGAGAGTGATAGACGCAGGAGCTTTGATCGCACGTGCGTCTGCCCACTGTAAAAATCGGTCGATATAAAACGAATAGTTCTCGATCGTATGAGGCGAGCGGTTCTTTTCTATCTCAAGATGCTCGAGATACTGACGCGCGACTTTTTCGAGGAGGGAGACAGGCATAGTATATACAGTATATAACCTTATAGATACAAGGACAAACGAGTAAGGGGGACAATAGCGAGCACTATTTGACATAGAGTGATACGTGCATTACAATTGTAATACAAAAGACTACGATACTAATACACCCAATTATGCGCGAAGTTATTACAATATCGCTCTCAACCCCAATGGTAAGAGTAGTAAAAAAGGCAGTACAAGAAGGGGACTATCTGAGTACGAGCGAGTTTTTCCGTGATCTACTCCGTAATTGGCAGTCGAACAAAATAGTGAACGAGCTAAAGGAAAGTCGCGAAGAAATCCTCGCAGGAAAGGGCAAAATACTAAGATCGTTGAAGGATTTGAGGTAGCCGATGCGGTATGGAGGTTGTTTACAGCTCAAAATTTGCTCGCGAATACAAAAAACTGCCCGAAGACATCAAAAGACGCGGCCGAACGACACGAGGAGATGTTTCGCAATAATCCTTTTGATGCGAGGCTCAAAACTCATAAGCTGCATGGCCCTTTTGAAGGGTTTCTGGCGTTTTTGATTAGCCACAAATATCGCATAATCTTTGAATTTTCAAAAGATCAGAAGAAGGTATATTTTCACTCCGTCGGCGATCACGATATTTATCAATAAAAAAATCCCCAGAAACGCATTTGCTAATTAAGCAAAATAGTTTCTGGGGGATTGGATTATAAAGTGTTCCTCGAGCTATAGAACTCTGATGGGCACTTCTACGAGTTTTTCCATATCTCCTCCAAGGACCCATGCGTTGTTAGGCCGTTCCATCAAGATCGTCCCGCTCAACCTTCGGCCATTATGACCAAAAAGGTTAAGATTACCTACATATAATATATACTGGGATTGAGCGCTAAAGAAGTGTCGTACAGAGATTTCACCTTCTAGCACATCGCCATTATCAAGACGCAATTGCACTAAGTCTCTGCTCACAGGCACCCACGAAGGGAAAGAGAACTGCTGCTCATGCACTGTCAGTTCAGGCGCCGGAATTTCCGTATCCGGAGTATCATCACCTTCATCGCGAAGCGCCTCTACAGCCTTCTTCCTCATCGCATTGACGTCTGCTTGGCGTGGCGCCATCTCGTCTCCACCACCAGCACCCATCATCCAATCAGTCATTCCCATACTATTTATCTCCTTTTCAAACAAAATGATTACCCAAATACTACCACAAAAAAACACTTTTGTCAAGGTATCTTTTGTCAAAAAATGATCACAGCCCCAGAAGCACCGTATTTACAACCAAGCAATAGCCTAATTTCCTATATTTCTCCCTCTTGCCAAAGGGGATAATCCATGCTATGCTACTGGCGTGTAATTCTTTTACTCATAAGAAAATACGCTTACTCGGTCATGCCTACGATCTCCATGGGGTACGTGAGGCTCATCGGTCGATATGGTCTCCATAATCGGCCCTCTGGAAGGGGTGACTGGCGTTTGTCGCATTATTTATAAACACTATGTTGGACAAGAAGACAAAAGAGAAACTTATTGCTAAATTTGCAACACACAAAGGTGACACGGGGTCTACCCAGGTTCAGACGGCCATCCTTACGGATGAAATCAACCGTTTGGCCGAGCATCTCACTGTGCATCGCAAAGATCACTCATCACGCCGTGGACTCTTACGAAAAGTAAACGAACGCCGCAAGTTGCTCCGTTATTTTGCATCGGAAGAGCCGACTGCGTATGAAGAGCTCGTCAAAAAGCTCAAGATCAAAAAGCGTGACTTCGCAAACAAGAGCGATGCCGACGATGAAGGATTTCTTCTCGAAGCAGCCGCGGTAGTCGAAGAATAAGCAGTATAGGGGAAAAAGCTCTGTCTTTTTTGCCACAAGGTTAGGAGGAAAATCGTTCTATGATAAAACACAAAGAACAGCGTGTAGGCGTATTTGTCGATGTCGGCAATATGTACCACTCCGCAAAGAATCTTTTTAATGCGCGCGTTAATTTTAAAGAGATTCTCAAAATCGCCGTGGACGGCCGCAAACTCATTCGCGCACTCGCGTATGTGGTCAAGTCTCACAGCGTGGAAGAGCAAGGATTTTTCGATGCTCTTTCGAAGCAAGGATTTGAAATGCGAAGCAAGGATCTCCAGGTATTCGCTGGAGGCGCCAAGAAAGGGGATTGGGACGTCGGAATGGCGGTGGACGCGATTAAATCTGCTGACAAGCTCGACGTGATCGTCCTCGTGACGGGCGATGGGGACTTCGGTCCTCTCGTAACGTATCTCAAAGAAAACAAAGGATGCTTAGTGGAGGTTATTGCATTCAACGAGACTGCCTCAGGGCGCCTCATCGAACTCGCAGACGACTTTGTCGATCTAAGCAAGGATCTCACTCTGTATTTATTACCAGACGGAACGCGCGGAAAGACAACCGCACGTCGTCGAAGTACCACGCCGTCGTCTCGCGGAGACCGAGGCGTTCACTAACGAGACCTTCACAAAACTGCGCCTTTTCGTTTCATGGGCACCCGTCGGATCCACTCGACGTATACGTCATACGCCTCCCGGATCCGACAGCCCATTCAACGAAAATCCATCAGTTTTTCGAAGGTCTCGCCATGGAGCCCCTCTCCTGAGAAAACTTAATTCAACGCTGTTCTCCAGATAGGTAGATTCCACATAAAAATATGTGAGGGATCTAAAATCTGCAGAACAGCACATATAATCATACCTATGGTTAATACGTATCGTACCGAGATTGGTGGCAAAGAACTTGTCATCGAGACCGGCAAGCTTGCGCTGCAAGCGGACGCCTCCGTCGTCTGTAAATATGGAGAAACCGTTGTGCTCGCAACCGTAGTGATGGGGAACGAACCCCGAGACGGCATCACCTTCTTCCCGCTTCAGGTGGAGTACGAAGAGAAGCTCTACGCCGCGGGAAAAATAAAAGGCTCGCGTTTTATAAAACGTGAAGGCCGCGCCACCGACGAAGCAGTGTTGACCGGTCGCCTTATCGACCGCTCTATTCGCCCTCTTTTTCCCGAATGGCTGAGAAATGATGTTCAGGTAGTGATTACGGTTCTTGCCGTAGACCAAGAAAACGATCCCGACGTTGCCGCACTCATTGCAGCATCGACGGTTCTCTCAATGTCATCCATTCCATGGGCTGGTCCTTTGGGAGGGATTCGTATTGGTCGCATCAACGGAGAATGGGTGATAAACCCCACCTACGCAGCGCGCGAGAAGAGTGATTTTGATCTCTTTGTTGCAGGAACTGGCGAAAAGGTATTGATGATCGAGTCGGGTGCGAACGAGACAACAGAAGACGTGATGTATGGCGCGGTAGAATTCGCGCTCAAGCATCTCGGCAAAGTTAACGAATTCATCCTCGGCATACAAAAAGAACTGGGTGTCACTAAGAAAACACTGAGTCAGATCGAAAAGAAGGAAGAGGAAGAGGAAGATGCGTTGGGACAAGAAGTCCTCGACATGACCGATGCATATCTTCGCGAAAAGATGCCAGAATACCTCACTTCTGGTCCTCTTGTGACAAAAGCAACCCGCAAGATGGCGATAGTCGAGCTCAAAAAGAGCCTCGATGAACATTTGAAAGAAAAACAGGTAGGGAAAGACAAGCGCCGCAAAGCCCTCGCAATCGTCGAGGATGAAGCAGAAGCAGAAGTATCGCGTGCTATCCTCGAAGAAGGAAAGCGTGTTGATGCTCGTCCACTCGATGTAATACGTACCCTGCAAGCCGAAGTAGCGCTCTTGCCACGTATTCACGGTTCAGGACTCTTTCAGCGAGGAGAGACACAGGTGCTCTCTATCGTGACACTCGGTGCTCCAGGAGATGAGCAAACACTCGATGGTATGGAGGAAGTAGGAAAGAAGCGATTCATGCATCACTATAACTTTCCTCCATTCTCAGTAGGGGAGGCAAAGCCAATGCGTGGTCCCGGTCGTCGAGAAATCGGCCACGGCGCTTTGGCCGAAAAGGCACTCGTCCCGGTATTGCCGACAAAAGAAGAATTTCCGTATACCATCCGTGTGGTATCCGAGGTACTGGGATCAAACGGCTCGAGCTCTATGGCTTCAGCATGTGGGACATCGCTTGCCCTCATGGACGCGGGAGTTCCGATAAAAAAACCAGTTGCCGGCATTGCAATGGGGCTCGCATCCAATGAAAAAGGAGAATACAAGGTATTAACCGACCTTCAGGATCTCGAAGATGGCAAAGGAGGTATGGATTTCAAGATTGCAGGAACCCGAGACGGGATCACCGCAATTCAGCTCGATACCAAAACCCTAGGGATATCCCTCCCAATAGTCCTCGAAACCCTTGAAAAAGCAAAAATCGCTCGCATGCAAATTCTTGAAGTCATGGCGACCGCCATAGCTGCTCCTCGCGCCGATCTTTCTCAATATGCCCCACGTATCGTGACGATCAAGATCAATCCCGACAAAATCCGCGATGTTATCGGCCCTGGCGGCAAGATGATTAACGAAATTATCGATGCGACAGGCGTAGATATCGACATCGAACAGGATGGTACGGTATTTGTTACCTCGCCCAACGCCGAAGGAATGACGCGTGCAGTAGAATGGATCCGCTCTCTGACGCGCGAGGTGGCCGCAGGAGAAGTGTTTGACGGCACAGTGACCCGTATTATGAACTTCGGCGCATTCGTTGAAGTACTGCCTCGCCAGGAGGGCCTAGTGCATATATCAGAAATATCCCAGGAGCGTGTTGCGAGCGTAGAAGATGTATTGAAGGTAGGGCAGACCGTCAAAGTGATCGTTACCGAAATCGACGACATGGGAAGACTGAATCTATCCATGAAACGCGTCCCCACCGCCTAGGGACCCCCGCACAATCCTGGGGAGAACTTCCTGAAAGCCACCCTAGCTCCTGTGCATAAGTCACCCCCAAGAACACCAAAAAGCCCCTGTTTTTCAGGGGTCTTTTTATTATTTTTTTTCGTATATTCAAAAGAACGCCAAATGTAATTGATGGCACTTTTCCTTATATTTAAAAGGAAATACCATTGACATACCCCGGGATAGGTGATACTATTACTGGTGAAGAGTACGGATGAACCAAAACGACAGCCGCATGAACCGCGAAGTACGTGTACCTTGTAGAAACATAAAGTGTACCTTGGACAATTCAAAAAAAGTTTTCCTAAAAAGACGGCAAACCTATCAGAAGCAAGAATACGGTTGGCAGCGCCATCAATACTAAAAAGCGGGTGCAGTGAGAGTTCATAAATACTCTACAAAACACACACCGACGGGCGCCTTTCCTTATCCGAGCATTTTTACTTCTGACATTATCCTTGCATAGTACCTACAATAGAATTCAGGCGTGGCCTCGGTCACTACCTCCCTTCCGTTATAGAATGTATGCGAGAAACCATCGTTCTTTATTGCCCCCACCCTTTTGTGCGTACTCGGGAAGTGTCTCGTGCTTGAACTTGCCATTACCACCAAAGAGAGGTCTTGTATTGGAGTTGTTGCTTCATTTGTCCCGCCTTCTTGTAAGGATGAATACATGCATGATACTTCTTGTCCCCTCATCGTTCCTTTGTTCGCCCGTGCTTTGCCGCACTTATATTTTTGGAAAAACTTTTTTCCTCTGGACTCCTTCTTTTACGGGGATCACGAACCCAATCCCGTCAAAACAAAAACAAAACAAAATACAGAGGTACGCCATAGCTCGATTCAGGGCTACGGAGGTACCGAGGTAGGGGTCAAGAGGCCAGCTTTTCATCTTCTTTGGGTCGGGGAAAAGCGTCCACCTTATCCTAATCGGATAAGGAATTCAAAGCGCCCTGCGCGCAAAAACCTATATTTCCTTAACTGGAAAAGAGGCGCGCAGGCGCGCATTTTTGTAATCTTTTGAAGTTATCTTGCCTGTTATTATCGATATGTATGATGTCATCTGATCAGATCCAACACACAAAAGAACGTCTTTTATCCGAAAAGACGCGTATTGAGCGTGATCTGGGAACCTTTAGCGACAAAGACGCACACGGAGAGGGAGCCTATGCAGCCCAGTGGACTGATTATGGTACCTCGGAAGAGGATAGTGCAACCGAGGTTGCGGACTATACCGCAAATTTGAGCCTCGAGAAGAATCTTGAAGTACAGCTCGACGAGATCAATGCCGCCCTTTCTCGTATCGAAGAAGGAGGGTATGGCATGTGCGCACGCTGTGGTATCGCCATTGATCCAAAGCGTCTCGAGATTCGCCCTGCATCAGTATTGTGCGTACAATGCAGCAGCCTCCAATAACGACGCGCGTTTGCATAACACTTATTTCTGCGCTGGGTGTTATCATCCTCGATCGTAGTACAAAGTATTGTGGTGCCAACCTCCATAGGTGCGGCGCAGCCCTATCCCCGCTCTTCCATGAGCATGATCTTTTTTCATTGAATACACACGGAGTTTTTTCTTTTGATATTCAAAACTGGGCCTTTTTGTTTGCATGCGGTGCTCTTGTGGCACTGCTTTTTCTTTTCAAAAAAAAACCAACGTATTGGTGGGTGGCCTATGGCGCATTGCTCGGTGGGGCGCTCTCTAATGGATGGGATCGCCTACAATACGGAGGAGTGATCGATTGGATCCCTCTCGGCATATCAGTAGCAAACATCGCAGATATAGCTATTGCAGGGGCGTTGGTGGCGTTTGCAGTCATGGCATTACTCGAGCAGAGCAGCGAATGATTTGATATACTGTCATCATATGATGGCACGCATACATTCAGGAGCACTCATTGGTATCGATGGGGTTCCTTTGGACGTAGAGGTGGATGCGGGGGCGGGAATGCCCTCGTTTATTATTGTCGGCCTGCCAAGTACCGCAATCCAAGAATCTCGAGAACGCATCCGTACGGCGCTACGCAATAGCGGGCTGCCCTTTCCGAGAGGGAAGATTACGGTGAACCTCGCGCCGGCAGATTTGAAAAAAGATGGAAGTCTCTACGATGTCCCGATTGCCATCGGGATTGTCTTGTCTCAAAGCGACAAGTTCGCATTCGATGACACCATGAAAGAAAGCGTCGCAACAACGATGATGGTCGGTGAGTTATCGCTCGATGGATCTATTCGTCCCATACGAGGTGCCCTCTCACTGGCGCTCTGTGCCCAGGACGCGGGATATGTACGGATTATTGTTCCAAAGACAAACGTCAGGGAGGCATCTCTCGTGAAAGGCATGGAGGTATGGGGGGTATCGACACTCCATGAAGTGCTCGCAGTATTGCGTGGAGAGGGGACTGCAACACCGACCGATGAATATGGGGTGAACACCGAGCAGCAATACGAAGAAAACTTCTCTTCGATAAAAGGACAGCAGATCGCAAAACGTGCACTGGAAATCGCCGCAGCGGGCGGACATAACGTCGTGATGACGGGACCGCCCGGTGCAGGAAAGACACTTCTTGCGGAAAGTTTTCGATCTATTTTGCCCCCTCTTTCATTCGAGGAGTCTATCGAGGTAACGAGGATATGGAGCGCCGCAGGAATGCTCGGTGAAGACGAGGGGTTTATCGCGCATCGCCCCTTTCGCTCACCGCATCATGCGCTCTCGGTTCCCGCACTTATTGGGGGCGGATCTCATCCCCGTCCAGGAGAAATAAGTCTCGCGCATAGGGGAGTTCTTTTTCTCGATGAATTTCCGGAGTTTCCTCGCAGTGTCCTCGAGGCATTGCGGCAGCCTTTGGAGAATGGAACTGTGTCGATCAGTCGTGCGGTGCGGTCGGTAGAATTTCCAGCACGGTGCATCCTTATTGCTGCGCAAAACCCCTGCCCATGTGGATACTATGGTGATTCCTCAGGCCGTTGTCGGTGCGCCATGAGTGCCGTGGCAAACTATCAGGGACGTATTTCGGGCCCTCTTCTGGATCGGATGGATATATTTGTTGACGTAGAGCGGATAGCACTTGAAGAAATCTATGCACCCCACACGAGCGAAGATTCAGCAGTGATTCAGGCGAGGGTGATGGCAGCCCGTGATCACGCGGTGAAACGACAAGGAAAAGAGAATGGAGCGCTTTCCGGAAAAGAATGTATAGCGCTCGCAATAGAAGAAGACGCGAAGATACGCGCGGTTACTGCGGCAGAGAAGATGGGCCTTTCAGCACGAGGATATACCCGCGCACTCAAGATCGCACAGACGATTGCCGACCTCGCCAATGCCGCTACCATAGAGAAAATACACATCCTCGAGGCGCTCCAATATCGCAAAAAACAAGAAGCAATGATTTCATGATTAGCGAATCGCGCTCAATGGATTGACGCGCTTGTTGTTCACGAGAAGTTCAAAGTGGAGATGGGGGCCAGTAGAGTGTCCGGTAGTTCCCACCATACCGATAACATCCCCTCGTGATACACGGTCACCTTTGTGGACGAAGAGCCTGCTCGCATGCCCATAGCGAGTTTTTCTTCCGTTGCCATGATCGATAACAACCGTATTTCCATATCCCCCGTTATAGCCTGACGCGGCGATAACGACAACGCCGTCACCCGCAGCATAGATCTTGTTCGTGATAGGCCCCGCGATGTCGACACCAGTATGGACCCAGCTAAAGTATTGTGTGATGCGTCGTGCGGAGGTAGGCCATATAAATCCCGCGATAGTCTTGCCGATACTTTCGGGAGATTTTTCCCTTGGTTTTGGGCTAAAAATATTCGTAATGCTCGAGAGGACGCTCTTGGGTTTGGCTTTTGCGACGGCGCTACTGCGCTCCGGAATTTCTCCGCCAGGAAGTACGATAACTTCTCCGGAACGAAGATCATCAACGCCCGCAAGGCTATTTTGTGCAATAATCTCCTCAATGTCTGCATTGTAGTAATCGGCGATATGAATGAGAGTATCCCCGTGCTGCACACGATAGAGGATACCGTCCACCGGCAAGATAGTGAGCTGTCTGCCGACACGCAAGGGGGCATTGGCACCGATGCTATTTGCCGTCGACAGGGTATCAGGACTTAGTCCAAACTGCTTTGCAATACTTGAAAGCGTGTCGCCATCTTTGACGACATATCCACGAATCCCGTTCGTCTCGGGAGGAAGCGTAGTGGTGCCGGGAATGACAGGCTTAATGAGCGCCCCCGTAGACTGGGCAATATCACCAAACGCAGCACCCTCAGGCACGCCCGACCCGTTATCAGTATAATCAGCGCGAACTCCGCTACGGGGAATATATTCATTAGTACCCTGCTCGAGAGAAGCAAGGGAATCTTCGACGAAGATAGAGTTATCCTCGTTCACGACGTAATACGCGAGGAGTTTAGTCGGCGCGAGAACATCGGCATTCTGTTCCTGGAGCGAAAGATTGGCGATAGAAACCCCCACGACAAGGATACCGATAACAAAGAAGCCAAAGCTATTACTGACAAAAGGGTAGAGAAACGGATTTTTGATATGAATCCCCAAAGACGCGAGACGAAATCGCGTTTTGAGATGGAGGGAATATATGAGAAACAGGGGTATATGAGCAATCTTCGCCAAAGGCCACCACAGCACTTTTCCAATAAAGCGAAGAAAGCGAACGATGAATTTTTGTACCGCAGTGAGCATCCGGAAAAGCCCGATAGCTATGCTGATAAGGAGATGTTTCATGAAAAAACGCCGTTAAAGGGGTGGTGAATAGCGCCGAGGTGCCTCTACCGTACTTTCCAGCGATACTGTAGAGTATAGACCGATAGCTGCCATATGTCAATTGTATGCCCCCTCTTCCCCTGTCCGATTCTCTTCGCGCAACCCTAGCCTATTATGACTCGTTGGGGTACCCACTTACACTACTGGAGCTGAGCCGCTACTGTGTTTTTTATAATACCCCCACAACAATTTCTGAAATGCAAGAAGCATTGGACACTCTCGTTGAAAAAGAACAGATACAAAGTCACGTGGGTATGTACGCACTCACCAAGGTACAGGAAAAAGTCGAAACCCGTCTCAAGAGAAACACCATCACAATCCGCAAATGGAAACGCGCCCGTCGTGCTGCAAGACTCATCGGGCATATCCCATTCGTGCGCATGGTCACAGTATGCAACGACGTCGCACTCTCCTTCGCACACGAGGAAAGTGATATCGATCTTTTCATAGTGAGTGCACCTCATCGACTCTGGTGGGTGCGGTTTTGGTCGGCATCGATCATGCAGGTCCTCGGCCTCAGACCCGCACGAGGACGAATGCGCGACAGTATATGTTTGAGTTTGTACGCGAGTGAAGATGCGCTTTCTCTCGAACGGTATATTCTCCCTGGTTCCGATCGCGTCGACATACATTTCATCCAATGGCTTTCGCATTTTTATCCGCTCTACGATACAGGAGGGGTGTACGAAGCATTCTTTAAAGAAAATACATGGCTTGAGAAAGTAATTCCGCTGCGCCTCTCGGTCATAACTCACCCATATCGCGATGTTTATATATCATGGCTCGCATCGGTGGTGAGGAAAATAGCAGAGTGGATTTTTGGCGGTGTACTCGGTGATGGGGCACAGTATATCCTGAAGCGATTACAGCTCGCACTCCTCCCCGACGTCCTCGGAGAAAGAATGAACAAAGATACATCAGTGGTGATAACAGACACAGGGATGAAATTCCATCCACGAGACAATCGAGCGGCAAAACGTGATGCATGGTATGAGACATTGTATGCAATGGGAATTTTTCAAAAATAACATTCTGGATCGAATCGAGCGTTCACTTGGGATACTGTTGTGCTACATGGTGACGTGGGGCACGGTATATATCATCACACCTGGGCAGCTGCCGGGCAGTGAAGGAGTGTGGGCATATGGGACGATCGCACTATATGCGAGCGACATCGTTGCGCTGATGTTCGTGCTCGTGGCAGGGAGAGATATAATCTCTTCGCAAAAGAAATACGGAGCTCTGCGATGGGGGATTCCTGCGCTCGTCATCGCGGTGCTCATGATTGCGACAAGTCACTTTCCATTTCTGGTGGCAATGCACATCGCTCGCTGGGTGATATGGTTCGCCGCATGGTGGCTGCTTATCTCACGATATGAATGGCGACGCGTAGGAGTCTGGATTCTCGCGGGACTCGTGCCAGTATTTCTCCTCGCGCTCGCGCAGTGGGGTCTGCAAGAAGTATGGGCGACAAAGCTCCTCGGCATTGCTGCACATGATACGGTACGCCTCGGTGATTCAGTGATCGCAACGAGTCGCGGGAGGGTGCTGCGTGCCTACGGTATTTTTCCTCATCCGAATATTCTCGGCGCATGGGCGGCTGCGGCAACCGGGATTGCACTGTCAGTGCTAGTTTCACAAAAAAAGAAAACAGCACGCCTCGGGCTATGGGCAACATATATTCTGGCGGTAGCGAGTATCTTCGTGAGTGTTTCGCGGAGTGCCGTGATCGCGGGAATAGGAGTACTCACGGTGACGGGTCTGTATTCGATAGGGCACAAGGCAGTGCGATCGATCATAGGGGCTGCAACAGGAATAGCGTTCGTGATAGCACTAACATTCGGGATACTATACCCAGACATCATATCGACGCGCACCATCCACGCGACCGATACGCGTCTCGAACAGCGATCTATCGATGAGCGTACCGCGAGTATA
>JAHFHK010000030.1 GCA_023246955.1 Candidatus Uhrbacteria bacterium
TTTGATTTGCCCAACGTATTGGTAACGGGCGGGGCGGGATTTCTTGGATCGCATTTATGTGAAAGTCTTCTTGATCGTGCGCATGTTATCTGTGTTGATGATTACAGTACGGGGAGTGAGGCAAACATCCATCACCTTCTTGCACATCCGAATTTTGAATTCATTCGTCATGATATTACCCAGCCTTTGCAGTTTGAGGATCTCAAAGAGCTTGAGCGCTTTCGTCTTGCATTTGTCGGCGTTCAGCAGATCTATCACTTGGCCTGTCCCGCTTCCCCTGCTCAGTATTTAGCACATCCCGTCAAGGCCCAAGCGGTTGCAGAAATGGGGACGAAATACATTCTTGATCTGGCGGTACGCTATCATGCTCGCGTCGTTTTCGGATCAGATATGCGTGTATATGGAGACATTGCTGATCGCACAAAAGGTATCACTGAGGATTATGTCGGGCACTGTGATTTTTCTCACAAGCTTAATTGGTACGCGGAGAGCAAACGTGCGGGAGAAAATCTCATTCATGCATATCGTCAGGAGTTCAGTCTCGATGCGACCATTGTACGGCTTTTCGGAGCGTATGGCCCGCATCTTACCCCTGATGATGGGCGTATGATACCGACACTCATTATGCAGGCACTCGCGGGGCAGCCGATGAAAGTTCCTGAAGGGATCTCTCGTATTGCCCCATGCTATGTTACTGATACCGTGAATCTTTTGGAAAAGGCTATGCAGTATGAGGGGTTTCAGGTTCTCAATGGGGGAACATCGACTGCCTATACTCTCGAGGAGGTCGCGGCGCGTATAAAAACGATTACGAATTCTTCGTCTTCGGTTGAAGTGGTGTCTTCTCGGGGTGTTGAGAATGAATTGTATGCGGCATGGGTATCACACGAGGCGATTCCTGATATTTCTCGCGCGCGGGATGAATTGGGTTGGTTCCCTGTCGTGCTCCTTGATGAGGGTCTTGCAAAGACGATCGATGATATGCAGTCGCAGCGTGCTATGGGTGCCCTCCGTCGATCCTAGTTATTTTAGAAATTTCGTAATTAATTTTTGCGATATGGAACACACATCATTGGTGCAACCAAAAGGAATTTCTCGTGGGACTTTTGTTACCGCATTGGTTATCGTGACTCTCGTTGCTATTGTGTTTGGTTCGGTATTGGGGGCGGCAGGGGGAGTGCTGGGGACGATATATTTGCCGGTACTTTCACAAAAGACGGGCATTACTCTTCCTTGGCTTGCGAGCATACCTTCGCCTCTTGCAAAAGAATTAGACGAAAAAAATGGGGTTATAAAGGTGGAGGAGGAGTCTGCGACTGTGGATGTAGTGAAGCGTGCATCCCCTTCGGTAGTCAGTATTCTCATTTCAAAAGATATTTCAAAACTTTCGGGCAATACTGGCGCGAATCCTTTTCCTTTTGATGACTTCTTCCAGTTCGGGTTTCCTTCTGGTATTCCTGTGGCTCCGAAAGCTCCTGCGCTCAAGCCAGGAGAGAAGGCGCCTGTCACTCCTCCACAGATACAGCAGATTGGCGGTGGATCGGGATTTATTATCTCTTCAGATGGGTTGATTCTCACGAATCGGCATGTGGTTTCTGATGATGAGGCTGAGTACACCGTTATCACGAGTGATGAGAAGGAATATAAGGCAAAAGTTCTTGCAAAGGATACCGTGAACGATCTTGCACTCATTAAAATTGAGGCAACCGGTCTCTCTCCTCTCGAACTCGGTGATTCTTCGTCTATCAGTAATGGGCAGACGGTGATTGCAATCGGATATAGTCTCGGGGAATACAAGAATACCGTGACGAGAGGCGTAGTGAGTGGAATCAATCGCATGGTCCAGGCGGGAGATGGGAATGGGGATTCAGAGCTTATCTCTGAAGCAATTCAGACGGATGCTGCCATTAATCCAGGAAACTCAGGAGGGCCTTTGCTGAATCTTGCGGGACAGGTGATTGGTATGAATACGGCGGTCAATCGCGAAGGGCAATCCATTGGGTTTGCTATTCCGATCAATGTAGCGAAGAAATCCATTGACAGCGTGAAGAAGTATGGGAAAATTGTTCGTCCATGGCTCGGGGTGCGGTATGTTCTTGTCAATTCTGACATAAAAAAGAAGAATAATCTGAGTGTAGATTATGGAGCACTGATTGATGGTGATGCCACTAAAGGGGAAATGGGTGTCGTGGCAGGAAGTCCTGCGCAAAAGGCGGGCCTGCTTGATGGGGATATTATTCTGAGTCTTAATGGCACCAAAATCGATACTACACATACTCTTGTGAGCCAGATTAGTCAGCTTTCTCCCGGTGATACTATTAAACTCAAGGTTTTGTCGAAGGGTGTCGAGAAGGAGGTTTCGGTGACGCTCGAAGAGTTTAAGGAGGTTAAATAAACGATATGCACGAGTTGGTCGAACAAAGTGCCCAGTTACGCGAGCGTGTTCTCGCGGGATGGAGGTTACTTTGACCCAGAACGGCTGGGACAGGAAATAGCAGTATGTGAGCAGCAGATGGCGGAGCCAGATTTTTGGGATGATCAAAATCGAGCTCGTGAGATAAGCCAGCAATGCGCACACAAGAAGACGTTGCTTCACGATTGGGATTCACTGAAGGGTGATAGCGAGGTTCTGTACGATCTCGCAACACAGACCGAGGCGCATGATGAGGTATCGTTTCGGAAGGATTTTGATGAATTACAAAAACGATTTATTGAGCTTGAGCGCGTGCTTCTTTTTACCGAGGAGTATGACGATCGATCATGTCTTCTCGCTATCCATGCGGGGACTGGAGGAGTCGATGCGATGGATTGGGCGCAGATATTGTTGCGTATGTATGGGAGATTTTGTGAACAGATGCATTGGAAGGTGACGATACTCGATGAACAGCAGGGAGCGGAAGCGGGGATTAAGAGTGTGCTGCTTTCGGTTGAGGGATTCTATGCGTACGGATATCTCAAGGCGGAACATGGGGTGCATCGCCTAGTGCGTATTTCTCCTTTTGATGCGGAAGGCTTGCGGCATACGTCATTTGCGCTCGTTGAAGCATTGCCTGATATCGGAGAGGGGAAGGATGTGGTTATTAAGTCCGATGATATTCGTATCGATGTGTTTCGTGCATCAGGTAAAGGGGGACAGGGCGTGAATACGACGGATTCCGCAGTGCGTATTACTCATATTCCTACGGGAATTGTGGTGCAGTGCCAGAATGAACGATCACAATTACAGAATAAGGAGTCGGCGATGCGCTATCTGGCAGCAAAGCTTCACCAAAAATCTCAAGAAGCGTTGAGCGCCGAAAAAAAGAAATTGAGAGGGGAGTATAGTGAGGCGGCATGGGGGAACCAGATTCGCTCCTATGTACTAAATCCCTACAAAATGGTAAAAGATCATCGTACGGACGTGGAGACACAGGAAGTGCAGGATGTGCTGGACGGTGATCTTATGCCGTTTATCGATGCGCATCTTCGTTATATAAAGGAACACGGGAATGTATAATACGAAAATATTGGTTACAGGGGGTGCGGGATTTATCGGATCGCACCTCGTTGATAGACTGGTTGCCGAAGGGTACCCAGTCATCGTTGTGGATAACTTATATGCCGGTCGTTCCGAGCAAATCAATCCAAAAGTGCTCCGTCGTGAGGATTTATGTCGGTTTTATCAGATGGATATTCGCGATCCTGAGTTGCATCGTGTGTTTGAGATGGAACGTCCTGATTATGTCATCCACTTAGCAGGGCAGATGGATCCCCGACTTTCGGTGCTCGATCCCCTCCTTGATTCTGACGTGAATATTGTCGGGAGTTTGAACGTTTTGAAAAATTGTGTACGTTTTAAAGTTAAAAAAATTCTCTTTGCTTCCTCGGGAGGTTCTATTTATGGAGAGCTTCCTGCTCATGAACACGCTTCACTCATCAGTCACCCAGCAGCTCCTGTTTCTCCGTATGGATATTCAAAGTTGAGTTTTGAGGTGCAGCTTCGTTTTGCGCAAGAAGCATATTGGCTTGATTTTGTTGCGTTGCGTCTTGCGAATATTTATGGTCCTCGCCAGGAATCAAGTCGAGAATGTGGCGTTATATCGTTGTTCACGAAGCAGTTTTTGAGTGGGCAGCAGCCGATTATTAATGGCGACGGAGAGCAGACGCGTGATCTTGTGTATGTTGATGACTGCGTTGATGCCTTTATTCGTGCGATGCGGGTCGGTGCTCACGGGATTTATAACGTGGGGACTGCAACGCGAACATCGGTGAACGATCTCTTTGATATGCTCGTCAGCGCTACAGGAATCAATATGGAAAAAAAATATGGTCCTGCAAAAAAAGGAGACGTGATGCATAGCTGTATCGACTATAGCGAAACAAAGAGTCGCCTCGGATGGTCGCCAAAGACTTCCCTCTCTGAAGGTATCGCAACGATGATCGCGGTAATGCGTGATCCGGCGGTGAAAAAGGCACGGGAAGAAAATAGACTTTTGTTCGACAGTCTCGGGCCAGAGAAACGGTTTGGGCATTGGCTCTTAAATGGATAGAAATATACTATGATGCGGAGGGCAGGTATCATAGGAGCATTATGTCTGGGAATTATTATAGGGGAATGGTACGCGACTCCCCTATTTTTTTTGTACTGTGTTGGTCTCGTGAGCGGTGTTGTGGCGGTGTGGGGAAGATCGTATATGTGGATGCGGACGGGGGCGTTGATTACGCTCTTTTTTTGTATTGGCATGGCGCGTATAGATTTTGCGAAGACGTTTCTTTCTCAGGATCCATTTATTCCTGCGCAGAATAGTGAACAGACGTTCGAAGGGATAATTATTTCAGAAGTTGATCGGGGATCATCAGCGCAGCGATTTATCATTCGCGCGACACAAGGGGTATATGTGGGGCGTGTTGTAATGGCAAAAACATTTTCGTATCCGCTCTATAATTATGGTGATGTGATAGAGGTGCGCTGTACTCTTGCACAACCTTTTGCGGACGAAAGTTTTTCCTATGAGAACTATCTGAAGCAATTCGGCGTAACGACGGTGTGTCAAAAACCTACCATCAAGCGTGTTGCATCATCTCGAGGAAATGTGGTGCTGACGGGGCTGTATGCTTTTAAGGATAGTATACAGAACAGTCTTCGCGTGGTGATGGGGGAGCCGCATGCGAGTCTCTTGGCGGGGATAATTATCGGTGTGCGCTCTTCTATTCCCGAAGAATTACAAACGGCATTTTCTCGTGCGGGATTGACCCATATCGTTGCGATCTCTGGGTTTAATATTGCAATTGTTATCAGTGTAATGGGGATACTCGCGCGGTTTTTGCCTTTTCGTCGGAAGGGAAAGTTTTTTGTACTCCTTGGGGGGATTGTGCTGTTTATTCTTTTTACAGGATTTTCATCGGCGTCGATTCGCGCTGCGCTTATGGGAGTGTGTGCGCTCCTTGCTACTGCCACTGGTCGGCGATCGGGTGCCGTTAACGGGCTGTTACTTGCTTCGGCGATGATGATTCTCTCTAATCCGTATATTCTTCTCTATGATGCGGGATTTCACCTCTCGTTTCTTGCGACCGTCGGGATGATTTATGGACCGGACATGGTGGGAAGATTTTTTTCTTGGATTCCTGAAAAGGGGGGCATGCAGGAATTGACCATACAGAATTTCTCTGCGCTTCTTTTTACAACACTGTATACGGCATATAATTTTGGGAAGATATCGTTTGTTGCCCCTTTGGCGAATATTATTGTGGTGCCTCTGGTCCCTGCGGTGATGGCGTATGGAGCCGTTATTATGCTTACGTCACTTATCTTGGTACCCTTAGGAGGATGGGCTATAACGCTTGCGCAGGTTCTTGCATGGCCTCTTGTTATTACTTTGACCTTCATGGAGGGAGTGACGCGATGGTGTGCTGGTTTTCCGTGGGCGGCAATGGCCGTGAGTATGAAAGGAAGTGGTATATGGATTGTTCTGATTGGGTATGGGATCCTTGCTTTGTTCGTGCGATTTGGTATAGTACAAAAAACTGCTATGAAAAAAGCCATTCCTATCGCTATTATCATATTCGGGCTTCTCGGCGTCTTTGCGTTAGGGGCTCCTTCGTATGCTGCTGAAACTGGCACGCATATCCCCTCTCATGCCGCGTATACCAGCAGTGGCGTGCTTGTGGTGAGTGAAGATGAGGAGTGTGCGATTCGGATTGCCGAAAAGGGGCTGAAGGTTTCTTCCGCCTCCCTGTCTGTGGTTCGTGTTTTTGGTAAAGAAGAGGGGATTGTGAATTTTCCTACGGCAAAAACTCATACTCTTGCGTCAGATGTATATCGGTATGATGTTGCGGGAGTATCTCCATCCGATATTACAAAACCGTTCTTCGTGAGTTTTGGGATGCAAAAATTGTTTGATCGCACGGCGGTGATTGCTTTTTTTGATACGACACAAAAAATATGGAAGACGGTGCCGACTACGCGATCGGGTACAGTGTTGCGCGGGCAGATTCCTTTTTCTGGAGCGAACTTGGCGGTACTGATTCGTAAGCCATGGATCAGTAAAGATGGGAGTATCGATCTCGATGCGATGCCAGTGCGTGCAGCACTCGTTGTGGATGGGGAATTCGGTGGAGTACTTTTGGCGAAAAATGATACAAGCGTTGTGCCGCTCGCAAGCCTTACGAAGCTTATGACTGCTCTTGTTCTTTTGGATCAGAAGATCGACATGAACAAAGTGGTTACTGTTTCATCAAAAGATCTTGCCCCTCCTGCGAATATTCCTTTGAAAGTAGGAGATCAGATGCGTACGCGTGATCTATGGAACGCTATGCTTGTGGGATCCAAAAATGATGCGGTAAAAGCATTGGTGCGTAGCACGGGTATGTCTGAAGTAGATTTTGTGAAGGGGATGAATGAAAAAGCACGCATGCTCGGTATGTCTTCGACGGTTTTTGTCGATACGACAGGATTGAAGTCGGGGAACGTCGCCCCGCTCGTTGATTATGAACATTTGGCTCGTGAAGCATTTGGACGTGATGCAATTCGTCTTGCGACAAAGCAAAAAGAGTATCGTTTTACGGAGAAAAAAACGGGCAGAAAAATCGTAATTGCTAATACCGACTATCTCGTACGCGTACTTCCTATGCTCGATGCGGGAAAGACGGGATATATCGATGAGTCAGGCTACAACTTGGCGGTGCGTGCGCATCAAGACAGGCGTGAAGTGTTTGCGTTTGTGATCGGTGCGCCTGATTCGCAGACACGTTTTGAGGTGATGAATGAGCTGGTACGACGCTCGTTATCGCAAGATCGTTTTGTTTTTGCCTCTCTTTCGGGAGGCACCTGAATAGAGCATAAGGTCGCGTCTGTGACCGCCCCCCTTCTCTCCTCATGCAATCCCCTGAACGTATCACCCTCTTTTCTCGACTGGCTGCAGGTATCCTCGCCGTGTGTGCTATCCTCTTTGTCGTTTCGTGGTCTACCTTCGCGCGCCAAACAGATGGTATGGCAGTGGATGTTTTGGATGTAGGACAGGGGGACGGCATTGTTATCCGCACGCCTGGACAACAGACTATCGTAATCGATGGTGGACCGAGTGATGATTTTAGTGCAGAGGTTTCGCGCAAGGTTCCTTTTTACGACCGCAATATTGCTCTTCTTATCCTCACGCATCCTCATGAAGATCATGTGCATGGGCTCGTCAATCTTCTTTCTGATTATCATGTAGAGCGTGTAGCGTTGACAGGGGTGGTGGCACAGAGTGAAACGTATTCGGAATTTTTGCGTCTCATAGAACAACAGCATATACCCATAGATTATGTGCATCGGGGTAAGGTGTATGATTTTGGCGAGAGAGTGAGCATGCATATTTTAGCCCCTATAGAGGATCTTCATGGCAAGAAGGTCGATGACTTGAATGATTCCTCGATTGTTGCTACACTCCAGTTCGATACAATAGACTTTATGTTTACGGGGGATGCAGGGGAAAATATCGAGAAGGAGATGCTTGCTGATGGGGATCCTCTGGATGTTGAGGTTCTCAAAGCAGGGCACCACGGAAGTCGATATTCGAGCTCGGACGCCTTTTTGGATGCGATGACTCCCGACGTTGCACTGATCTCCGATGGGAAGAATAACCGGTATGGTCACCCCCACAAAGAGCTTCTCGATCGGCTCACGCAGCATCATATTCCCATCTACCGTACGGATCTTCTAGGAGATATTGAGGTGAAGACAGATGGAAAGACCTTTACTGTGAGCCCATAACATACCCATACTATTTTATTCATACTTACATTGCGCTTATGCAATTCAAAGAAGAACGTACGTTTGTCCTTCTCAAGCCCGATACCATTCAGCGCAGTCTCGTTGGTGAAGTGACGACGCGGTTTGAAAAGAAAGGATTGAAGCTCGTTGCAATGAAGATGATGCGTCTCGATGAGGCACTCTTGCGCGAGCACTATGCGCATATTGCGGACAAGGATTTTTACCCCGGTGTTGAGGCGTTCATGAAGAGCTCGCCGGTGATCGCTATGTGTTGGGAAGGACTTGAGGTCGTGCAGGCGGTGCGCATTCTCTGCGGGATTACAAAGTCACGTGTTGCTGATGCGGGATCGATTCGTGGTGACCTTGCGATGAGTATCGCATGCAATATCATCCACGCATCCGACAGTGTCGAGAACGCAAAGGCGGAAATCGCACGATTCTTTACTGCAGAAGAGATGTTCGAGTATAAGAAGTCGGATTACGAGGATGTGTATACCGAGGAAGAGCGAGCATAACTAGGACGCTAGAATAGGAGCCACCGTAATACGGTGGTTTCTTTTTTTACGTACGTATGCTTTGATGATAGGGAACTATATTCTCTATGTCCCAATACTATACTGCGCGTAAAACTACTCGGCTGTATTCTCCGCATTCACGAACTCCTTTTGCGGTGAGTCGTTCGAAGATTGATCTGTTCATCGAATGTCCTCGTTGTTTTTATATGGATCGTCGGTTGGGGGTAGGGCGTCCGCCGGGATTTCCTTTTTCGCTGAACTCGGCGGTTGATACTTTGTTGAAAAAAGAATTTGATATTCATCGTGCTGCGCAAAGTCAGCATCCGCTTTTGGCTACATATGGACTCGACGCGGTTCCCTTTGCGCATGTGATGATGGATGAGTGGCGTGAGAATTTTAAAGGCATCCGCTATCATCACGAGCCTACGCAGTTTATCGTTACGGGTGCCGTCGATGATATTTGGATTAATCCGGCGAAAGAGCTGATTGTTGTTGATTACAAGTCTACCGCCAAGGAAGCGGAGGTGACGCTCGATGCGCCATGGCAAATAGGGTACAAGCGGCAGATGGAGGTGTATCAATGGCTCTTGCGTCGTAGTGGCTTTACGGTTTCGGCCACGGGATATTTTGTGTATGTGAATGGGCGTACAGACTTGGCTGCTTTTGATGGGAAGTTGGAGTTTCGAGTGAAACTCATTCCGTATATGGGTGATGATGGATGGATTGAGAAGACACTGAAAGAAATGAAGGTGTGTCTCGATGCAGATGCGTTGCCTTCGCCAGGGGACGAATGCGACTACTGTGCGTACAGGAAGGCCTCTGGAGAGGTGCTGAGCGAGATGACAGGGAGGTCGGTGGGTGGCGAATCACCTTCATTGTCTGCACTGTCTGCTTTGGCACATGCGCCTGCGAAGGCTGCTCGCGCGGCAAAGGGCACTTTGGCGAAAAAGTCTGCAAAGAAGGGATCTACCGAGAAAACCGGCGATGCGCAGCCGAGTCTGTTTGGGTAAGGGATAGAAAATACCTTTATGCCAACTATCCTCTTTACAAACCGATAGGGCTGTGGTATGCTCTCTTGTGATTTATTTGCCTCAAGATACAAGCGGGTTCTGATCTAGGGTTTGGGTCGTTCAGCGGCTCAAACTCGTCTATGAACTAGCGGGATACCTTGAGACAAGTATGTCTCTTATTCATGTTTTAAAAGATTCTATTGTTTTTGTCTGCGGACAAAAGCGATTTCTTTGATTTTTTGTATGGAAAAATTAGCAATAGTATGTTCGGAAAAGAACACTCACACCGGCGAGGTAGAATTGCGCAGTACTGTTATTGAGAATGGATTATGGTGCCGTTCGACGAATGTGTATGTACTCAATCGTCATGGCGAAGTGCTGTGTCACCAGAGAGCTATGGAAAAGGAGCGTATGCCTGGTGTGTGGTCCACTCACCTTGGCGGGCATGTAGCGGTCGGCGAGACGTACGACACGAACGCGCAGAAGGAGCTCGAAGAAGAGATTGGTATCGCTGTCCCCGAGAATAGTATTATTCCTTGGCGAACTACCAAGATTGAGTCTAGTCACCTCTGGGTGAAGGAGTATGTCGTCCTTCTTGATAGGGATATCGCCGAAATGATACCGCAGCCAGGAGAGATTGATGCACTAGCGTGGATGCGTCCCGAAGATATCCTCGCCAAAGAGATAGAGTGTCCCGATACATGGTGTGCGGGGACGCATGATTTTACCGTGGAATATCATTGCTTAAAGGCGGCTCTTGCGGTCGCTGCTGCGTGTGGGCGTATTGCAACACCGACTCCTGAGATACGGCTTGATACGTGGCATCCTCTTGGTTCGACGAAGGTGGCGTAAGGTATTTGTTCCAAAAAACAGAGCCGCATGGCTCTGTTTTTATGTCCCTGGCGCCTGGGTTGACAAGTGGTATTTTTTGTGATATTTGTATGTATATCACTTCAGAAAAGGAATATACCTAGAATGAGAAATATTTTTCTCTCTGCGCTATTTGTTGGTTCTTTTACTCTATCGAGCGGTTACGGCTATGCTGCGTCCGATGCTGAGATCGCAAAAGCCTTATCCGTGATGATTCACAAGCATTTTGATTGTCGTGATTCCGGGGGCATGATTAATCCCCCTATCTGGTGTTATACCGGAACGGTGGGGACGTCGGTTGCCGGAGGAAAGGATATCGTTCTTACGAAAAGAGCGTCATCTACAGACCCGCTGAAGATCATCAAGGCTCTGGATTTGCTGGGTGCGGATCTTGGCAAGTTACTTGATCTTTATGAGAAGGGTGCGTCTGTGACTATTGAGGAGTTTATGACAAGGGATACTAATCCATTAACCAGAAAGCTTCTCAAGAACTATCAGAAATTATTAGGAAAATAAATTTCCATGGAGCGTCTAAACGGCGCTTCTTTTTTATGGTTCTTTTTTGGTATTATTCATGGTGCGCACTGTAATCGAGTTTTGTGCTCGTGGTTCCATCGATGGGCCCTTCGTATATACAGTATGTTACTGCGTCGAGGAATGATGGCGGAATGTCCTCATATTGCACCATGTTTGGTTCGCTCGAAAGATTGACCGACGTGGTTACGAAGGGGATATTTGCTTGCGCAATGATTGTACTAAACCAGTGATCGGGTATGCGTACTCCTAATGTCTTGCCGTCGGGGTGTAGTTGGGCCAAAGGGAATTCATTGAGGTCTCTGGGGGTAAGGATGAGCGTAACGGGGCCAGGGAGTGTGTCGGGTATTTCTGAAGATATTAGAAAATGTTCGATAATCCACTCTTTTGATGGGGCGATAATGGAAAAGGGTTTCGTCACTCGCTGTTTTAAAATGCGTAGTTTTTCAATACTGTTCTTATTCAGGGCATTGCATCCGATTCCGTAGATGGTATCGGTGGGGTA
>JAHFHK010000031.1 GCA_023246955.1 Candidatus Uhrbacteria bacterium
GAGAAAGGAAGCCGATCTGCTTGAGGGTAGCGATAGTGTTTGCCATACAAGTGTTTCTGGTGGGCGTACCTGGATTCGAACCAGGGACCTTCACATTATCAGTGTGACGCTCTAACCAACTGAGCTATACGCCCCCGTGTGAGCTCTTAACCATCCGCCAGCCGGCGGAGAGCTATACGCCCGTATTATGAAATAAAGAATGCCTTTATAGATTAGCGTATTTCCCCAATATTGCAAGAGAGATCCCTGAAAAATCGATGAATTTTTGTTGAACGGGCTGTCGAAATCTAGGAAACGTATACTTATACGTTGAATGGATTCGATCGGGTGCCCGTGAAGCAAAAAGGCGCGATTTTGCAGGGATCTCAGTTTTGCAAACAAAATCCCCGCCACGGGGGCGGGGACAGAGTGTAATCACTGTCAGTCAAAAAGCGATAGGAGACCTAAATCTTTCCAATTTTGTCTTCCGAAGAAGACATCGACCGGCGAGTGTGAACCCTATAAATAGGATTCACGATTTTCTCCCTAGAAAGGAGGTGATCCACCGACAGCTTCCGCTACCGGTGCCTTGTTACGACTTCGCCCCTATCATCGATCCTACCTTAGATGCTCGAACGAGCCACGTCAGGTATTACCGACTCTCTTGGCGTGACGGGCGGTGTGTACAAAACCCGAGAACGTATTCACCATGGTGTGCTGACCCACGATTACTAGCGATTCCGGCTTCATGAGGGCGAATTTCAGCCCTCAATCCGAACTGGGGCAGCCTTTGGTAGGATTTGCTCCGCATTACTGCTTGGCGTCCCATTGTAGCTGCCATTGTAGCACGTGTGTTGCCCAGGGCGTAAGAGCCATGCTGATCTGACGTCATCCTCGCCTTCCTCCTGGTTGACCCAGGCAGTTTCTTGTGTACATTTAACACAAGATGAGGGTTGCGCTCGTTGAAGGACTTAACCCGACATCTCACGACACGAGCTGACGACGACCATGCAGCACCTGTCACCGAGCTCCCTTGCGGGCACTTTTCTGTTTCCAAAAAATTCTCGGGATGTCAAGCCCTGGTAAGGTTTTTCGCTTATCGTCGAATTAAACCACATGCTCCACCGCTTGTGCGGGTTCCCGTCAATTCCTTTAAGTTTTAGCCTTGCGGCCGTAGTTCCCAGGCGGGATGCTTAACGCGTTAGCTTGGTTAAACGACACTGAGAGGGTCGATACTCCCAATGCCTAGCATCCATCGTTTACAGCGTGGACTACGGGGGTATCTAATCCCCTTCGCTCCCCACGCTTTCGTCCCTGAGCGTCAGAACTGTTCTAGTACGTTGCCTTCGCCTTTGGTGTTCCTGCCGATATTAACGCATTTTACTGCTACACCGGCAATTCCACGTACCTCTCCCAGCCTCTAGCCTGACAGTTTCTCACGCAGTCCTGATGTTGAGCACCAGGATTTAACGAAAAGACTTGTCGGGCCGCCTGCGGACCCTTTACGCCCAATAAGACCGGATAACGCTTGGACCACTCGTATTACCGCTGCTGCTGGCACGAGTTTAGCAGGTCCTTATTCGCAAGGTACATTCAATATTTATTCCCTTGCAAAAGCAGTTTACGCCCCGAAGAGCTTCTTCCTGCACGCGGCGTCGCTCCTTCAGACTTTCGTCCATTGAGGAAAATTCTTGACTGCAGCCTCCCGTAGGAGTCAGGGCAGTGTCTCAGTCCCTGTGAGGCGGGTCATGCTCCCACACCCGCTACTCGTCGTAGCCTTGGTAAGCCATTACCTTACCAACTAGCTGATGAGCCATAGGCCCCTCTCAAAGTGGATTGCTCCTTTCATCCACCTTCTTTCGAAAATGGATCACATCCGGAATTAGCTTTCCTTTCGGAAGGTTATGCCGATCTTTGAGGTAGGTTACCAATGTGTTACGCACCCGTTTGCCACTCGCATATACTTGTATTGCTACGCATATACGCTCGTTCGACTTGCATGCCTTAGACACGCCGCCAGCGTTCATCCTGAGCCAGGATCAAACTCTTATTAATAGTTTGAGTTGACTCTACTATACTTTTTTGACGGAAAGAACCATTTGAGAAAATTGCTTTTCTTTCATGTGGTCTCTATCGCTTTTTGACTGTCAATGATCGCGTTAGAAGAATAATACAAGTCTAGAATGCTGTCAAGGGGAAAAATATAAGGAAAAGTGCACTATTCATTCACACCCTTGCCTTCGGTTTTTTCTTTTGAAATCGTGATCGGTTTTGCCTGAGATTTCCTCCATGCGGTGATCTCGGCGTGATTTCCACTGAGAAGCACCTCGGGAACTACCATATCCTCAAAGAATTCAGGGCGCGTATACTGTGGATATTCGTAAGGAACCGTCTCGGAAAATGTCTCTTCTCGTAATGAGTCCTCCTTGCCCAAAAACCCTGGAATATGTCGTGAAACCGCCTCAATGATCACCATCGCAGGGAGTTCTCCGCCGCTCAACACGTATGGCCCTACTGAGTAGGCTTCATCTATGTAGGTCACTACTCTTTCGTCAATTCCCTCATAGCGACCGCAAATGAAAATCAGCTGGTCCTCAAGGGAAAGGCGGGCAGCGTCTTTTTGGGTGAATTGCTTTCCGCGAGGAGAGAGGAGTATCACTTTTGAGCGGCTTTTTCTTGTAATAGAGCGTAAAGTAGCGATAATTGGCTCGACCTTCAGTACCATCCCAGGGCCTCCTCCGTAGGGTGAGTCATCGACAGTATTATGAGAATCGGTGGTTGCGGAGCGAATATCGTGCGACTCTACGGCGATAATTCCTTGTGCGCGAGCACGCTTCATCATGCTTTCATCGCAGTAAGAGTCGAATATGTGGGGGAATATAGTAAGAATATCGAATTGCATATATCAATGAGGTTTCTAGGCTCTTTTATACACAAAACCCCGCACAATGCGGGGTTTTGTGTACGTTATAAAAATCTATATCTTCAGGTCGTCATCCATCAAGGCGTTGTCGCTCGCACCTCTCTCATCCATGGATCGGCGAGGGCGCATTGACCCTTCCGGCTCATAAATTTTGAGATTGACTCGGGCATTATTCTTTGCACCGACAATCTTGAGAAGTGTTCTGACAGCGCGGGCGGTTTGCCCATCTCTTCCAATGACATATCCCATGTCGGAAGGGTCAATGTGAAGGGTTATTAGCACCCCGCGTTCATCGACTTTGCGCTCAGAGGACACCTTGTCTGGATTTCCGACGATGGCTCGTACGATGTATTCTACGAACTCTTGATCGGGTTGTCGTTCTTCCATCTCGTTTCATCCTAATCTCCTTATTCGCGAAAAATAGGGAGATTTAATTCTAAAAGGGGATAGCCTCATTCGACCTTTGTCCCGCTGTTCATCCATGCGTGTTGGCTATGCTCACATGATAGCGTTACCCATCTACGATAGCACTTTTTTGCCCTGATCGTCAAAATTGTTTCAGACGATGTTATTTCTTGGAATCATCAGCTTTTTTAGCATTTTTCTTGATGATTTTTGCGCTGGTTATCACCTTTTCATCAACAAGAATATTGTGGACAGTAGGAGAAGTCTGCGCACCTTTTGAGAGCCAGTACTGAACACGCTCCTTGTTTAGTACTACTTCACGTGGCTCCTTGAATGGATCAAGGTGGCCGACGATTTCAACGGCAGTACCGAACATATCTTTGTGTTTTTCAGAAACTACGACACGGAAGAATGGGCGATTTTTCTTCCCGCGACGTGCCAAGCGGATCATCAACATAGGCGTACAATAGAGAGAAAATGATATAAAAATAGTTGGGGGGTGTCGCGCACAGGCGACTCGTTCTCCTCTATCCTAGGAAATGGGGAGCTTTTTGTCAAGGAGTTTTTCTATGTCGTCGAGCTGGATCCCGACAACACGAGAAATCCCGTCTTCTCCCATAGTGACTCCGTACATAGTTTTGGCCACATGCATTGTCACGCGATTATGGGTAACCACGATGAATTGGGTGCGGTGGGCAAGCTGGGCAAGGATCTGGGCAAAGCGCTGAGCATTGGCCTCATCAAGTGCTGCATCAACCTCGTCTAATACTACGAACGGGGAGGGATTGTTCGATATAATAGCGCAAATGAGCGCGACGGCGGTCATCGCTTTTTCCCCTCCTGACAGCACGGTGATGCTCTTCACTTTCTTTCCTGGGGGGGTGGCATACACCTCGACACCAAGGATTTCTGGTTCGCGGATCTCACTCTCTGTCTCCTTTTTTGCTTCCAAAGCTCCTTCCTCGTTCTGTTCATCCTCAAGTTCTTCCCCGGTATCAGGAAATCCTCTTACTACTGATATTTTTGCGATGCCACCGTTAAATAGATGAGAGAAATAGTGTCCAAATGAACTATTGATCGCTTCTATAGCAGTCTCAAACCGTTCACGAACGATACTATCGAGCTCCTGGATTGCTTTCTGTAAATTCACGATTGCTTTTTCGAGATCGTCGACCTGAGCGTTCAAAAACTCAAAGCGTTCTTTGGTGCTTTCGTACTCGGTCAGTGCTTCTTGGTCGACACTCCCAATCTCCATCAAACGACGCTTGAGACGCATAATTGTCTGCTCTGCCTGATAGGTATTTTCGCATACTGCCGTAGGGGAGAATCCCATTCTCGAATGAAGTGTTTCTGTGTTTCCTAGGATTTCTGCCTGTATATCTTCGGCGACCGCAAGCTCTTCGAATATCTTTTTCAAGAGATCTTCTTGGTGTGCCTTGAGGCGAGCAAGTTCGAGCTGCACTGTGTTTGTGCGCCCCATGATTCCCTCGCGTTCCTTTTGGATGCGGGCAATTTCATGCTGCAGAGTAAGGAGTGCGGTGCGAATATCCTGTTGCTTGCCGTATACCGATCCGAGCTCTTCTTGTTTTGCAGCGATATCTCTTTGTGATATCGCTATTTTCTCTTGTAGTGAAGCGGATTCGTCGTCGAGAAGGCGTGTTTTTTCGCTCACGTCCTCCGTCGAGTGATATGCGACATCTCGCGTGATAGCAGCGATCTCCTCTTCGAGTTGCTTCTCGGTATTCTCGATGCGCGAGAGACGTTCATGCGCTACTCCGAACGAAACCGCCGCCTGTTCGAGCGTACGACGCGCCTGTTCGCACTCCTTGCGCGCGGTACGGATCTCCTCCTCGATCATGCGCAACTGTGGGGTAATATCTTGTTTTGACTGCGTCATCGTATCGATGAGCGCGCGGAGTTTTTGATATAAAAATGCTATATGTTCTTTGAGTGGTTCGCTCTCTTGTACTTCACTGATTTCGCTGTGTTTTGTCGCAAGGGTACGCAATTCTTCAAGCACTGCATCAAAAGAAATGCTCACCCCCTTGCCCATGAGGTCGCTACGCGCTTCTTCTTTTTGCATAAGAAGCACTTCATTTGCTGCAAGGTTTTCCTGAGCGGTTCCTTGCTTTTCTTGGCTCTCGTGCTGCTCCTGGGTATATCGGTCTCGTTCCTGCTGGAGGGTGCTTCTTTTTTCTTCGAGCTCTGTCTGTTTTCTTTCGAGCCATGCTACCTGTGTTGCTCCACTCGTCTGTAATACTGCCTGACGTTTGCCTTCGATACTCGCTCGCTGTGAGGTGAGACGGTTGTGGTGTGCCTGCAGTTCCTGAAACTGCCCCTGCAGCTCCTTGTGTCGAAGCGCGTCTTCATTGGCGGACGATTGCTCAAGGGCTGCGAACCTGTCTCGTGCCTCTTCGTAGCGCGTGTTAATGCCTACTCCCTCTGAAGTGAGCTGTGCCTCTTGTTGTGTTTGCTCGGCTACTTTGACGAAAAGGGTATTCCAGACTCCGTTATAGTACTCAGTGGAGATATCTCGTAGTTCTTTTTCTACTTGCTCTCGTTGCTCGAGACGGGCGATTTGTCGTTTGAAAAATTTGAGTTTTGGTTCCAGCTCGGTGAGTACGATCTGCGCCTGCGCGAGATTCTCGCGGGTTGCTTTCATTTTGGAATTAGCCTGATCTTTCTTTATTTGATACTGTTTTACCCCTGTTGCTTCATAGAAAAAATCGCGACGTTCAGCGGGGGGAGCGTTCAACACCGTCTCGATCATGCCTTGCCCAATCACCGCATAGCTCTTCTGCGCAAATTGTGCTTGCGCCAACAAAAGCACGATATCGGAAAGGCGCACACGGCTGTTATTCAGTAAATATTCGCTCTCTCCATCTCGGTAGATGCGGCGCATTATCACCACCTCTTCAAAATCAACCGGGAATACATGATCGGTGTTATTGAAATGAAGTGAAACTTGCGCAAAACCGAGGCGTCCTTTTTTGTCTGAACCAAAAAAAATAACGTCTTCGGATTTTTTGCCACGAAGAAGCTTGAGGCTCTGCTCACCCAAAACCCAGCGAATTGCGTCGCTGACGTTTGATTTGCCTGATCCATTGGGGCCCACTACTGCGGTAATACCTTTGGTTTCGGCGTTTTCATGGGGGAATTCGAATACCGTTTTTTGTGCAAACGATTTGAACCCTTGAATTTCGAGACGTTCAAGATGCATAGGAAATACTACAGGAAGTATACGGTTCGCGCATAAAAAAACAACCCTTCTGAATTTCAAAAGAGTTGCTGGGATAGAATTACTCTATCGTTGATTATAGCTTTGTTTCACTAACTGGCAACCATTGCGTACCTATCGCGGAAAATATTCCCTCATAGGTAACGATTGCACTCATCGTGGGACCTACGTGTGTGTACACACGATACCGCACCGTTACTATTCCGTCTTTTGGCACAATGGGAGATACGGAGAGTACTTTGTCGTTTGTGGCGTAGTTCGTATATCGACCATTGATGGTATCGCGAATCTGTTGGGTGGGTGGCAGGGTGCCGCGTGCGGTGCCTCGCTCCTCTTCCAGTGCCGCAATATCGGTGCACCATTGCGTGAAGTATTTGTCTCGCGTCTCTGCCTTTCCTTTTGTGAGATCGAGATGATCATATCCTTCCCAGTAGTGCATGCGATAGTTCGGGGGGAGACATGTTTCTGGTGCTGCGCCGTCTTCTTCTGCGGTCTCAGCGCAGTCGGGCCGAGCGTTCATCTGGGACCTCCTCGTTACCATCCCATCATTCTTTGCACCATATTTGCGATCACGTTCTGTATTTGTCGGCATCTGCGCCATAACATTTCCCAGCCATCGTAACCCATCATGCGCTAGGCGATTATCGTTAGGATTACCGTTTGTTATTTCGTCGATATGCAGCGCAAGATCGAGCGTGCTCCATGAATGATCAACGGTTCCCACATATGTAACTATAGGCACCTTGATACCAAGGTCATCCCAGGCACCATTGAGGAACTCTGCCATATTAAATAGGCAGTTCTTTTCTGATGCGTTGCTATATTTTGGGAGAAGCGATGCGAGCTCCTTGTCGTTTTGTATCGTTGGGTTATCGCACCGGATTCCAAAATGATCTTCGGGAGAAAGGCTTTGTGGTATGACGAGTAGTGGTGTCAGTGGCACGATGCCTACCCCTATAGAGAAGAAGAAATTGATAGAAGGAATCCTGGGGATACTCCCATCAAAAAATAACCCTCTGCTTCCTGCCGGTAGGTAGGCATATGAACTCTCATAGTAGAGCTTGCGCATCTTTTTCCATGAATAGTTTTCTGTTAATGCAGAAAATCTGCTCATAGAGAACATATAGAGTGCGTAGTATATATCACCCCCTACGTTACGTGAAAATACCTCCTGTGGTAGTTTTGGAATTGCGAGCTGCGATCCGTGATGGGGCGTTCCTAGTGTTATGATCGCGCGGATGAGCTGCTCTTTGCGATCAAGAAGCGCCATGCCTTTGGCGATGAGTCCACCCATGCTGTGCGCCACAATATATATCTCTCGAGGACCATATGTTGTGCGGAGTATCTTCAGGATGCTCGCTGCATTCTCCAATATATCTTTGTGTGATGCATAGCGTACAATCACCGGATCACCCAAAGCTTTTATCTCTTTTTCGTGGATAGCGGCATACTCACTCCACTCATCAAAGCGTGCAAATTTTCCCGCCGTCTCATGTCCCGACCCTGGCAAGAATACCAGAAGGGGACGATGGAGGGTTTGAGGACGAATGCGTAGCTCCTGTGGTACGTAGGTAAGCTCGGTAATCTCCGGGTCCGTTATGCTCTGTGTGTGTATTCCTCCAAGTGGCACAATCTCGAGCGTTCCCAGTGTTGGCTCTACTACTCCTTTTGGGAGGTTGGTGATGTTGGGGATATATTCTCCTGCTATATATTCTCCCGGGACAAGAACATCGTTGGTGTGTGGTGTTTCCTTTTCTTCCCACCCTGCTGTTGCACCTTTTTTGTACCATAGTGTTGGCGGGGGAGTGTAAAATACTTGCGCAATCGAAATGCTTTTTTCCTTTTCACTCTCGGAAACCGAAAACTGCACTGCAGAATGGAATATCCCTTCTGTCTTCTCGACGGCAATTACGGGATAGGGAGTTGGCGTCACTATAGGCGCAGGAGTATTTGTGGAGCGGAGAAGAGGAGTTTCTCGAGAATTATTCTCGGCTCTTTCTTCTTTCGGTATTACGGAGATACCTGTATCTCGTGATACTATTGCCTCCTGTATCAGTGTTGTTTCCTGAGAGGGGTTATTGTCGTTCGCGTTCATCGATGGCACAGAACAGCCCGTCAATATACTTATTACCACCACGAGTCGATGGTATCGTCGTTTTTTCATTTTTGCCTATACCTCTTGTCAATGTACTCTTCATAGTTTATAGTACGGTATCTTCTCGTATTGCTCCATAGTATGAAACATCATCGCTTTGTTACTTCTCTTGCATGTGCGCAGGATGTGCACCTTGCTGATCCACGTATTGTGCATCAAGTGTTTAGTGTACTCAAAATTGCAATCGGCGAGACGCTCGTTCTTTGCGATGGGAAAGGAGAGGATTATTACTATAGGTTAGGTGCGTCAACGCGTCGCGTGCTCGATCTTCATTTTCTTGAAAAAAAATCCGCTGTCCCCGAGTTTTCTCTCGACATTACCCTCTACTGTAGTATTCTCAAAAGTGACCACTTTGATCTTGTGATCCAAAAAGCAACCGAGCTTGGCGTGCGCACTATTACCCCTATTATCGCCGAGCGCACGATCAAGAAAAATATCAATCTTGAGCGGTGCACCGCAATCGCCCAGGAAGCGTCTGAGCAATGTGGAAGGGGGATAGTCCCATCTTTACTTCCGCCTCTTTCTTATATGGCCGCTCACGAGCACTGGGGCACATTTGAGCGCGTGTTCGTGGCTGATATTTTTGAAACAGTTACCGCGTCACCTTCTCCACATAATTATTCTCGTGTTGCGCTCTGTATTGGTCCGGAGGGTGGATGGTCGCCGGCGGAAAAAACTCTTCATGATAATAGCCCCTTCGTAACTCCTCTCACGTTAAGTCCTTTTGTCCTGCGTGCCGAAACAGCGGCGATCGTCGGACTCTCTACTCTCATCAATCGCTATGCAAAACTTTCGTAACAAAAAACCAGCGCGCACCTCGTGGGACAAGGTCGGTCCATGGTATCAAAAACATCTCACCGAAGATGACTCGTATCACGCAACGGTTATTGCTCCGCGTCTCCTCGATATCGTCGCGCGCCATCCTCATACCGCTGTACTTGATATCGCGTGTGGCCAGGGATTCTTTTCTCATGCACTCGCAAAAAAGGGCATTGCCGTAATCGGGGTTGATGTCGCTGATTCACTGATAGCATTTGCAAAGAAAAATGCCGCTTCCTTGCCCGAAAAAATTCGTCCTCATTTCCTCAAAGGGGATGCAGCAAAACTCCCTGTTCCAAAAAATTCTTTTGATACTGCGATTATTGTTCTTGCACTACAGAATATCGAAGACTATGCCCTTGCTCTCAAACAGGCATCAGGCGCACTCACTTCCAAAGGAACACTCATCCTTGTGCTCAACCATCCAATGTTTCGTATGCCTCGCGAAAGCAGCTGGGGGAGAGATGAGCAAAAGCGAATCCAGTACCGTCGCGTCGATCACTATATGTCTCCGTATGAAGCACGTATTGCTGCGAATCCGGGAATGCGCGATTCTGCACACACCGTGAGTTTTCATCGTCCGCTTTCCGCCTATACCTATGCGCTCATGCAGTCGGGGTTTTCAATAACTGATATTGAGGAGTGGGTGTCGGAAAAAGTAAGCACATCGGGGCCATGGGCTCGTGCGGAAAATAGGGCACGCAAGGAGATCCCACTTTTTATGTGTATTGTTGCGCAGAAGGAGTAGAGATTACCGTTCTAGAGTTTGCTGTATAGTAGTTTGAATATTTTCATCTGAAAGTCAGCGAACTTTTTATTTTCTATGATAAAGCTCGTTTGCGTATTAAGATCAACGATCGCCACTTTGTTTCCATAAATAAACTGAATGATATTCTGATCAAACAGATCAAAGTCGAAAGGAATAATCTTTGTATTCCTGTTCAGGTCTGGTCTCTCTTTTGTTCCGGTTGCTTGATTCCTAATGACATATCGTTCTAGATTCTTACGATCTCTCTTTTCTCTATATTCTTTTGGGAGATATTCCTTTGCCTTAGCCAAATCATTGGATGAGGTGTATCTGTAGAACGCGTCGCCTCGCTTTAGGGAATTTACAATATCTGAATACACAGAAGAAATACCCCGCTTTCCCTCGAGAAGCTTTATTGATGGCCCTTCTTCGGGTTTGTGATAGACCGCCTCAAGGTCGGGCAACACATCTTCTATGTTTGCACTTATATCTTGCAATATCTCTCGTAGCCGCTCCGGGTGTTCGGCTATAAATAATTTTCGCCTCCCTTTCAGTGCCGCGCTAGTTAACCCCTTTTCCAATAACACACCTAAAGATTTGTATATAATTGGTCTAAATGATCCAACTCCCTTCGCAATATCAGATATCGATAACGCACTACCTCGTTCAAGTAGGTATGTATAGACCGATATTTCGGAGTCGGTGAGCCCTAATATTTTCAATAAGCTTCTCGTCTTGGTGGTAATTATCATATTAGTATTCTAATTTAGTACACATTCTATGTCACGAAATGTACCTTTTTAAAAGCATTATATTTATATATCCGTGAACAGTAATACAGATTGTACTATACATTGTTGCATATCACAAGCAGTATGATATCCTTCCCACCGAACAATATATAGTTCAAGAAAATAACAAGGAGAGAAAGACATGCCCGTCGATGAAAACAAAGATCGTGAAATGAAGCGCGAAGAAAAGAAAAAAGAGATGGATGAGAATGATAGGCGCTATGCCGAAGAGATGGGAGTAAAGCCCGGATCAAGATCGTGGCTTTTTTGGCGATATGGTTGCGATACCAGCAACCGGGCTCAACAAACCTACGATAGCGACGGTCAAGATTAATAATAGTTCATTACAAAAAGAGGAGAATTCTAAGTATGGATCCGTGGCAAGAGGCAAAGCGAGAACTTGGTACCCGTGCAACAGAAAAACAGGTATTGCGCCGGGGTAGTG
>JAHFHK010000005.1 GCA_023246955.1 Candidatus Uhrbacteria bacterium
TTTTTCTGCGGTCATGCATTTGTGGCCGCTTTTTGTTTCCTATGGATTGAGTTTTGGGGTACTGACGAATTTTTGGGTTGCCCATCATTATATCGTTAATCTCTTTTCTAAGAATGTGAATAGACACGTTGTGTATCTTGATGTACTGTTTCTGATGTTTTTGTCACTCATCCCTTTTAGCTCGAGTATCATTGGTCGCTACAACTATCTTTCTACTGCAGTATTTTTTTATGGAGTGAATCTTCTTTGCATTTCTTTTGCGCTTCTTGCGTTGCATGAGTATATATTTTTTTCTCGCGCTATACAGAATACTCCCTTCGCGAAGGACAATGCTCGTTTTGGTAAAATACGCATTTGGATGACCATTCTCTTTACGACGGCTGGCATTATGATAAGCTTCGTGCATACTGGTCTCGCTGGTGTTCTTTATCTCATCCCTCTTGTCGTGGCGATGATTCCTGGTTCTATCTCTCGCTGTGATCGTTTAATCAATCATTATAAAGCTTCATTCTATGGAAAACAGTCAACCGGCGTGCAAACCAATGTGCCAAGGCGTAAGTCTTATCGCCGCGTTTCTTCTTCTTAGTCTCGGTATTGGTGGTGGACTCTGGACGCTCGGACAGGGTATTGAAGGGAGTAAGCTCTCTAAAACTATTACCTTGACGGGGTCTGCAAAGAAAAAGGTAGATTCCGATCTTGCAAAGTGGACGGTGGGACTCAGTCGCCATGCTGCTCCCGCTGATGTTAAAGGTGCCTATGTTGCACTCAAAAATGATGGGGATGCGCTTCGTCAATATGCAAAGAGCCGAGGGATTGACGACAAGGCAATCACGTTCTTACCTGCCTCCACCGATCCAGTCTATGAGCAACTCCCTAACTATGCTCAGTCACAGAAGATTACTGAATATATCGTAAGGCAAGAGGTTCACTTCGAGAGCGGCAATCTTGATGGTATAGAAAAACTTGCTAAAGAGGCAACGCAACTCATCGATAAAGGCATTATTCTTGACTTTCAGCGCACCGAGTATTTTTATACGAAGCTTGATGATCTGCGCCCGGAGCTCTTTGCGGCCGCAACCAAGGATGCAAAGGTTCGTGCTGATGCGATCGCCGAAGGTACTGGCGTAAAGGTAGGTGACCTTCAGAGCGCGCGTACGGGGGTTATTCAGGTCTTGACCCCTAACTCTACTGACGTGTCTGATTACGGCTCCTACGACCTCTCTACAAAAGAGAAAGAGATCACCGCAACGGTTAATGTAGCGTTTGCTTTAGGGAGATAGTAATCCATCCTATCTCTTGCACAAAAACACCGCTTTTGAAGGCGGTGTTTTTGATTCTATGGCACAGCCACACGTTATACCAGGGTTATGTATCATGGTGTTCTGATTGTGGGGTGATTTAGGGAACGAGAACGGGGATCGGTGTTGCATCAGTGAGTGTGGGGGATGCGAACTTTTGATCGATAGGAATAGGCTTTTGTGCGCCTACCAGGAACTGTGCTGGCCAATTCTTATAGATACTTTTGAATACCTGCTTTTTTTCTGTGCCATTGGGGTACTTGATCGTGTAGGTGGCAACTGCCGATCCTCCTCCGTGCGCTTTTTCAAGCTGCTTTGTTTCTCCTGGTTTTAGCGTAGGTGATTCTGCGTAGATAGGGTTTCCTGCGGGGGTTGTGCTGAGCGTTTTGGGTCCATCGACCACCGAAATGCGTCCGTCGCCCGTTCCGTAGAGGTTGAATGTAATGCGATTGCCGTCGACTGACGACTGTACGAGAATATACCTCGGGGTATCGTTTACGAATCTGAAGTCTGGGGCAGGGAAATATACTGTCGCGTCAAGACCTGGACCTATGCTTTTGCCATCGCCATCTTTTTCGTAGTAGGGAACGCGATATGAATGGTTCTGGCGTTGTGTTATAGGAAGTCCTGCGTTCATGACGGAGCGAAAGAGGGTGGTCGACACTTGGCATAGGCCTCCACCGTACTCGGGGAGGGTACGGGTGCCTTTGATGACGAGTTCTTGGAGGTATCCCCCTTTGGCATCGATAGAGCCGAGATTTTTGATCGTTGAAAACTCTTCGCCGGGTTTAATGAGGATACCATGGAGATGGGTCGCCCCTGCTTTGATATTCACGCGTCTGTTAGAGGGGCTTCCTATGAAATTCGTTGTTGCGGTGCCGATTTTTTCTATAATACCAAACTGCGCTACGACAGGATCGGTAGGAACGGGTTTGACGGAGTCAACTGCGATGGTGGCTCGAGGGAATGTGGGGGTTTTTTCTGTGCGAGATATGAGGGCTTGCAGTATCGAGGTTGCTGTTTTTTCTTTGCTGAGTGCAGTACCGTTCTGGGGAGGAGTAAAGTTTTTGACCGTAGTCCCCTCTACTTGCATTTTTGCTTCGAGAGGTGCGCGTGCGAATTCTTTTTCAAAACGAGCGAGATATTCTCCTGCCTTGTTTGTATCGATAGCGATAGTAAGTCTTTCTTTGTTAGGACTTGTCGTGATCCATGAGCCAAAGAGGGTGGGATCGATCACTTGGATCTTCTTGTTTGCGTCGAGCTCAAGAGGGCGTGCGAGCATCTGTTCAACGATATGAAGGGTCTTGTCTGCTTCTAGGCGGCTTACGGTGGGTTGTGTCGCAACACGACTGAGACGGGGTGTCTCTGTTTTCATCTCGAGGAGTGCAGTTCTGATGATAGGTATGGCCGCTCCTTCGTCTATTTTTTTCCCAGAGGTAGTGTCGGTGTGAAGGGTTGCTTTGCCTTTCTCGACAGTAATACGTAGGTCTTTTATGGGGTCTTGTGAGTCATTTGCGAGATGACTTATGCTCGCTGCGAGTTGGGTATCGTTTATGGTTATCGCGAGAGGGATGGTGACTGGAGTCATGAATGCGGTGATCTGTGTTTGAAAATTGCTGAATGCATCCCCTTTTGGTCGGGCGAGATATGCTGCTTCCAGGGCTCCGGTGATATCAAACATAATACCGGTGTCTGCTGGTTTTAGCGTAAAAACGCGCTCATCGATAGGGACTACAATGGGGCTCTGTGCATAAGCGATGGTGCGGGCAGTGACCAGCTCTCGTGCTCGCGCCATTGTTGCGTTGCTCACATCTATATCATAAATCAAAACTCCCGGCCCTATCGTGTCGGTTTGTGAAGAGGTATCTATCGTGAAAGCAACCGCCGTGAGAGTGGACGCGACAAGACAGATGCCAAGGATGCCACCGCCTATGAGATACCACTGTTTTGGGGAGATTTTTTTATGGAGAAGTGTTTTCATGGTCAAAATATGACTTATACTCCCCCCAGTGTAGCCATTTTTGTTCATTATTGCAAGGCAAAAAGGGGAATTGAGGGGGATTTGTCTTGAAAAAAGAAAAGTGCTATGGTGGGAGGGCTGTTTTTTGTTTATAATTTATATTTCCTGGTATGAAAACCGTTACTATTTTCAGTACCCCAACCTGCGTCTACTGTAAGATGGCAAAAGAGTTCTTTCACAAGCACAATGTTGAATTCATCGAGAAGAACGTCGCTGAAGACCTTGAGGCGCAGCAGGACATGATTTCTCGCTCAGGTCAGATGGGTGTTCCGGTGATTGATATTGACGGAGAGCTGATTATTGGGTTCGATAAGCCGAAGGTCATGGAGCTCCTCGAAATTGCTGAATAACGATATTTAATTTATATAATCTCTTTTATATGTCTGAAGAAATGATGCATGCTTGCAAGGAAGAGGAAGCATGCTGTAAAGAAGGTGGGTGTGATTGTAAGGATATGGCGGAAAAAGATGGTGGATGTGATTGTTGCAAGGAGGAAGGGTGCGGGTCTTGCGATTCAGCTCCACAAGCGTAGTTTTCTGGAAGATCTCTCATAAGGAGATCTTCTTTGATTATATTGTTTTGAATTTCATTTTTTATGGAAACGAACTCAATGTTTGATTGTATTGCTATAGGTACAGGTGCTGCCGGGCTTTCTGCAGCTATCTATGGTGGTCGGTATCGTATGAGCATGCTCGTCATCGGCGAGAACTTTGGTGGATATACCTCCATTGCGGGCGAGATTGAGAACTATCCTGGATTCTCTTCCGTTGATGGCTATGAGCTCATGAAGCGGATGAAGGAGCAGGCGGAGGGGGTGGGTGCTACGATCGTCGATGGACGAGTAACTTCTATTGCCCGTGATGAGGGAGGGTGTTTTCGTGTGATGGTGGGCGAGAAGGAGTATTTTGGACGAACGGTGGTCTTTGGCACAGGAAGCAAACGGCGCCAGCTAGGGTTGCCTAATGAGAATGAACTCACTTCCAAGGGGGTACATTATTGCATGACCTGTGATGCGCCGGTGTATCGCGACAAGGTGGTGGCGGTCGTCGGCGGTGGGGATGCATCCGTAAAAGGCACCTTGATTGCGGCAGAATATGCGAAGAAGATCTACTTCATCGTCAGGAGTGACAAGTTGCGTGCAGAGCCAATTAACCAGGATGCGTTGATGAAGCTGGGTGACAAAGTGGAGATATTGTATGAGACGAACGTCACCGCACTCATCGGTGAAAAGAGGCTAGAGAAGATTACTCTTTCAAAACCCTACAACGGCTTGACGGAGATGACCCTTGATGGGCTGTTTATTGAGATTGGTGCAACGCCTGTTACGGATCTCATCACGTCTCTGGGTATCGCACTCGATGCGCAGGGGTACGTGATCGTTGATCCTATGATGCACACGAACGTTGAGGGAGGGTACGCCGCGGGGGATATCATGAATCTTTTTGGGCACTTTAAGCAGGATATCACCGCAGCTGCAACGGGAGCGTTAGCTGCTACGTCGGCCTATGAGTACGTGAAATCTCACGGGGAGCTGTGTGTGCGTCATGCACGATCGAACGGGGCATAGAGATTAATTTATATCTTTGACTATATGATCATGGAAAGGAAATATCCTCTTTCTGAGGAGCAAAAAGCCGCAGACAAAATACAAATTCAAGAAAGACTGCAGGAGACAAAAGGTTGGCTCGATGCCATGCTGTCCGAAAGAGGTATCCAAGAGGTGGCAACTTTTGATGCACTTGAACTTACTGACGATGAGAAGAGGGATCTTGATACTACAAAAGGGGTTCTTCACTATGATCCCGAGGAGGATCAGGGCATATATCCGCACTATATGTTTTATCGCAAAGACGATGGAGATTCTCTTCCTTCGGTGCGAATGATCGTTTATATTTCCGGAGTGAAACAAAGTCTTATGGCGGCGGATATATTTTCAAAAAAATTTGGGCATCAGATGGGTAATGATTGGAGCCAGGAGGAATTCAGGGGGTTAATAAAGAACATAGTTATATGATAGTGCTCTATACTTGGGTATAGAAACCTTGATTTGTGAGTGGTTTTGGCACATCTCACTTCTTGATTTTTTTGCCTTCATTTTCACTCTGTGCCACAATGGGCGGAGTACTTTTTAAGGAGATGACTATCATGGGAGTTAGCCCTGGTACGTTCTGTCGTTTGTGCAATTGTCTTTCTCATCGAGCCGCGGAGATATGTGAACGTTGCATTATGCAGCATCGTATTCCGAGGCGGTTTGAGGATGATTACGATGGTTGGTGTGCGCTGTCTCCCGAGGAGCAGAATCGGCTTTTGCGCCCCCTGAAATGGGAGCCCCAGCTTTCTTCTCGTATGGAGGCAAAACAATGAAAATCCGGGTGAATAATATCACTCGGTTTTTTATTTCCTCATTTTCTCTGCAAACGCTATGGTTGTGACGATGAGGGTTTCAAGGAACTCATGGGTTTTGGGATCGGTGAATGCTCCTTCGGGGGTGAAGGCGGTGTCGCCCATGCCGATGAGGACTTCGGGTTTTGGGAGGACGAGGACGTTGAGGGCGAGGAGGACTTCGCGGAGATGTGCTTGTCCGCGCACGGTGGCGAATTTTCCGTTCGAAACCCCGAAGATGCAGGCTACCTTTCTTGCGAGGGGGTTCTCGCCACGAGAGAGCCAATCAAGGGCGTTTTTGAGCACGCCAGAGATGGAGTGGTTGTATTCAGGGGAGGCGATCATGACGAGGTCTGCGGTTGCGATGAGTGTTGCGAGTTGGGTGACTGATTCGGGCATGCCCTGATCTTCGATATCACCGTTATATAAGGGGAGTGATCCGATATCTCCGTCGGTGATAGATGACGCACCGTGCTGTGTGGCGATTGCTTTTGCGATGGCGAGGGCTTTTTTGTTGAATGAGCCGGAGCGAAGACTTCCGCAGAGGGTTACTACATGCATATGGGTGAGTATTAGTGATAGGTGTGGATAAGGGGAATTGTTCTGAGTGGTGGTGTCTTACGGGTGAAGCATTTACTCGGGATAGGTACCACTTTGACGGTTGCTGCTTTGAGCCTATACAATGGTAGCACCCTAAATCACGAACTACCATGCGGTATGCCAATAATAAAGATACAAAAACGAAACGGTTTTATAGCGGATTTTGATGCATCGAGAATTATTAGGGCGGTGCAAAAAGCTTTTGTTGAGAGAGGGTATTCTCCCGAAGAGGTATTTTTACAAGAAGTAGGCGCTGCTGTGACTGAGCAGCTCGAATTGCGGTTTGTGGATAAGGTGCCGAATGTGGAGGTGGTACAGGATTTTGTTGAGAAGGCATTGGCGGATCGGGGATTTTTTGATGTGGCGAAGGCATATATTATCTATCGGTATGAGCATGCGAAGATTCGTGAGGAATTGAAAAAGGATATTGCGGAAAAAATCGAGCATCATGCATTGACGGTGGTGAAACGGAGTGGGGCGACTGAGCAGTTTTCTCTTGCAAAGCTTCGCAAAAGCGTCGAGCATGTCGTGGCGGGGTATGAGAAAGATATTGATATCGATGCCGTGGTGCAGCAATGTCGTCTTGAACTGTTCGAGGGGATTGCGACGAAGGATGTGCATAAAGTATTGATAATGACGATGCGTAGTTTTATTGAAAAGGATCCTGCGTATTCAAAGGTGGCGGCACGACTTCTTCTTGCACGGAATTATAAGGAATATATCGGTCCCGATGTTGACTATACCCAGCTTGATGCGCAATACCGTGCCGCATTCGTGACGAATCTCAAGCGAGGGGTGGAGATTGGGCGTATTGATGCACGCTTGCTCGCTTTTGATCTTGATACCATCGCAAAGAGTCTCGTGCTCGATCGAGATGATGATTTCCTCTATCTTGGGCTCCAGACGTTGTTTGATCGGTATTTTGTGTATGATCACGATCGCAAATGTGTTCTTGAGACTCCGCAGACATTCTGGATGCGTATTGCAATGGGTATCGCTTTGAATGAAAAGGAAGATCGTACGCGCCATACATTGGATTTTTATGAGATTATGGCAAAGCTTTTGTATACGCCGTCGACTCCTACACTATTTCATGCGGGAACGCCGAGCCCTCAGTTGAGCTCATGCTATCTCAACACTGTTTCAGATTCTTTGGAGAATATTTTTAAGACGTATGCTGATAATTCTCAGCTTTCAAAGTGGTCGGGAGGGATTGGAACCGATTGGACGAATATTCGTGGTACTGGGTCGTTCATTAAGGGTACGGGCGTAGAGAGTCAGGGAGTGATTCCGTTTCTCAAAATCGCCAATGATGTTACGGTAGCTATCAATCGCAGTGGGCGTCGTCGAGGTGCTGCGTGTGTGTATCTGGAGGTGTGGCACTATGATATAGAGGACTTTCTTGAGCTTCGCAAGAATACTGGTGATGAGCGGCGTCGTACTCATGATATGGACACGGCGAATTGGATCCCCGATCTCTTTATGAAGCGTATTCGTGAGGATGGGGAATGGACGTTGTTTTCTCCTGATGAGACACCGCAGCTTCACCACATCTACGGGAAGCGTTTTGAAGAAAAATATGCTGAATATGAGCGACTTGCTGATGCGGGGGTTTTGAAGACATGGCGCCGCATGAAGGCAAAGGATCTATGGAAGAAAATGCTTGCGATGTTGTTCGAAACAGGACATCCGTGGATTACATTCAAAGATCCCTGTAACGTGCGCTCTCCGCAAGATCATGTGGGGGTTATTCATAATTCCAATCTTTGTACGGAAATTACGCTCAATACTTCCGAAAATGAAACAGCGGTATGTAATCTTGGCTCGTTGAACTTTGCGAAGTTCGTTCGTGATGATGCGTTTGATTCTGAAAAAGTGAAAGAGGTAGTAACGATCGCGATGCGCATGCTCGATAACGTCATTGATATCAACTACTACCCTACGGAGGATGCAAAGCGCTCTAATATGCGGCATCGTCCTGTAGGTTTGGGGATTCGAGGATTTCATGATGCGTTGTATCTGCTCGATATTAATTTTGATAGTGAAGAATGTATTGAGTTTGCGGATTACAGTATGGAGGTGGTGTCGTACTATGCGCTGCTTGGTTCTTCGCAATTAGCGGCAGAGCGAGGAGAATATGAGACGTTTCGAGGGTCAAAATGGGATCGTGGGATTTTGCCACAGGATACGCTGGATCTTTTGGAACAAGAACGGGGAGAGCGGATTGATATTCCTCGAGGCGGACGAATGGATTGGGCGCCGGTGCGTGAATCGATCAGAAAGTATGGTATTCGTAATTCGAACTGTCTTGCGATTGCACCGACGGCGACAACGGCAAATATTGTCGGCTGTATTCCTACTATTGAACCGATCTACAAGAATTTGTATGTGAAGTCGAATCAGGCGGGGGATTTTATCGTGGTGAATCCGTATTTGGTTGAAGATTTGAAGGCGATTAATCTTTGGAATGATGAGACATTGAATAAGATTAAGTACTTTGATGGGAGCATTGCGGGCTTGCCTGAGATTCCGGTACATTTGCGTGAGAAATATAAGGAAGTGTTTGAGATTGATTCTCGATGGCTCATTCGCTCTGCGGCATGTCGTGGAAAATGGATTGATCAGAGTCAGTCGTTGAATATCTACTTTCGTGGTACGTCAGGAAAAGAGTTAAGTGATGTGTATATGTATGCATGGGAGCTGGGTCTTAAGACGACCTACTATCTCCGTACTCTGGCGGCGTCTCAGGTCGAGAAATCTACTATGAATGCAGTGCAGTTCGGCACTACCCATATTCGTGGAGGTGGCGCGGGGCCTGTGACTCCTATGGCGACTCCTTCTTCGTCGGTGAGTACGCCGTCTGCTACTCCCTCTCCTGCGCCCGCGATGGCGAGCCCTCTCGGGAGTGACATTCCTGCTCCTTCACTCGCCGTATGCAGTATTGATGATCCGGGTTGCGAATCATGCCAAGGCTAAAAACAAATATTAATTCCTTTAACTGTTCCCGCCTATGCCTGTCAAATGGACCAATGAACGTATTGACATTAACCAGCGTCGTATTATTAATGGCGCTGACGCTGATGTAATTCAGCTCTACCCCATGAAGCATACGTTTGCGTGGGATGCATATAATACGGGGAATGCGAACCATTGGCTTCCAACGGAGATAGGGATGCAAAAGGATATTGAACAGTGGCGCTCGAGTACGGTCTTGTCTGAAGATGAGAGAAGGGCGTTCAAGGTGGTCTTGGGGTTTTTTACAACGGCTGATTCAATCGCGGCAAACAACATTGTTTTGGCAGCGTATAAGCACGTTACGTCTCCGGAGTGTCGTATGTATCTCTTGCGTCAGGGGTATGAAGAGGCGATCCACACTCACGCATATCAATATATCGTAGAGAGTTTGGGACTCGATGAGGGAGAGATCTTTAACATGTATCGCGAGGTGGAGGCGATATATAACAAGGACAATTTTATTCTTTCGTTCAATGAAGGGATTTTTGATCCGATGTTCAAGACGGGGATGCTGGAAACTGATCAGAAGTTTTTGGAGAATATTGTTGTTTTTTCTCTCATTATGGAGGGGATATTCTTTTATTCAGCATTTGCGGTTATGTTTGGGTTTCAGAGGCAGAATAAAATGGTGGGGTCTGCTGAGCAGATTCAATACATCATGCGTGATGAGTCACAGCACTTGAACTTTGGGATCAATCTTATCAATACCATTAAACAAGAGCAGCCAGAAGTTTGGACTTCTGAGTTTCAGGCGCATGTGGTTGATCTCGTGCGCCGTGCGGTTGAGCTTGAAGTCACGTTTGCTCAGACGGTTTTCCCGAAGGGTATTTTTGGGATGAATGCAGAGGGGTTTCGCCAATATATTGAATATATTGCTGATCGTCGTCTTGCAAGTGTTGCGTTGCCTATTCAGTATGATGTGGTTAATCCTTTTCCTTGGATGTCGGAGGCGGTTGATTTGTCGAAAGAGAAGAATTTCTTTGAGACACGAGTTACTGAATATCAGGTTGGTGGTGCGCTGCAGTGGTAGGGAGACCTCCGGGGGTGTATCGTTATTTCCAAGAGCGTTGCCTAAACAGCAACGTTCTTTTTTGCTTCGTACCCTCAAAGGCCTTTCTTTTTCGTGATATACTAATGGGGCTATCACTATGACCCCTCGTTTCATAAAAAAACAATTTCAGTTTTTGACGACATTCACCTCTCAGCATATTCTTGTTGTTTTTGCTTCTTTTTGGCTGACGGTATTAGGAGTGCGTGGAGGTATTTTTTGGTTGGTGGATCATGGTATTTTTCCTTGGATTTTTATCGGTGATTACCATATTCATCATTTTGTGAGTGGGTTTTTGGTTATTGTTATCTCTGCAGTACTTATCACAAAGACTTCATGGTTTCGCTATGTCCCTCTGTTTCTTTTTGGTTGTGGTATGGGCCTTGTGGTTGATGAGACGATCTTTTGGCTGAGAGGGGATTTTGGTTATTTTGCTTACTGGAGTATTTTTAATTTACTTGCGGTGGGTGTGGGCGCTTCGATCATTGTTCTCTGGTATAGTCATAAAAAGAAACAGGAGCGTGATCTTACGCTCTCCGTTATCCGTCGCGTGTGGGCTACTTCATGGCCTCTGATTGTTATGACGAGTATTGGGTTTATCCTCTTGGTTGAAATTTTTTCTTTTGAGAACACTACATTGTGGCAGATAAAGGAGCAGATCAAGGATCATGATATAACCAGAACGCTCCTCAACCAGCGGTAGGTCATGCTTTTTTATGGAGGTTGTTTGTGATAATTCGAACAATAGCTGGTATGAATGATAGGACCACGATGCCAATGATTATTGGGACTATATAGCGTTCGATGTGTGGTACTGAATTTCCCAGGAAATACCCCAGGAGCGTCACTGAAAGGGTCCATAACGCCCCTCCGAGGACGTTATACGTCACAAATGTGGAATACTGCATCTTTCCGACTCCGGCGAGTAGAGGAACGATTGCTCGGACAATCGGCATAAAGCGTGCCATGACGATCGTGATGGGACCATAGTGGCTATAATATGCTTTTGCGCTATCGAGGTGACTTTTTTTGAAAGATTGAGCATTTTTGCGTTCAAATACTTTTGGGCCAAACTTTGCCCCTAGTGCATATCCTGCGCTATCTCCTGCTACTGCCGCGACAAAGATGATGATGAGCAGTAGCACTATAGAGAAGTGCCCTTGAGATGCTAGGATTCCTGCAGTGAAGAGAAGGCTGTCTCCGGGGAGGAAAAACCCTACCACCATCCCCGATTCGAGGAAAATAATCGTAAATATGCCGAGATAGCCTACTGTTGCGACGAGCTGCGGGACGTTAAAGAGAAAATCCATAGGCGCTAGGGCGTACCTTTTCGCCTATAGCGAATGGTTACGGGGCAAAATTATAAAAATATGCTAGGGTACTAGTGTCCATAAGTATACCAATATATATGATATCCGTAGAGGTTTTTATCGCGCTTTTCGTTGGCCTTGTTATTGGAGGGGTTCTTTTCTTGCTATTTTCAAAAAAGAATTCAGGCCTCGATATGGATGCCGCGCTTGAATCGCGCATGATGCATCTTTCGCAAGAAATTATACAGAATTCTCATGAGCAGTTTTTGACGCTTGCCCAGGAGCGTCTGTCTCGCCATCAAGATACGATCCAAAAAGATGTTGATCACAAAAAGAGTTCAATAGAGGCTTTGATTGGTGAGATGCGGAAGGATCTTTTGCAGACCAAAGAGCATTTTCAAAAATCAGATCTTGAACGTACGTCAACATTTGCGTCACTCAAGCAGGAGCTAGAGACGTACAAAAAAATTACCGGGGATCTGCAGGGAAGTGCTGATGAGCTTAAAAAAGTATTATCGAATAACCAGCTTCGCGGACAGTTTGGTGAACAGATTGCGGAGAACCTTTTGAAGATGGCGGGGTTTGTTATAGGGCAAGATTATATTATTAATACTGCGCAAGAGTCGACGAATACTCGGCCTGATTTCACAGTGTTCCTCCCTGATAAGACGAAGATTAATATCGATGTAAAATTCCCCTATGCTGCGCTAGTGCGTGCGGCAGGTACGGAAGATCAGCAAGAAAAAGAACACCACTATAAGACATTTGCGTCTGATGTTCGTCAAAAAATTAAGCAGGTGACAACGCGTGATTATATTAACCCCGAAGAAAAGACCGTCGATTTTGTTATCCTCTTTATTCCTAACGAGATGATCTTTAGTTATATTTTTGATCAATGTAATGATATCTGGGAGGAGGCAATGGCAAAGAAAGTTATCATGTCTGGTCCTTACGGCTTCACCGCTCTTCTTCGTATGGTAAAACAGGCGTATACGAACTTTCGCTATCAAGAAAATCTGCAGCATGTTATTGGTCTGATACAGAAGTTTGAAGGGGAGTATGAAAAATTCCAGGGAGCGTTTAGTTTGCTCGGTGATCGTCTTTCTTCGGCCACAAAACAGTACGAGCTGGTCTCTGGAACTCGTTCTCGGGCGATGAACCGAGTTCTGGATCAAATTCGTAACGAACAAAAGTTTGATTCAGCGGAAGATATCCCTATATTGCCTCTTGCTCCTCTTTCGGAACCTGAAAATGAAGAGGATCGTTGACGAAGACGCGATACTTTGTTTAAATGAGGTCCGTCGTGGTATGTGGCGGGGAGGGTTCGCATAGTGGTCTAGTGCGCTCGCCTGGAACGCGGGTATGTCGCAAGGCATCAAGAGTTCGAATCTCTTACCCTCCGCCAGATATTATGAAGATACCGTTTCGCTTTTTTGTAGTATTAAGAAAAAAATTCCACGCCACCGAGCAGGGGATTTTTTTATTGAAATGTACTTTATCTTTAGTGTACCGGAGAGTTTTCTTTACCTACATCTGCATAAGCATTGTTCCTGAAATAATGTACATAACTCGTCAACCGTGAGAAAATTGATATAGGATACTACTTGATGCGTATCATTATCTTAGAACACATGAACGGGAGAGGTATCATTAAGAAGTTGTATTGTTTCTTCGCGCTTGTTTTTGGCGTATTTCTTTTTGTATTCTTTAGTTCTCCCGCCCCAGCGGTAGAGGCAGCTACGACGTGCACCGCAACTGCTACCGGTAATTGGAATACGACCGGTACTTGGGATTGTGGTCATGTTCCGCTTTCTATAGATGACGTTGTAATATCCTCGGCAGTTGCTACGACTATTACCGTTGACACTGCAGCAGTAGCAAATTCGGTCACCGTAACTAACAGTGCTGTTGCTGGTACCCAGAATATAATTTTAGCTGTTAATGCTAACTCGCTCACTATTTCCGCTTTAGGAGGTATCACAATCAACGGTGGCGGTGCTACTAATAGAAATGCAGAAGTTACCGTGAGCACTGGAGCCATCACCGTTCCGGGCAGTGTTGCTTTTAATAACGTCAGAGCGCAATTTATTTCCACTGGGGCGAGTACCCTTACTGTTGGTACTAATTTTGGTTCCGCTGGAACTGTCACTACCAGCGGAACTGGCACTATTAACTTCAATGGTTTTGTTGCTCAAACAATTGGTACGTACACTACATATAATAATGTCCAGATAGATAACTCGAGTGGGGGTGTTAGCTTTACGGGGACCACGACGATTGGAGGAACGTTATTGGTGAATACCGGCACGCTTGATATTGCAGGATTTAGCACAACGGTTACTGGCGCAACAACGGTTAACAGTACGTTGACGCTCAGTAACACTGCTGGTACTAAAACATTTGGTGATTTGACTATTGCGAATGGGGGGGTGATGAATTTTACTGCTGCTGAGGGTATTACTGAGACCGGTAGTGTTGCCGCTAACGGGGCCGGCACAATTACCGGAACAACGGGTACTTGGCTTTTTCAGCGCGTGGGGGGTGGGACTATCTCCGGCACTGCATCGGGTATTTCGATTGCTAGTTCTACTTTTACTACTGCATACACTATTTCCATTCCTTTTACCTCGCTTACTATTACGGCGACAGGGGTCACCGTAACGAACAATGCAACGGTTACTGCGAATACTTCACTTGCGGGTACTGGTGGGCTCACCCAGGGAACGAGCGCAGTACTCAATATCGGTGGTACGTCTACTATTGCTACCCTTACCGCTACCGCTAGTCCTAATACCGTTAATTATACAAGTACTGCTGCAAATCAGACTCTTATCGGGACAACGTATCACCACCTCGTTATCAATAAAACTGGTAGGGTTGGTGCCCTGGGAGCTATTACAATTGTGAACGGTAACCTTACTGTTAGTGCTGGAACGCTTGCTGACGGCGGTTTCCAGATCACCGGAAATGCAACTGGTGTATTTACCTTGGCGTCCGCTACGTCACTGACATTGGGGACTGTGACGACTGCCACTGCTTTCCCGACGGGTTTTATCAATGCAAATACTGCGCTCGATGCTACAAGTACCGTTACGTATAACTCGAATTTGGCTCAAAATATTAGCAATGTACCCAACTATGGCAATCTGACCCTCACTACTGCAGCCTCTGTTACCAAAACGGCTCTCGGTGCGTTGACGGTGAACGGTAATTGGGTTACTGGCGCTAATAATACCTTCGATAATGGGGGATTTACTATTTCTATAAAAGGAAATGCAACGGCGACAGGGACTCATACTGGAGGCGGGAAGATTCTTTTCAGTGGTGGGTCTGGTTCACATAGTCTTTCTGGTTCTGGATTTAATAATGTTGAGCTTGACGATGCTAATGGAGCCGCCCTGGCCGCCACCACTGCTCTTAGCGGTACATTGACTCTCGCGACAGGAACGTTCACTGTGGGAGCTTTTGCTCTTACGATTACCGGTACCACTACGGTAGGCACTGGCACCATACTCTCTATCACTAGCGCGACTGGTGCGAAGACCATTGGGGATCTTATTGTTAATGGTGCTGGGTCTGTCACAGGTACCGCAGGTACTCTGACGTTTGCGAAATCTGGTGGTGGCTCCATATCAGGAACAGCGACATCCTTGAATCTGGGTTCAGCCGGCGCTACGTTTACTTCGAGCTACACTCTTCCATTTCCCTTTACTTCTGGCGCCATGGTAGTGACCGGAGCGGGGACTACTGTTACCAATACTTCGACTACTACCGTTAATGGCACCCTGTCGGGTACGGGTATTTTTACTCAGAATGCAAATACGACACTCAGCGTTCGTTCTGCTACGATTACCACCCTGAACGCGACTGCTACCGGCAATACTGTCCATTATATTGGTGGCGTTGCGGGAGCGGTAAAGGGCACTTCGTATGTCGATGTCGATATTAATAAAACCACTGGCTTTACTGCAAGTGCTAGTGGTACTGTTAATGTGACAGGAAGCTTAACGGTTACTTCGGGTATCTTGAACTTCGCAAGCAGTACGTTTACGGTTACTGGTACCACCGATATCTTCGATACTATCACTGATAATAGCGGCGGCAGTGGCGGCGGCAGTAATGTATTCCAGGGTCTCGTGACGGGGCATTCTGCGTCAGTATGGAATGCCGTTGTTGGAGAAGTATGTGATTTTAATTTTTCCCATGGCCTTGTTTTTAGCGGCACAACATTTACCTCTGGGACTGGTACATACCGTTTTGGGTCTAACGATCAAAGTGTTTCAGGAACGCTTCCTCTTTCTATTACGAGCATAGAGGTTAATGGTATTCATCTTGTCAACAGTAGTATTGCTACTATTAACAATCTTACAATCAACACCGCTGGCGGCTACGTCTCGAGTAGTGCTTTGACTATCAACGGAATTCTCAATATGGCAGGAGGCAATCCTTCTGCAACGGTGGGTGAGCTTGATTTGGGTTCTAATACTCTGACTATGGGGGCATCGGCTACTACAACAGGTGCGGGCGATGTTACAGGGATCGTGAAGAGGACATCATTTATTGCGAATACTTCCTATACGTTTGGCAATCAGTTCACTACTGTTAATTTTAGTAATGTTGGCACTTTGCCTACTGATTTGAGTTTTAGAATTACTATTGGTGCGGCGCCTACCTGGAAGACAGGGTCTGTCAAGAGGCGCTATTCGGTTATTCAGACGGGAGCCGTGGGCAGTTTTGCGACAATATATACTCATTATCTCGATAGCGAGTTGAACGGGAATACGGAAAATAAGCTTGTATATGTACGCAGTGTCACTCCATTCACTCCGGGTGCTGAAGTGGAGTTTAGTAGAGCGAACTATGATACTGCTGATAACTGGGTCGGTATTGCTGGCATCCCGATCGCTGGGCTCCCTACAAGTTTTGGTATTGCAGAAAGTGCATTGGCAGATACTGCTATCGTCACTTCGACTTGGACTGGTACCACAAGTACCGATTGGCTCAATCCCAATAACTGGTCTGCCGTGGGGATTCCATCGGATTCTGCGAATATTGTCATTCCTGATGCTGCTAGCACCGCCTTTGATCCCTTGCTGCCTACCACCTCGATTGTTGTTAATGCGCTCACTATTCAGAGCGGGGGTATTCTCAATGCGACCACGACTTCTACTCTTACGGTTAGCGGGGGTGCTGGCGCATGGAGTGATAACGGTGGCACGTTTAACCCCAGCACTAGTACGGTTGTGTTTACAGGTGCTGGCGCAACATTGTCCGGCACTACTAATTTTTACAACGTGACCATTAATGCCGCAGCAGCATTGTCACTTCAAGCTAATAGTATTATGCGCATTGCAGGCGCCATTGTGAATAATGGTGCGTGGAACGCTGCACAATTTGCGAGCAGCACTGTTGATTATAATGGTGGTGCACAGACAGTGCTTAATCCAAATGGCCCAACGCCAGGCTATGCTAATCTCATCTTGAGCGGCACTGGGGTCAAGACGTTACCTGGCACCGTGCTCACTCTTTCCGGAGGCCTGACACTATCGGGGGCTGCTTCCGCAACCGCAGCGGCAGCTCTCAATATTGGCTGTACTATTACTATTGGTGTAGGTACTTCTTTTAATGCGTCCTCCTTTACTCACACAGTAGGGTGTAACTTTGTGAATAATGGTACTTTTACCCCATCTACGGGCGCGTTTACCTTCAATGGAGGCACTGCACAAGATATCTCTGGCTCCGCTGCCATTGCGTTCAATAATTTGACTATTAATAATAGTGCAGGCCTTACACTCACGGGAATAAGTCCTGTAATTAATGGGGTGCTGACGTTTACTCTCGGCACTATTACTACGGGTGCAAATAATATATACATTAGTTCAACCGGAACTGTCTCGCGTACATCGGGACACGTAATTGGAAATTTGAAGAAGTATATCGCTACGGGGGCGACTAGCAAGACATTTGAGATTGGTAATGCCAATAACTATATGTCAGTCGATGTTTCTTTCGGAAATGTCACTACTGCTGGTGATCTCATTATGGGTATTGCAAGCGGTGATTGCTCTACCATCGGAACATCAACAATTTCCCAAGATAAAAGTGTTAATGCCTGCTGGTCTTTAAGTAGTTCAGGAATTGTATTTACTAACTATGCTTCCGTATTTCATTTTATTAATCCGGGGAACCTTGATGCTGGTGCCAATCCCTTGAACTTTATAGTTGGAGGGTATAACGGTGCTACTTGGTCTTACCCTACGGTGGGCACGTTGACTTCGACGAGCACGCAAATTACTGGGGCAACTACTTTCTTTAATGCTTTCCAAATAGGGGAGACTAACACTGCCCCTACCGTGAGTGCCATTGCCGTTACGGGAACCGCTACTGTTGGTAATATTCTTGCCGGTACCTATGCCTATGGCGACCTCGATGGTGACCTTGAGGGTACGTCTACCTATCACTGGCTGCGCGATAGCGTTGCCATTACTGGCGCTACCTCATCGACGTATACGCTCACTGCTATTGATAGTGGAAAAATAATTTCATTTGAGGTAACCCCGGTGGCACTCACGGGTATTGTTACTGGTAGCGCCTTGGCGGGGGGCGACACCGTGGTGCTGAATAGTGCCCCTATCGCTTCTAGTGTTCTTGCCTCCGGGACTTCCACCGCCATTGGTACTCTTTTGAGTGGCAGTTATACGTATAGTGATCTTGATGGTGATCTCGAAGGCACTACCACGTTTCGTTGGTTGCGAAATGGTGCCGCTATTTCTGGCGCTACCACTGTTACTTATACCCTTGTTGCTGCGGATGCAGGGACCACCATTAAGTTTGAGGTTACCCCTAACGCACTTACCGGTACCACGGCGGGGGCTATTGCCACCAGCGTCGGCCTCTTTATCCCTGCTAGCGCCTCGTCTGGAGGAGGTAGTATCCCCCTTCCTATATTTCTCACCACTCCTTCACCTTCACCTTCACCTTCACCTTCTCCGTCTCCTTCCCCATCAAGTTCTCTCATAGAGCCTCTTACTATTTCGCAGGTTCAACAGATTCTTGCCCAGCGCGCCGATTTGGTGGCAAAACTTCCTTTGCCGGTTCATGCCTTGATCAAGCGTGCGAGTGACGGCAATCCTCTGACGCAGGATGATTCTACGATATATTATCTCGGCTCCGATGGGTATCGTCATGCGTTTCCTGACCCCAAGGTTTATTTTACTTGGTTTTGTAACTTTTCTCTTGTGCGGGTTGTCTCTGCTGATCAGCTTGCGTCAGTGCCGCTGGGTCCAAGCATTACGTATCGACCGGGACTGAAGATGGTTAAATTTACCACCTTCCCTGTTGTTTATGTTATCGAAAAAGGTGGTATCCTGCGTGCTATTTCTTCGGAGCTTCTGGCTGCACAGTTGTATGGGGATGATTGGAGCAAAAATATTGATGATATTCCTGACGTGTTCTTTCCTAGCTATACATTCGGTACCCCCCTTCAGACCGTCTCCGATTTTAACCCTTCTAATGTCTCTGGGTCCGTTTCGGTTCCCAGTGATACCTTTGGTCTCATAGGGTATGTGCAAGAGAATGCCGGCACCGTCCTTGCCTGTACGAAGCCTATTACTCCTACTTTGTCTTCATGGCCATACATTTTTCCAAAAACATGGGCCTTTACTGTTGATATTAATTCTGATTCTTCTGATGCTCTCTTGGTGAAATATCTCCAAGATTTCTTGAAAGTAGAAGGATCGGATATCTATCCCGAGGGGATTATTAGCGGCGTATATGGTTCACGTACTATCCGGGCGGTTACGCGTTTTCAGGCTGAGTATGGCATGCCCCAGGTTGGTGTTGTTGGCCCACTTACTCGCATGAAGATTAATGAGATTCTTCATTCTCGGGCTACAAATGGCTCATAAAACAGTCTCATGAGACGTACTCTCTTGTATATCGCGTGAACGCTATCGCTAAAATCATTCTCTTGTTGTGCTATAATTCTTATATCTATCGTAACGGGACCTTTCAAATATGGACTCCGTTCTTGTCGAAAAACCAAAAGGCATCTTGTACCATTGTCTCTATTTTCTCTCCAAAAGAAATGGATTCCTTGGTCTTGGCTATATCGTTGCATCAGTAGGGGTTCTTGCGGTTATGGTGTCTGGCTATTGTACCCTTCTTGCCCTTGGCTTAGAGCCACAAGATGTTTTGCATCCACAGGGTATCTTTCATGAGGCGCGTATTGTTTTGGCACAACAAACTGCAAAACTACAAAGAGTTACTTCAATGGGGTGCCGTGATACGGGGTGTATTGTGTATTCCGAAGATGGGAGGGCCTCATTCAATATACTCGCTCAGAGCGTCGAACCCTATACTAACGACGTGCTTTCTTTGAAAAAAAATAGTGAGGATCATCCTGTTGTTGCACTCTCTGATTCATCTCAGACTCATTATTCCCTCCTTGCTTCGTATACTCTTTTTCCTAAAATATTTACTACCAAAAAATCACTAGAATTTTCCGTGACCTATTCACTCAAGGATGTGCATGAGAATTTACGTAGCGATGCTCGCGTTGCTGTTTTTGATCCCAAAAGTTCCCAATATCATGATTTAGAAGATGCTCAGTGTGTACGTAATGGTACTTTGGTTATGTGTTCGGGTAAGACCTCTACCATCTCTACTCTGGGTATTCTTGTTCCTTCCGATGCTGATGGTGATGGCGTTGCCGATACTGTCGATTCCTGCCCACTCATTCGCGGTAGTTCTCTCGAGAGGGGATGCCCTGACGTAAGGATTTCGCTCCGTTCCTCACTCTTTGCTCTTACTGATACTTTGGTTCAGGGGGATGAGACGCAGGTGGCGGGGGCCTCGGTTAAGGTTTTTGCTAAAAAAGATATTGAGCGTGGCAATTTTGGTCTTGATGCTCGCTCAGCAAAGACTCTTTTTGAACAGACAACCGTTGCTCCGCAGGATACCTGTAGCACCGATTATCGTGGTACTTGTGTTCTTTCGGTTACGGATCCTGACGAGTATCTTATTGTTGGGGCTTTGAATATGGGCGATATTGATGGAGATGGAGCCCCTGATGCGCTCTATGCATTAGAGGCTGTCTCGCGCAACGCATTCGTTGACGATAATCACATTGGGTCTGCTCGTGACGGGTTTGCTTCTCTATCCTTTTTTTCTTTGAAGAGCAATGGAGAGAGTGGGGCGCGACGTCGAGATGATTTTGCTTCACACGATACGACAGTTTTTGGCGATGCGTTGCATCTTATCTACCCTACCTTGCTCGATAGTCGCGTTACTGGGTATATGCTTCCTATAGCGGTATATGGGACCAAAGACAAAGAGGTTGTGTCCGCCTTCCTTCATTGTGATGATATGCCTGGGGTTCGTTGCACTCCTTCATCTCAGGTGGTGAATATGAGCGAAATTGCCGGGAAACGGTATTTATTTTTTCATATAACAAAGGACACCACTTCGGTGTTGAAAAATCCTACTGATGGTGCTCATATGGATCTGTCAGTGAGACGCGGAGACCAAGAGGCTACATTTCCGATTTATGCAGTTCCCTATGGTCATATTTCGGGCGAAGGTATTGTTGCCAAAGATACTAAGGGGGAGAATTTTCTTCTCAAAACCCTCAATATTGGCACAAAAGATCAGTGATCTTCCTCTTATAATTAGGGCAGTATACGGGGGGATTGACTTTTTCTTAAGAAATGGGTATAGTGAGCCCATACTTTTATGGATACCAAAACATCGATTCTTTCCGTCAAAAACCTTTCTATTTCGATACAAAATACTCCCGTAGTGAGTGGGGTATCTTTTGACGTTCACGAGGGCGAGCTTTTTGTGATTATGGGCGCTAATGGTTCAGGAAAAAGTTCGCTCCTCCAGGCTATTATGGGAAACCCTCTCTATCAAGTCACGGGAGGGTCTGCACATATGGGTGATGTGGATCTTCTTGCGCTCACTCCTGAGAAACGCTCTTTGGCGGGTATTTTTCTGGCGTTTCAGTATCCTCCTGCGATGAGCGGGATTCCTTTTGGGAACTTTATTCGTCTTGCGGCGAATGAACAGCAGACACAAATAGGAGGTAGTCCGTTTGCCCCGAAGGCGTTCTTTCCTATTGTCCAGAATGCTCTCAAGCGAGTAGAGCTCGACACTACTTTTATTGCTCGTTCGCTTCATGAAGGTTCATCGGGGGGAGAAAAGAAACGTCTCGAGGTCGCACAGATGAGTATCTTGCAGCCTCGGATTGCTCTTCTTGATGAGATAGACTCGGGCGTAGATGTAGACGGGCTTCGTTCTCTTACAGAAGAAATTGCTCGTCTTCAGAAAGAAAATGGTATGACGGTTATTCTCGTTACTCACAATACACGAATGTTTCAGTATCTTACTCCTGATCGCATTGCGATTATGTCAAAAGGTACCCTGGTGAAGATTGGCGATGCGAGTCTTGCGAAACGTATTGAGCAAGATGGCTACGAAGGATTCTTAGGGGAGCCTAGTAACGTTCAATAATCATGTCACAGGGAAGTATCAAAAAAACCGTCGTGAATGCTGTGGGTGACTATAAATTTGGTTTCCATTCTTCGGTTGACTCTGTGTATACGAGTCCCAAGGGACTTTCTCGCGAAGTGATTGCCGAGATTTCTGAACGAAAGAATGAACCGGCATGGATGCGTGAGTTTCGTCTTCGGGCATTTGATATTTTTCTCGAGAAGCCAATGCCGGAATGGGGTGCGGATCTTTCTGGCATCGATTTCAATAATATTCATTATTACGTTCAACCCCAGGATAGTGCAAAGACGCGCTGGGAGGACGTACCTACCGGTATCAAAGATACCTTTGAGCGACTAGGTATCCCTGAAGCGGAGAGGAAATTCCTTTCTGGCGCTGGCGCACAATTTGAATCAGAGGTTATTTATCACTCACTCCATGAATCTCTTTCAAAGAAGGGGGTTATCTTTGATTCGACCGATAACGCTCTTCGTTTGTATCCTGAGATTTTTCAAAAATATTTTGGCAAGGTCATTCCTCCTACGGATAATAAGTTTGCTGCCTTGAATTCTGCGGTGTGGTCGGGAGGATCATTTGTGTATGTTCCCAAGGGTGTACATATCGAGCTTCCTCTCCAAGCATATTTTCGCATTAATGCTGAGAACATGGGGCAATTTGAGCGTACGCTAATCATTGCCGATGAAGGGAGTAGTGTTCATTATATCGAAGGATGTACCGCTCCTACCTATTCCTCCGACTCACTTCACTCAGCAGTTGTTGAGGTCATTGCCCTTCCTGGTTCACGTGTCCAATATTCAACAATACAGAACTGGTCCACTAACGTATACAATCTGGTTACAAAGCGTGCGGTTGCCTATGAGAATGCGCATATGTTGTGGCTCGATTGCAATATTGGTTCAAAGGTAACCATGAAATATCCTGCAGTGTTTTTGCGAGGTGAGGGAGCAAAAGCAGAGATCCATTCCTTTGCATTTTCCGGAAAAGGACAGCATCAGGATGCGGGAGCGAAAGTTATTCATCTCGCACCCAACACCTCTTCTACTATCCATGCTCGTTCTATCAGTAAGGATGGAGGGCGTGCAACGTATCGTGGTCTCGTGAAAGTTCCTAATGGAATCAAGAATACATCTTCTCGTGTTGTATGTGATGCGTTGATTATGGACTCCGCATCTCGTTCGGATACCTATCCGACTATGGATATCAAAGATGATACTGCGAGCATTGCTCATGAGGCGAGCGTTACTCGTATTGATGAGGCGACGCTTTTTTATCTTCGCTCTCGTGGGTTCGATAGCGCTACGGCTGCCGCTATGCTCGTCAACGGATTCGCTACTCCTATCGTAAAGCAGCTTCCTATGGAGTATGCCGTTGAGATGAATCGTCTTATTGCTATTGAAATGGAAGGTTTTTCTCAGTAATACTATGATCCACCCTACTCCCGCAACTACTCTCCCTGAAATTATCACTATCCTCGCAGGGGAAACACGATGGTATTTTGTCCATGAGGTTGCCCGTCACTCCTTTATCCTTGAAAAGGACGCTACGTTGTATTGTGTTGTTCTTGCCCATATTTCTGATGAGCGAGCGTGGGACCTTTCTCTGTCTCTCGAGGGTGCTGGATCGCGGGCGTACATATTTGGTGCGGTCATCATGGAAGAAGGGGCCCGTCTCGATGCACAATGTAGTGTGCAGCATAGTGCGCCCGATACTGAGTCTCACGTATCGTTGCGTTCAGCATTATTTGCCGATGCTGTGCTGACCTGTCGGGGTATTATCGGATCGAAAAAAGGTGCTCGTGGGGGCAAGGGAGCTTTTCATCACAAGAGTATTATTTTAGGTGAATCGGCTCAGGTAAAGACTATTCCTTCTTTGGAGATATGTTCTGATGAAATGTCGGCACATCATTCTGCGACGATAGACCTTCTTTCTCCGGAGCAATTGTGGTATGCACAGAGTCGTGGTATTTCTTTATCTGACGTTCATCGCCTCTATTATTCCGGATTCTTGGCTCATGATGCACAGGGTATTCCTCATCCAGAGATAGCGGAAAATATGAGAAGCTATTTTTCTTTGCAATAGTATGTTTGATGTTTCAAAAATACGAGCACAATTTCCTATACTTTCTCGAGAGATCAACAGGCATCCGTTGGTGTATCTTGATAATGCTTCAACAACACAAAAACCTCAATCGGTTATTGATGCAATGAATGATTTTTATACCACCCATAATGCCAATATTCATCGTGGGATTTATACTCTTTCCGAAGAGGCAACCGAGATGTACGAAGGTTCTCGGCATGCGGTTGCGGAGTGGATTGGCGCCCGTTCGGAGGAAATAGTTTTTACTAAGAACGCAACCGAGGCGATCAATCTTTTTGTTCAGTCTTGGGGGGATACTCACGTCGGTCCTGGAGATGAGGTTCTTGTCACTGAACTTGAACATCACGCTAATCTTGTGCCGTGGCAGGAGCTTTGTCGTAGAAAGAGTGCACATTTGAAAGTCGTACCGATTCGGGAAGATGGTACGATATCGTGCAAAGACGTTGAGGTGTTCCTTACTCCTCGCGTCAAAGTCCTTGCAATTACCGGTATGTCGAATGTGCTCGGTACGATAACGCCCCTTAAGGAAATTATCGCATCTGCCCATCGTAATGGGACCGTGGTGATTGTTGATGGTGCTCAACTTTTGGCACATACTGCAGTGTCTGTCGTAAGTCTGGATTGCGATGCGCTTGTTTTTTCTTTTCATAAGCTTTTTGGACCTACTGGGGTAGGAGTGTTGTATGCAAAAAAGGAGATTCTTGCCGCTATGCCCCCTGTTGTATACGGAGGAGACATGATTGAGGTAGTCGAGCAGTACCGTGCTCACTATCGAGAGGCGCCTTGGCGTTTTGAAGCAGGAACTCCTAATATTTCTGGGGTTGCAGGAGTGATCCCGGCTATTGAATTTATCAAGAAGATTTCTCGTGATGGGTCTCATGAGTATTGTTCTTCCCTCTCTGCATATGCGCGCGCTGCACTTGAATCCATTGATGGGGTCAAGATCTTTGGCCCGCTCGATGCATCATTATCTGGGCCTATTATTTCTTTTTCCTTTGCTGGTATCCATCCCCATGACATTGCTACTATTTTTGACGCTGAGGGGATAGCCGTTCGGTCCGGGGCGCACTGCGCACACCCCCTTATGAGGAAATTGGGGGTTCTGGCGACTACCCGCATCAGTTTGCAATGTTATAATACGCGCGAAGAGATTGATCGAGTATGTTCTGCGCTTGAGAAGGCACGTGTTCTTTTGGCGAAATAGGGATATGGATGTATTTTCTGAAGAAATTCTTTATCATTATAAGCATCCGCAGTGTTCTGCGCCCCTCATTTCCCCTACATATGAGGCTACAGGGGAGAATGTTTCTTGCGGGGATATGGTTTCGGTAACTCTTTCTTGTGATCATGATACGGTCCATGATGTGGGTATCGTAGTGTCTGGCTGTGCTATTAGCACCGCATTTGGCTCCTTGGTTGCTCTTGCGGTGAAGGGAAGAACGAGGGAAGAGGTCTTATCCTGGGATGATGCCCATATCCTTTCTCTGGTAGATGGGGAGGTATCACCTGCTCGAAAAAACTGTGCCTTTTTGGCGTTTCGTGCCTTAAGAAAAGCATTATTGAAATAATTATATGGATATGAAGAGTTCGCTCACAAGAAAGGATGGTCCTGTCATTCGTGTTCCAAAGGAACAGCGCACTAGCGATCTTTGGGAGCGCCTGAATTATGTACTCGATCCCGAGATGGGGGTTGGTGTCGTTGATTTGGGCCTTATTTACAATATAGACGTTGAAGAAGGGATTGCGACCGTGGACATGACCTTTACGAGTATGGGCTGTCCCGCGGGGCCCGAGATCGTTGAGGACATAGAGAAGACCATCAAGGAGCATCCTGGAATTAAGGAAGTTGTTATCAACATCGTATGGGAGCCAGTATGGGGTCCTGATTTTGTTGATGAAGAGGTGCGGATGATGCTTTGGGGCCAATAGTACGCTATACTCCTTTCCATAGAGACCCCCGCAAAATCGCCCTTTTTTGCTTCATGGGCACCCGTTGAATCCACTCAACGTATTATCCATACGCTTCCTAGATTCAACAGCCCGTTCAACAAAAATTCATCGATTTTTCAGAGGTCTTTGCCTTGATTCATAATTTTGTTTTTTATGCTTACTATAGGAGCAAAGGCACCCTTCTTTTCCCTTCAAGGGCTTCTTGAGGGGAAAGAAGGGAGCTATTCGTTAAAAGATTTTCTTGGGAAGTGGGTGATTCTTTATTTTTACCCTAAGGACGATACGCCGGGGTGCACCCAGGAGGCTTGTGATTTTCGTGACAGCATGACCGCTCTCTCTGAGAAGAATGCGGTCGTACTCGGTGTAAGTAAAGACCCTATTATCTCGCATACAAAATTTATACAGAAGTTTGGTCTTCCCTTTGCTCTCCTCTCTGATCCTGATACAAAAGTATGTGAACAGTATGGTGCATGGAAGGAAAAATCTATGTATGGGAAAACTTTTTTAGGGATTTCGCGTACTACCGTACTCATAGATCCTTCTGGCAATATCTCAAAGATATGGGAAAAAGTAAAAGTGTCTGGGCATATACAAGAAGTTATCGATAGCATTCCTGTCTAAGTATTTTTTACCTGGTTGTAGCTCTTTATTTTTGTTTTTATCCTGTTGTATATGGAGCACGATATCCGTGAAACAATTAAGGAGCGCCTTGATATTGTCGAGATCGTGAAAGAAACAGTTCCATTGCGTCAGGCGGGAGCCAATTTTAAGGGACAGTGCCCCTTTCATCAGGAGAAATCTCCTTCGTTTATGGTGAGTCCTGCAAAGCAGATTTGGCATTGTTTTGGCTGTAGCCAAGGGGGAGATGTCTTTGGTTTTGTGATGCGTCGAGATGGTCTCGAATTCCCTGAAGCGCTGCGCATCTTGGCCGAGAGGGCAGGGGTAGAGGTTGAAAAAGTGAATCCTCGGTTTGCTTCTCAAAAAAATACGATGCTCGATATTGTTGAGCAGACTACCGACTTTTTTCATCAGACATTTTTGAAGAATTCTGCAGCAGCAATTGCTCGTGATTATGCTGTGCAGCGAGGCATTACGTCTGACACTATTGAAGAGTTTCGTATTGGGTATTCGCTGCCCGATTTTGAGGCACTTCATCGTCACTTACTGGGCAAGGGGTTTGGCGCGAATGATCTTGCACTTGCGGGAGTGAGTATAAAAAAGAAAGATAGATTTGGTTATTTTGATCGGTTTCGGGGGAGACTTATGTTCCCTATCTCGAACCTTCATGGTCAGGTTGTTGGTTTTGGTGGACGCATTCTTGAACACAATGATGATGCAGCAAAATATATGAACTCTCCGCAGACGTCTTTGTATGATAAGTCACGGATTGTGTTCGGACTTGACAAGGCGAAGAACGAAATTCGGCTCAAAGGATCAGTAGTGCTTGTTGAGGGGTATATGGACTTTCTTGCCTCATATCAGGCAGGCATCAAAAATGTCGTTGCTTCATCGGGGACGGCGTTAACCGCGGAACAGGTTCGGCTCCTAAAGCGCTTTACTGATACGGCTATTTTTTCATTTGATTCTGATAGTGCGGGGATCCAGGCAACCGAACGAGGAGTCACGACAGCACTTCGGGAAGGCCTGCAAGTAAAAGTTCTCCGTCTTCCCCGCAGCATTGATGGAGCACCTCTTTTTAAGGATCCTGATGAATGCATCCGAAAGGACGTGACGGCTTGGGTGGCGGCAATTGAGGGTGCACAGCCTTTTTTTGCCTATTTTGCTGATATTCTCTTTCCCGCTGTTTTTAGTGCAGATCCTGCCGAGAAGAAGAAGGCAGCACGGAAGTTCCTGGAGGTTCTTGCGCTTTTGCCCGATCCGCTCGAGCACGACCACTGGATTACTCAGTGTGCTACTCGTCTTGGATTTAGCGAGAGTATCCTCTGGGAAGAGTTTTCTCGTATTCGTTCCAAAGAAAAACCTCCCACCCCCTCTCTCGTGGCACCTCCTGCCCTCCCTGTGTCGAATAAGCCTGTTGCCGTCGATAATTATGGCGAACGTCATCTGGTCGCTCTTCTTATTGCCTATCCAGGCGTTATGGAGGGTATGCAGGGGATGCCGGCGGGGATCTTTACGAAGGATTCTCTGTGGCAGCTTTACAGTACTCTTGAGAAGACGTATACTACCATTGATATGTCGCAGGGCGACGATGTTTTGCGTGTTATTCCGATGGAATTGCATGATATCGTACACCTTTTGCGCCTCTTTTTTTCAAAAGAATACGGAGAGATTGACGAATCCGAAGCGAGGACGACCGCCCACGCGTTGGCGCGGCACCTCATGAATACCTATATACGGAGCAGGCGATCGTTTCTCCAGCAGAAAATGCGTGAAGCGGAAAGCAAAGGCGATAGCGCTGGCGTTGTTTCTTTTACGCAAGAATTTTTGGAACTGAATAACCTCTCCCTCCCATGAAAAAAGTCGTCCCCAAGAAGAAGGCCCCTGCCCCTTCTCATCAGGTGAAGAAGCCTGCACCTCATGCCAAAAAAGCCCCTTCGAAGCCTATCCCCAAAACTTCTTCGAGGCCATTGCCGAAGAAGTATCCCTCGGGGTCAAAGGGATCCAGAAAGACGTTTCATTACCCCCCTTCTTCTTCCTCGAAGAAATCTGCGAGTATTCCTATGGTTGCCGTCGAACAGACGAAGCCTATTTTTCCTACTCAAGAAAAACTTGCCGTTATATTACAAAAAGGGCGTTCACGGGGTTTTTTGACGGAAGAAGAGATTTTGCTCTATTTTCCTGACGTGGAAGTGTTCCTCGAACAATACGAGGACTATCTTGATATCCTTGATGGGCATAGTGTGCAAATTGTTGAGCGTCCTCCGTCGCTTCTCGGCAACATTTCTCTCAAATCTACCGCTCAACAGAATCTCGCTCCTCAGCCAAAGAAGAAAGCTTCAAAGGCGGTAGCGCCTAAGCTCATGGCGAGTACGATCGATCTTTCTGATATTTCTACCGATTCTATCCAGATGTATCTTCGAGAAATCGGTAAAGTGCCCCTTCTTACGACGGAAGAGGAAATTTCTCTTGCAAAACGAAAGGATCGAGGAGATAAGGAGGCTGAATATCGTATTATTGAAGCAAACTTGCGTCTCGTGGTATCGATTGCGAAGAAGTTTGTGGACAAGAGTCTTTCGCTTCTTGATTTAATCCAGGAGGGAAATATCGGGCTTTTCCGTGCGGTTGAGAAGTTCGACTATCGTAAGGGGTATAAGTTCTCTACCTATGCAACGTGGTGGATTCGTCAGGCAATTACTCGTGCCCTGGCTGATCAATCACGTACCATTCGTATTCCGGTACACATGGTGGAGACGATCAATAAGTTTCAGCAGATCCAGCGCCAGCTCATTCAAGACCTGGGACGTGAACCGTTGCCGGAAGAAGTCGCTGCTGAAATGGGTGAGACAGTGGAGAAGGTGCGTCATATTATCAAAATCAACCAGGATACTATATCCATCGATACCTCTGTGGGCGATGATGATGAAAACAGTACGCTCGAGGACTTTATCGAAGATGTTCGTACGGTTACTCCTGATAGGGCGGCCGCGTTACAGCTTCTGAAAGAGCGTATGCATGCCATCATCAATACCCTCCATCCTCGTGAGCAGAAGATCCTTGAGATGCGTTTTGGACTTCTTGATGGTGTTTCTCACACTCTCGAAGAGGTGGGGGAGGAATTCGGGGTTACCCGTGAACGTATTCGTCAGATTGAAGCAAAAGCCCTCGAAAAAATCGAAAAAATCGTCGGTGTCGAGCGGTTGCGAGATTACGTATAGGGCGCGGGATATCCCTCTTGCAAATCATAGAGAACGTGCTACCATGGGTAGTGCGTTCTTTTGTTATATATATTCGGGGGTAGCTCTCCGCCAGCTGGCGGAGGTAGAGCAGTTGGCATATGTATTACTTGTACGCGATATACAACGCAAAACATTCGAAGATATATATAGGGCAAACTGTTGATCTTGAAGAAAGATTACGTATTCACAATGAACGATTGATAAAAGGGTTTACCTCACGTTTTGATGGTGAGTGGCTTCTTATATATTCAGAGGAATCGGTCGATCGTAGTAGTGCATTATTGCGTGAGCATCAGTTGAAAAGTTATCGAGGTCGGGAATTTATCCGGACGTATATTCGGGGGTAGCTCAGTGGTAGAGCAGTTGGCTGTTAACCAATTGGTCGTGGGTTCGAATCCCACCTCCCGAGCTTCTGGGATGAGATTGATTTCTCGTCCCAAGAGAAAAGCATCTTCAGAAATGAGGATGTTTTTCTCTATAGTCGTAAGTTATAAATATTTTATGAAGTGCCCATATCCTGAGTGTAGAAAAGACTACAATGATGAGGGTTGGCCTCCTGTATATCATGGATGGATCGACCCGGAGGATTGGGAGGGGAGCATCAACGAAGAAATGACGACAAATAGAGTTCTGCTTATTACAAGGCGATGTCGTTTCTGTAATCAATTATTCCATACTCTGAGCGTTGGTCATCAAAATTATATCTCTGATCATGGCTGGAAAAGGCAGGATCCAACAATTGAGCCGCTTATACAATACCCAACATCAAAAACTAAATTTGAAGCAAAAGGAGTCTCAAAGGAAGTTGTCGCAGCCTTTAATGAAGCAGAGCGATGTCGGTCAGTCGGATCTTTGACTGGAGCTGGAAGTTGTTTGCGTAAGGCTATATATACACTATGTGATGCAATGGACGTATCTGGTGCAGATTATCGTGGGAAAATCGTAAACCTACCAGTCAAAACAGAGTATCAAGAGCTCTTGAAACAAATAAAATGGCTTGGTGATAATGTAACCAAGCCGGGGCAAGAGAAATACACTATGGATATGGTTGATGTAGCTTTAGAAATTCTCCCTGTCCTTGTTGATGATATATATATCAAGGACGAGAAGGCTGATACTGCTGCCAAACTCCTTGCGAGAGCGCGATCCGTAAACTCTCTTCCTGAAACATCAGAAGAGCAAGAGTAACTAACACTTAGTAAAATCTCATAATAATATGAGACATATCAAAGTGGGTATTGTCATGCAGAATCCAAAGAATTCTTACATGATCCTCGTCAACAGTATTTTAAAGTAGTTCCGAGGTGGATCAGATATTCAAATTTCTCTATTGATCCTCAGGAAGTGTGGGAGATAAGAGCGACGGTTGTCGCAGGTGGAATAAAAGTCCCATATTGAAACGTTACATCTATTTGGTAGATGTTTCGTTTAATAATATAATCGTTACATCTAACTCAAACAAGTTCGAAATTCGTTCCATCCTGCGAGCATGTAGAGACGAGCCTTAGCGGCTCGTTTTTGCTTTTAGGATGCACGGAGTATAATTAGGATATATGAAGCATATAGTAATCATACCTATTTTTAATGAGCTAGACACGGTTAAGGTGTCATTAGGGGCGTATATAAAAAATACTGACCATTCACGATGCAGTACCTATCTTATTGATGACGGAAGCGATACTGAGACGGCTGATTATGTTAAGGCTATGGCTAAAAAGCATGGCTTGAATTTGCTGAGAAATCAAAAGAATATTGGCAAACCAAAAAGCATCAATAGGGTTATCCATGCCAATAAAGATGCCGACTTCTTTACGGTCATAGACAGTGATATGGTAGTTAAAACTCCGAGGTGGAATAGGGTGCTTGAGAAAGCACATGGCGCGTGGAAGAATCAAGCTATACTTGGAGTAAAATTAGATTTGGTGGGCTACGAATTCAAAAGGGGAGGCATGACGTTTGGAGATCTTTTCCCGTTCTGGACGCTACCTGGAGGATTCTTCTCTATTCCATCATCCGTATTTAATAAACTTGGTTATTTCTATGACAAGGTGCGCAGACATGAGGACGCAGAGTACTGCAGGAGAGCTGCTACTCAGAGAATAGAGTGGTATTACACTTCGGATATAAAGACCACTATCTTGTCGCATGTGTCGTTTGCCAATAATCCGCTGTATGTTCAAATAAAGGAACGAGAACTAAATATTTACAAGAAACGCTCCTTGTATATTATGCAAAGTCACAAAGTTTACTACAGTCCATTTTAGGGGTAGACCAAATTTGCTGCTGTATGTCTAATTCACTAAACAGGTTCGAAACTCGTCCCACCCTGCGAGCCACTAAAGGAATCCTTGTTATGCAAGGATTTTTTTAGTACAGTAAGTGGGATATCCTAATCCATGGATCTATTTAATGCCGTGATGAGATACTATGCAAAAACTACATTTTTCAATCATGATACAGGCACCCAAGGAAAAAGTCTGGCACACCATGCTTGATGATCAGTCATATCGAGAATGGACCACTGTGTTTAATCCTGGATCATATTATAAGGGTGATTGGAGTAAAGGATCAAAAATATTATTTCTCGGTCCTCATCCCGATGGTTCCGGCGAGGCGGGAATGGTAAGTCGGATAGCGGACAATAAGCCATATGAATATATCTCCATTGAACATCTTGGTCTCATCAAAGATGGGGTAGAGGACGCGACGAGTGAGGCTGCAAAAAAAATGACGCCTGCCTTCGAGAATTATACCTTTGTGGAAAAAGATGGAGCAACTGAAGTAGTGGTAGATATAGATGTGGATGATGAGTACCGAGAGATGTTTGAAAAGATGTGGCTTGAAGCCCTGCCGCTCCTCAAAGAAATAGCGGAAATATAGCTGATATGAGAAAAATAATTACGACCACATTTGTTACTCTTGATGGTGTCATGCAGGCTCCGGGAGGTCCAGAGGAAGACAAGACAGGCGGATTTGCGTATGGTGGCTGGCAAACAGCTTTTCCTGAAGACAAGATGTTGAGCTCTATTTTGAGTGGATTCTTTGGTATTCCGTTTGAGCTTCTCCTCGGCAGAGTCACCTACGATATTTTCGCTGGATATTGGCCTCACGCCAAGACCGATCTCGAGGTGGCGACTCCGTTTAATAGCACGAAAAAATATGTTGTGTCGAAGGAGCTTTTTGAGCCTTCGTGGAATAACTCAGTCTGTATTGCTGGCGATGTGGTTGCACAGATAAAGAAACTGAAAGAACAAGACGGTCCCGATCTGTGGGTGTGGGGAAGCGGGAATCTCATTCAGACGTTGCTCAAATACCACCTGATCGATCGGATGCATCTTTGGATACACCCTATCACGATCGGTGAAGGCAAGCGGCTTTTTGCGGAGGGAACTCAAGCAGAAGGTCTCAAGCTTGTCGATTCAAAAATATCGGCAACTGGTATTATTTTTGCTACTTATGAGCCCGCTGGCGCGCTCAAGACTGGCTCCGTTACTGACCCACGAGTGACCGAATGATAAATGCCTATCATTTTTTTTATTTTTAAACTCTAATACTATGTCTTGGGCGGATAAAAAAATAATGGCGTATAAGAACGGCACCGTGGCCACATTCTTAGAAAAGCGTAATCTTGAACATGCGAACCCGCTGCTCTTTACACTGCTTGTCATCGGAATAATAATTATTATCTGGGGTCTTTGGGTGCATAGCTGGACGGCGATTATTAGTGCTGCTGTTCTGACTTTTTTGGGACATATTTTCGTCTGGACGAGGAAGTAAATAAGAAGGACGTTCGAATTGTTATAAAAATCATGAAAAATAACGGGAAGAGAAATCGGGCGTCTGGGGTCGTGGTGCACGAGAATCGTGTACTCCTTATGCATAGAATTAATAGTCATGAGGGTGGGAGAGAATATTACACCACTCTCGGCGGTGGAGTTGAGGGTACCGAAAGTATTCTTGAGGCCGTAGCGAGGGAGGTGTATGAAGAGAGTATGGTGACCGTCAACGTAGGTGCGCTTATTTTGGAACATGAAACTGAACATCAGAATCAGTACTACTATATCTGTGATTATGTTTCGGGAGAGCCTGGTTTATGGGTCGATGGTCCAGAATATATCAAACATCAGGCGGGTGATATCCATGAACCTGTTTGGGTTCCTTTTGCTGAAATAAAGAATATAAATCTTCTTCCGGTTGAAATTAAGAATGCATTAGTGGCTCGCTTTGGATCCTAAGAGTTTATAGATATAGTAGGCAAAAGAGGCGCATCCCTTGGGGCTTTTTTGGGAAGTGGAGTGTTCGAAATTCGGTGTGCGTTACGGGGTCTTGACTTTTTACTCATTTTGGCTTATAATAAAAGACATATTCTTATAATAGGAGGTTTTCCATGGACGCAATAGCGACTTTGAAAATTATCGAAGATCTTACAGGTGGCAATGCTGGCGTGATTAGTGTTGAATTATATTGCCCAGAATACACAAGTGTAGGTATTTCGGAAGACTTTACAGAAAACGAAGATCTGGTAGATAAGTTGATTGGGGATGTCCCTCCCTATGAGCGTGTAAAACAAAAAAATTCCGTCATCAATTATCTTATAAAACAGGGATTTAAAATGATTTCCGCCACGTCAATTCCGTTTTTCATCAACTCGAAAGGAGAAATTACCCAGGTGCGCACGGAAGTGTATTTTGAAGTATCCACACGATAAATAGACAAAAAATTATCTAAGTATAGAGCCGTATGGTATCATCCAGCGGCTCTTAAATTTTTTATCCAATTCCTTGCTCAAGGCTAGGGAAGGGCTAGCTTATCGTATAGCTGCTTGAATATGACCTTTTGAAAATCTGCAAGTTCTTTGTTCTTGATAATCAAAACCCGCTCGGTATTGAGATCGATTAGGGAGGTATAATCGCTGTAGATGAGTTGGATGATATTTTGATCGAAGAGACTCGTCTCTGACGATATGAACTTTATAAATCGTTCAAGCCTCGGTTTTTTTCTCGTTCCAGAAATTGGATTGCTTATCACCATTCTTTCAAGCTTCTTTTTATCCCGCAAAGCTCGATAATTTTTTGAAAGATATTTATTGACCGCGTCCAGATTTTTTTCGGAAGTATATCGGTAAAACGTTTCTCCGTTTTTCGTGTGGGTGATAACGTCGTCGAACGCTGCCCGAATACCATTAAATCCATGCAGGAAGCGAATTTCTTTTTGTTTATATAGGTCGTCTGCGATAACTTGTTTTTCTATCTTGCCAGAAACATCCGAGGCAGCCTTTGCGAAAGCGAGGGTGATTAGGCGGGGGCTGGCAGCATGATACACTTTTCGTCGCCCTTGCTCTTTTACAAAAATAAAACGCTGAGCAAGAAGGGCAGATAATGCCCGATACACTGCGGGTCGATGGGCGCCCATTTTTTCACAGATACCTGAGGCAATCATCGGTCCCTCTTCTCGGAGTAGTTCGTAGACTGCATCCGTATGCTTAGGGAGTGCGAGTCGTTTAAATATTTCTTTTGTACTCATATCTTCATTGTATTATCTTTGATACATTTTTTCAAGCATTTCAGCGCAGATACATTAATTGGGGTACTATCTGACTGTCAGTTCTTTGACAACAAAACTTGAAGAGGTGTGCGTTATGACAAGCAGAACTTTGCCCATTAAGCCTTCCACAGTGGTTAAGCAGAAAACGAACAATATTCCGGATGCTGTCTTTGAGATCTTTAATCAGCTTATCGTTGAAAACTTCAATGGTCAATCTGCTACGGTTATGCAGAAAGATGTGATGAATCTCATTAGGAAAAAAATCCCGAATCCTCGTGAAGCGTTCGGAAAGGGTTGGCTCGATGTGGAAGATTCCTATCGATCTGCTGGGTGGAAAGTCAAATACGATAGTCCAGGCTACAATGAGTCATATGAGGCGTACTTTGTATTTAGCAAGTAAAAAGCATGACGGTATAGTACGTATAGATGTGGGGAGGTATATCATCCATGAAAGTCATAGAAGAGCATGTTTGGCATGAGTTTGCCTGTATTGCTTGCAAATCTGTGTGCCAGGCAGAACCGGAGGATGTGGATTCGAGGCCAAATATTGATTGTGACGGTGACGAGGTAGGAAGGATTTTTATCGTCCAATGCGGGAAATGTGGTAAGAACCATGATCTTCCATCACGGAAAGTTACCGATAAGATTAGAGCAATAGCGAAAGCTAAATTGAGGAGATAAATTTTTTGCATGCCATCTATAAATTAGGTGGCATTTTTTTACTAAGGCTTACATTATAATTTGGGTGTATACTCCGGGAGGGTTGACGATTGCCTATATCATGGTATGCTGGTCGTTGACTTCATGTCACTGGAGGAGAGTTTATGAGTCCTTTGATAATTGCAAGTACTGTATTAGCCCTCGGGTTATACATTCCACTTTGTATCCAAATCGTTAGGGGTACCGCGAAGCAAAATCTGACCACATGGCTTTTGTGGGCGACGCTTGATCTGATTGTTGTCGCCACGCTCATTGTGCAGCATGGCAATTTCTTACTCCCCATAGCATACACGCTTGGAAGTGGTATCACGGCACTTTGTATTATGCGATCCAAGAATGCCACGTGGACATGGTTCGAGAGCTTTGTCACTTTCTTGGTGGTGGTGTGTTTAGTAATTTGGACATTCTCGGATGCTAAGTCCGCTACCGTTGTCAGCTCTATTGCGTTGGTTATTGCTGGAATACCGCAGTTGGTAGAAAGCTATATAGAGCCATGGAATACCCCTATCTTTATCTATGTTGGCTATTTTACCGCAAATGGCTTGTCTATCCTCGGTGCAAAAAATTGGTCAGTTGAAGAGCGATTTTATCCCGTATGTGCAGCTATCTTCTGTCTAGCGGTTTCAACTCTTGCGCTCCGTAAGTTCTGGCTTAAGCGTGGGGATGTGCCGGTCACTTGAAATATTTCTTTGTTCCACAAAATGAACGTATTGAGGTTTTCGACAATGTCGAGAGCCTCTTTTTTATTGTATTTGCTCGTGGTGCATTGAAGTTTGAACTTTGCTACGCGTATAGACCCTTGACAGAATGAGTATTCTGTGTTATAAATACAGGCGAGTTCATTGATGAATAGAGAGAAAAAAAGGAGATAAAAGCAATGAATAGAGTGACACGTGGACTCTTGGTTGGTGCCCTATCTGTCATGAATATGACGATATTGTCATCGTGTGCGAGCGATGAGAACGCTTCAGAGTCAGATGCAACCCCTATGATGGATGCTTTTGTTAAGGAGTTTGCTAAGCGTAAGTATGACGTGGGTCAGGATAAGGGAAAACAGATTCAGGCTCCTGATGATAGCGAGAATGCTATCGCTCCCGCAAGTATGCCTAGAGACAATGGGCAAATAGTGGAGATCAAGAATCTCACCCAAGCTCCAGCAAGCGTAGATATGCCTGACATGAGTGTGTCAAGTGTAGTCGGCGTGAAAGTACTAAAGGTTAGGCCGTTCGTATATACCCAGGAAAGAAAGGTTCACGTTCAAAACGACCGCCAAGATGTTATCATTGCTGGTAGTGGTATGGGTAGTACGGTAACCGGTGTTGTGGTTGGCTCTGCTTTCGGGCCGGTTGGCATGTTTTTTGGCGGTGGCGTTGGCTTTATAACGGGTACAATGACTGCGTGGGGCGCCACGGGAGGCGACAAGTATGAGATGAAGAAGTTTCAAATTAGGGGATATGAGGATGTCCTCGATAATGGTCAGGTAATGCTGACTCAAGTAGAATACCATCCCGGGCAAACAGTTGAGATAAAGAAACTCGTCTATGACGAGATCCGCTAGCGGCCCGATAAATAATTTCGTCCCAACACTCTTAGTGTGGGACTTTTTTTATCTTGATCGATGCCTTGTCATACAAGCATTTTTTTAGTAGGGTGAATATGAGCAGTCCGAATATATCTAAAAAAATATGTCTCCCGAGGAGCTAGAGAAATGGAAGAAAGTTTTTAAATTCATTAGCACTAATGAATTTGGTGTGGTCTCCACTATCAGTCTTGACGGTCTTGCGCCGGAGTCAGCAGTTGTTGCCATATCTGAAACCGATAGTTTTGAATTGGTTTTTGGTTCATTTTTTGATTCAAGAAAGAATCAGAACATAGCAAAGAATCCTAGTGTGTCGGTGGTTATCGGGTGGGATAATACCAATAAAACTACGATCCAGTTCGAGGGTACGGCATTACTTGCTGAAGGAGAGGAGCGAAAGTTTCTAGCAGAGAGACATGTTGCTAAAAATCCCGATTCCAAGGAGTTCTCGGACGATCCTCGTCAGCAGTATTTTAGGATAGTTCCAAAATGGGTTCGCTATTCAAACTTTTCCGTCGATCCCCAGGAGGTTTGGGAGTTAAAGCGGACCTAAGTATTACTATGAAAACCACTAATACATATCATCTCCCGATCAATCTCAGTCTTGTTACCTCTATTCAATCAGATTCAAAGGCTCACGTTGGCGATCTTATTTATTCCATTGATTATGACGCACCAGAGGGAACTCCAGTTTTTGCGGCGTTCGATGGTACCGTTACTGAGGTCAAGGATGATTCGAGTAGAGGAGGAGATGATCCTGTTTTTGACGATGATGGCAACTATATTGCGATGCTCCATGACAACAACGAGGTGTCTTGGTATGAGCATCTTCGCTTTCAATCCTCAAAAGTAGCGGTGGGTGATAGGGTGGTCGCTGGGCATATTATTGCCGAGGTGGGGAATACGGGCTGGAGTGAATGTCCCCATTTACACTTCATGGTATATCCAAATGGTCTGGAGTATAAAACGTTGGAGATAGAGTTTGCACTATAGCCCTATACTTGGTAATAAAAAAATTATGAAATATAACGGAAAGAGAAACCGGGCGTCCGGGGTTATTATCCACGAGAACCGCGTACTGCTTATGCATAGGATTAATAGCCACGAAGGAGGAAGAGAATATTACACTACTCTTGGTGGTGGAGTGGAGGATGATGAAGATATTATTGAAGCCGTCGTGAGGGAGGTATATGAAGAGAGTATGGTTACTGTCAAGGTAGGGGAGCTTATTTTGGAACATGAAACTGAAGGTCAGAATCAGTACTATTATATCTGTGACTATGTTTCAGGGGAGCCGGGTCTATGGGTCGATGGTCCAGAATATGCTAAGCATCAGACTGGCGATATCCATGAACCTGTTTGGGTTCCTTTTGCTGAAATAAAGAATATAAATCTTCTTCCGATCGAGATTAAGGATGTGCTGGTAGATCGCTTTGGATCTTAATTGGGTTAAGTAGCGTGGTGTTCAATGGTAGTCTTTTTTCATCGTCAACCACCCCTTTATTATGGTATAATGCATTCTACTTTTTAATTTTATATGACCCCCATAGTTTTATGATTACTATACTTCTTCTTTCTCTTGTAGGTGCGCTCCTGGCTGCGGTTGTTGGTACTCTTTGGTATTCCAATGCCACCCCGATGGGAAAGATTCACATGCAGTACCTTGGGTTTGATGCATTATCCAAAGAGGAGCAGGCTAAGAAGATGAAAGAGGCGAAGCCGAAGATGCTGAAGATGTATGTATCACAAATAGCACTTTCGTTCCTTACAGCATTCGCAGTGGTCTTTATCGTTACTATGAGTGTAAAAAATGGCGTGTCGTTAGGGCTCGCTATCGGGTTCGTGGCTATGAACTGGCTCTGTTTCGTGGTACCTACTATTGGCTCAGGGATACTCTGGAGTAACTGCGACAGAAAGATTGTTTGGAAGAAATTCTTTTCCGATATACTCTCAAATCTCGTTACGGTGCTATTGATTGCATTGATGGCTAGCTTCTTTGTATAGAGGGCCAAAACCTCTCGCAGATCCTAAAAAAGAAGATAATAGGCAAATCCTTATTTTATGGGTCAATCAAAACTTGTTATATCAGAAACAGATACTAGGTCTCGTGAGCAGTCTCTTGTAAAAAATACCCAGAGGCATTCTTTTGATCCAAGAAAAAATAGTGGCTTCAGAAGCGTATTTCCTAATCCTGTCGCAGCCCGTAATCGTAATCGTCCCAAGACAGATTCGCGGTAGCTCTCTAGCTTTATTCGCTCCTCCTTGCTAATCTGCCCGTGGGACATACGTATACCGGAAAT
>JAHFHK010000032.1 GCA_023246955.1 Candidatus Uhrbacteria bacterium
CGTACTGCATCAGCGCCATAGGTATTCGCAACATCAATAGGGTCGATGGAGGTCTCTGGTTTTGATTTGCTCATTTTCTTTCCATCTTTGTCGAGGACGAGTCCATGAAGATAGACCGTTTTGAAAGGAGGCTCAGAGAGCGCATACTCAGTCATAATGATCATGCGGGCAACCCAGAAGAAGAGGATATCGTAGCCAGTTTCGAGAACACTCGTGGGGTGGAAGGTAGCGAGGTCACCCTTCTTTACGAGCTTCCCATCTTTTTCTTCGACATTGTCAGGCCACCCCAGAGTTGAGAACGTCCAGAGTCCCGAAGAGAACCAGGTATCAAGAGTATCGGGATCAGCCACGAGATGAGTGCCTTTACACTTTGGACAGGCGGTGGGCATATCGGTAGCAACCACTACTTCACTACAGTCATCGCAGTAACTCACGGGGATAGGATGACCAAACCAAATTTGTCGAGAAATACACCAATCATGAAGGTTATCAATCCAATGAAAATATTGTTTTTCAAAACGTACAGGAACAATCTCGATCTCTTTTTCGCGCACTGCCTTCTGTGCAAGTTCTTTGAGACTGATATCGCGTTGAGGGATTTTGGTGTCTACGCCGACGAACCATTGAAGAGAGATGAGTGGTTCGACAATAGTACCGCAGCGATAGCAAACACCAACGCTCGAAGTATGTTCTTCGATATGATCGATATGCCCCGTCGACTGAAGGAGGGCAACTACCGCACTGCGCGCCTCTGTGCGATCCATGCCATCAAATTGTTTCGTAGATTCCCAGTCAGGAGTCTTTGAGGTGAGTTCTTTGAGCGTGATACGCCCCGTATCGTCGATGATGCGGTAGAGGGGAAGGTGATACTTCTCACCGATCGCAAAATCATTCGGATCATGAGCGGGAGTGATCTTGAGTGCCCCTGTTCCAAAAGCAGCATCTACATATGCATCAGCAATAATCGGAATTTCTCGCCCCCCGATCGGCAAAACGGCGATGCGTCCGATGAGATCATGGTAGCGCGCATCATCAGGATTCACCGCAATCGCCACATCGCCAAACAGCGTCTCGGGACGAGTAGTAGCAACAGTAATCGTTGCGTCAGAATCCTTAATCGCATAACGGATATACGTCAGTGTTCCGACTTTTTCTTTGTGCTCCACCTCGTCGTCTGCCAACGTAGAGGTACATCGCGGGCACCAGTTCACCATGCGGTTTCCCCGATAGATCAACCCATCTCTGTACATACGAACAAACATTGCGCGCACCGCTTTCGTCATCTGTGGGTCGAGCGTATACCGTTCTCGTGACCAGTCACAGCTCGATCCCATTTTTTTGATCTGGCTGCGGATAGTACCCCGTGATTCCTCGACGTATTGCCCGACGCGTTGCAAAAATGCTTCACGTCCGAGATCGTGACGAGATACGCCCTCCTCGGCCAAAAGCTTCTCTACCTTGTTCTGTGTTGCAATAGAGGCGTGATCAGTTCCAGGGAGCCAAAGCGTCTTATCGCCCTTCATACGATGATAGCGCGTGAGCACGTCCTGGATGACGAGCATCATCGCATGACCGATATGGAGCACCCCAGTAGCGTTAGGCGGTGGCATCATGATGGTAAACGGCGTAGCATTCTTTTCGTGAGCGACTGGGGTAGTATCAGGATTAAAGAATCCGGACTGCTCCCAGGCTATATACGTCGATTCTTCGGTTGCTTTGGGGTCGTAAGCTTTGGAAAGAGGGGAATTGTCCATAGGTACAGATATAATACGTTATTGTGCCCACTGTATCAGGAAAAAATAGGTTAGACAATCTGCATATAGTCACGGCAGAGTGGAAAAGGGTAATAATACCAAAACTGTGGATAAATCAAATTTCCTTTATAATATAACAAAAAAAGCCCCATAAAGGGAAAAAAGGAGGCAAAATGCCCCCATAGGTGTTGACAAAGGAGTGATTTCATGCTATTATAGCGGTAAGCATTAGCTAGGGGACGGCCACCAGGTAACAAGGTACCAGGAACCGGAGACCTCCCCTGCTTGCGCATTACTTTGAGGAGGTGGCTATGAAGAATGGCCAGTTTGAAAACAATGCGGAACGCAGTACATGGGCTCCGGGAATCGATACATTGATTCTCTATGAGCTTCTTGGCAGTATAGGCGGGCCCGGACGCCCGCCTCACCTGTCGGTAACTACGATCGCAAAATCCGGAGGCCGACATGTTAGAAAATAACTAATCGCCTCAAAAATAAAACCTGTCTTTTCAAGAAATATAATATATTTTTTGGAAGACAGGTTTTTACTTTGCTACACATCGCTTGTGACTCGAGAAATATTCCTTACTTTTTCCCTTCGCGGAGTTTTTCGATTGCGAGTTCAAACAGAATAGATAATGTCTTTGCGAGAGGTTTGCTCTCGATGATAATTGAATTCATCTTTCCTTCAAAAGTAGCGAGTACGACTTTGTCGTCTACGATCATGACCTCTGAATGAAAATCGGAATACTTTTCTGGCAAAATGATTCGATTAGTTACTGCTTCTCCAGCAGGAACGGATCCACCCATGATATAGTCGACATGTGTTTTATTTTTAAGGAGTGCTTCTCTGAATGGCTTAGTATCTTCAGAAGAGAGAACACTCTTGACTGCAACCATATCGGCAATAGACATCATATGCTTCGGTTTGGAATTCTCTATATCGGAAAGGATTGCCTTGATACCATCTTTACCTTCAAACATCTTTACAATCGGCTTCTCCCCGTGCGCGCGCAGCTTGAGCTCGGGCAAGATCTTATTGAGATCTTCGAGTTTCTCTTTCATTTCTTGTTCGCGGCGCTTTGCATAGGAAGCCAGCTTCTCAGGGTCTTCAGCAACATAGTAGCGCTTCTTCCCTTTGACGATAGACGCCATGAGTCCGCGTTCGGTGAGTGCCTCAATAGCAACATAGGTCGCTTGGCGAGAAAGGCGAGTTTTTTTCGTAAGTTCAATAACAGTAGCCGCACCGAGCTCCATAGACGAGAGGTAGGTTTTGATTTCGCTTTCAACGAAACCAAGGGCGTGGAGAATAGTAGATACGTGGGTCATATGATTTGCGAGATACACCGCTTCTGTGCGGCACAAAGTATGAATATAGAGGTATTGTAACACAAACTACACTAATTCTGCGCTTTTGACAAGAGGGCGCTCTCGAGATATACTCTTTTGCGTATTCCATGAGTGCGAAGAGGTATTTTTGCGCGTATAGCTCAGTCGGTTAGAGCAGTGATCTTATAAGTCACAGGTCGGTGGTTCAAGTCCACCTACGCGCACCAAAAAACACGAGCTCCTAGAGACCTCTGCAAAATCGCGCCTTTTCATTTCATGGGCACCCGTCGAATCCACTCAACGTAGCTCATCTACATTTCCTGGATATCGATCCGCCCATTCAATGAAAATTCATCAGTTTTTCAGAGGTCTCTTGCAGGATTCGTGTTTTTTGATTTCTACAACACTCCCTGCTTAGGAGAACGAGCGAGGTAGGCAATGATACATTGCTCGAGACACTCCAGATACCGCATCATCGCTTCTTTGATATCCTCAAACTCGCGCGATTCGATCTCGCCAGTTTTTGTCCGGTAGCAGATGAGCTGATCCTCTGCATAATAGTCTCCACGGATGATTGCCCGATAGAGATCGGCATTGATATTAACCGCTTCAGCGATACGATGAAATCCCGCGCGCTGTGCTTTTTCTCGAAGGACGTCGGTGGTTCGTGCGAGTCCTACATTTTTATATTCAACAAAAAGATTTTCGTTAAAAGTTTCCCCCCGTGCAATACCAAACAGATTATCGAGAAGTGCATGCCAGAAGTACGCATCGAGGAACTGATTGTGTACGAGGACGTGAAATCGATCAAGAAAATATTTATCCTGTGGATTCTGGTAGCGCTCACGAATGAGGAGCCACAAAAGATTCGTTAATCCACGCAGGGCAATGAGGTTGTCGCGGCTTATCTTTTCCGCAGAGGAAGGGGTATGGGTATAAAGTTTTTTGAATTCAGTATCATTGCAGGAATGTGCATCTTCAAAAAGCTTTTGTATTTCTTGTCTGATATTGAGTGTGGGAATGGTCCGGATTCGTCCGTCCTGGATACGATATTTTGTATCCGCAGCATTAGCAACAAGGGGGTTATGGGTCGCGACCAATACGGCGGTTCCCATTTCTTGGTTGATTGACAAAAGAAGGTCGATAATTTCCTTGGTTGCGACAGTATCGAGATTGCCGGTGGGCTCATCGGCGATAACAAGACGCGGGTCATTCGCGAGTGCGCGGGCAATGGCACACTTTTGTCGTTCACCCGTAGAGAGTTCATAGGGGAACTGTGCTGCTTTTTCGACAATACCCACACGAGCCAAGAGGGAGAGTGCTTTCTTTTTCGCCTCCTCATAGTCTCGGGCAATGGCGAGTAGTGGGAACATGACGTTCTCGAGCAGTGTTATATCACTCAGGAGATTTGCATTTTGAAAGACAAAACCAATATGCTCAAGACGAATTGCAGTTTTATGTTCCAATGAGAGCGACGAGGAATTGTTACCCATCCACGAAATGGATCCTTCGTAGTGTTCATCCAAAAGTCCAGCAATATACAAAAGGGAGGTCTTACCCGACCCCGATGGACCGATAACGCTCGCAAACTCATGCTCATGAAGCACAAAATCAGTGTAGTCGAGCGCCAGAACAGCCCTCGATCCATTGGCGTAGGACTTTGTAAGCTGATGAAAGGCAATAAGAGGCTGAGGTTCCATACGGATATTACGAGCGAAGAGTGGTAAAAGATATACGTCGAAGAGCCAGGGAAACAAGAGGGCGGGCGGAGAGCCATGTGGTCACCATAAGGAGTGTCGCACCGGCAATCAGGGCGATAGGGTTCAGAACCAAAGGAAGATCAATAAGCCGCCCCGTAACAAGAAGGGTATTCATACATGGCCACACAAGGAGGGTCGCGATGGTCGAAAAAAGAATGGCACACACCGAATAGGAGAACCAGCGTCGCAGGTAGGGGCGTATGATGGTACGCGCCGACGCACCAATGGCAGTTTGTATAATAATATTTTTCTTTTTGCGGATAATATCGCGAGTGACGAGGAGAGAAGCGAGGATTACCGCAAAGACAATAAGGAGGGCAAGAGGGATACCGAGGAGCGGCAATCGCTCACGCCACATCGATGGAGGGGCATACAACGATATTTCGGTGTATTTTTTTGAGAGATCATCTTTGTTCTTCTGGAAGGAGGCGCCGCCCGAAAAGGAAAGGAGTGCAATGGAAGGGTGGATCACGCTCGCAAGCTGAGAAGTGGAGGTGAGGACAACGATCGCACCACCATCAAAAACAGAAGAGGACTCCGGGAGTATGCCATCGAGTGAATAGGCCGTATTTTTAATAAAAAGCTGATGCCCTGCTTTAATATCGAGTCGGTGCGCGAGGGAGCTCCCGAGAAGTACCGTCTCGGATTTCCCTCCCTGAACTTGGGTAACAAGGGTGCCCGGCGTTTCGAAAAAAACAAACACAGGAAATCCTTCCGATAGATGATCAGCAGACCCATTGGTGATCGCCAGGGGGGTTATAGAGCGAATGGCAGGGTCATTTTTGAGGGTGGCAAGGAGCTCGTCAGAGAGAGACATATCGGTATTCTGTGCATACTGCGGCTCACTCCATGAAAAAGTATGAATATCAGGGGTGGTAGCAATTGCCTGGTATGGAAGAAGCCGCTGCATAGCAAAAAAGCGAAGCGGCGTCCCGATAATACAGGAGGTACCTATCTCGATAGCAAGTAAGGCCACTAACATTACCACGCTGAGCAGGGCGACGGTTTTGGCATGAGCCCACAACGAAAAAGAGTATCGTTTCATAGTGGCGCTAGTGTAGCGCCCCGCCCTGAAGACGTCAAGAGAGAAAAAAGACCGATAAGGAAACCTGAGAGTTTCCCCACATTAATAAGTAGTATTATATGTTGATGGCTACCATCAACATATAAAGCAACAGGATTGTTCCACGTGGAACATTTTTTTGCGAGCAGGGTACGTACGCCAGTATAGATGTCTCAATTGTTCCACGTGGAACAATTGAGAAAACCGAACAGGCTGCTCCCTTATACCCCCGCATTGTTCCATGTGGAACAATGCGGCTACTACATCTTGGGGAGAAGATACATTATTCCATGATCTCACAGAATTGTTCCACGTGGAACAATTCTGTGATCGGGGGTTCTTGCTGCTTTCGAAAATTGTTCCACGTGGAACAATTTTCGAAATACAATAATCTTGCTTTTGCTCCGTATCATTGGAGTCTGTCCCCAATTGTTCCACGTGGAACAATTGGGATGGGTCTAATAGTAGTGCAATCCAGCGAACCAATCAAAGAAAAGGGAAATGGGTAGGGCTCTCCGATGCTGTATCCAAAAATGTTCCACGTGGAACATTTTTGAAAAAGTACCGCTTCGTTGCCCCGGCATTGAGATTGTTCCATGTGGAACAATCTCACGGAAACGCGTTCTGTGTATGTGCTGCCAACCGCAATTGTTCCACGTGGAACAATTTTCTCTCATTCTCATAGCTGACGTCTCATGAAAATAAAATTGTTCCACATGGAACAATTTTATAAAAATAAGTACATATAGGTAACGGCGGGGTACTACTCTTGCGATTGTTCCACGTGGAACAATGTGAGAGGCACATATGTTGATGGTATATGACGACATACAAATAAGCCTATATTTTAAAGCAAAAAAGGTATTATATGCCGAGAAAATCCTCCTGCAATGAGGTGATGATGGGTACTGTTCTACGATATGGTATACTATAGATTAACGATACGAAGCATAATTCTTCTCTATACGTTCTATGCTCTCTTCTCCTGGTATTCATGGCGGTTCGACATTGTTGCAGCCCGAGGCGGTATTTCGCAAGATCGGAGTTGAGTCGGGTCAGACAATCGCCGACCTTGGCTGTGGTGGTGGTGCACATTTTGCATTCTCCGCGGCTACGCTGGTAGGGTCAAATGGCACCGTCTACGCCGTCGATGTACAGAAAAATATCCTCCTAGCAGTAAAAGCTCGTGCGGAATCACTACAATTAGCGCAGATTCATACCGTACACGCGAATGTGGAGAAGTTGGGGTCTACCGCTATCGATGACGGCACCTGTGATCATGTAATAATCGTAAACGTTCTTTTTCAGAACAAAAATCACGAGGCGATTATACGCGAGGCAACACGCCTTGTTAAAAAAGAAGGATACCTAACAGTAATTGACTGGAAAAAAACTGCATCAGCGTTCGGCCCCCCTCAGGAGCTACGCACAGATCCCGCAACTATTACGCAGCAAGCAACTGCGGCAGGACTTCGATTTTTTGACGAATTTGACGCGGGGCCCTATCATTACGCCATAGTATTTAAGAAATAATTGTATGGATGGCAAAGCACTACTCGAGCCCATGTATTGGCTCTCATTGAACCCTGGACCGCTTTCTACGGCATGGATGATTGGATTTGCGATAGTATTTGGTATTGGTATACTCGCCGCAGCGGCACTGTGGGGGGTATTATTTTTCAAAGCAAAAAAGTTCGATAAGCCAGTGAAGCGATTATTGAAGCGACTACGATTCTCTTCGGTGACCCTCGGATTACTAGGGTTCCTGTGGCTCGGCCTCGCCTATGAGATGATTCCTTTGTTCTCAGCGCGATTCTGGTTCGTTCTCTGGTGTATGGGGGTAGTATATCTCTCAATACAAAACATTCGCTTTATACAGATTGACAGAGCACTGACACAGAATAGAGACATGGTGCGCCTCGAAAAGGAAAAATACCTTTTTAAAAAGAAAAAGTAATGGGCACTACAAGCCATAAAAAAGTATTAGGACAAAAAGGTGAACTCATCGCCGCATCATTTCTCCAAAGAAAGGGTTACACCATTCTTTGGAGAAATTTTTTTTGTCGAGGAGGAGAGATTGATATAGTCGCCTACGAAAAGAAGAGGGTGGTAATCGTAGAGGTAAAAACACGCAGCTCCGATGCGTATGGGTGGGGCGAGGAGGCAGTAACCCATACGAAGCGACGAACGCTCTATAGGGCGGCACTCGTATTTACGCAATTCATGGGATTACCTTCATCTTCATTACGCTTTGATATTATTTCTGTGGACTGCGATCACGCGACAAGGCTCGCAACGATACGGCATTATTGCAATATTGAATTATGATTTTTTTCTTATTATCACAAGAATGCACAGGGGAAAGGATTTTGATGTGATATACTCTTTTGAGAAGCGCTGTCGAAAGCTTCTCTTATAAACATCTTAATTATTTATTATTTTATTTCGCATATCCGCGAGTTATTCTATGAATACACGACATATACGGAACGTTGCGCGCGCAATGGTATTCGCACTCATCGCGAGTGTTGCGCTCTTGGCGGTCAACAGCGCCAGTGCATCAACGCTTGCGGCCGCAAAGGACACCATGAGTCGCCTCAAGATTAGTACCGCCGCTAACCATGCGGTAGTATTCACCCTCCCTACAGGGGTTGATTTCGATAGTACAACACAGACCGACTTTCTTAACGTCGATTTTCCTGCATCATTTTCAGAGTCAGGAACATGGGTAACAGGTGATTTCACCTTCAATGATGGTACCGCCAGAACTATTAACGCCGTCGCCCAAGGGGCGGGTATCGTTGATTGTACTGTTGCGGCTGGGGTAAATAATGTGTGTATTGCAATCGACACCACGGCGCATATATTTAGTATCAAGCCTTCCGCAACATACACTGCTTCGGCTACGGCGGCCACGATAACATTTGTTATCTCAGGGACATCCCCCGATGGAGTGCTCACCAATCCTTCCTCTGCAGGATCAGCAACAGTTGCTTATGCAGAATGTGACGAGGTTGCAGCATGTAGCAGTGCATTCACCTCGACACATACCACGAGTGTCGCAGTGGCAATCGCCGATGATGATCAGGTCGGTGTGACCGCATCGGTTGATCCATCGATTACTTTCGATCTCGACACCGCCAACACTGATACAACATCAGTAGCACCGTACACGGTAGCGCTGGGTACGTTGACAACAGGGGCAGTAGCTACCTCATCTACCTCAGGAAGCGGCATCTTCTCGGTATGGGTAAGACTCTCTACGAATGCTGCAAGTGGTGCGGCGGTAACCGTACTGAGCGCTAACGGTACAAATGGATTGGTGAGTACTTCAACGCCAGCCGACAAGATTGCATCTTCGACTGCGACACTGGCAGCAGGGACCGCAGGATATGGAGTATGTGTCACCTCGACAGGAACCGGAAGTCCAACACAGACGAGTGGTGCAACATTCACGGCGGTATCTCCATTTGCAAGTACATGTGATGCCACCACACACCAAGTAGGTGGACTCACGACTAGCGCACAAAACATCCTGACAGCAAGCAGTGCGATTAATGTCGCAAAAGCAGCAGTGCGAGTGAAGGCAGCGATCAGTGCACTGACCCCTGCGCACAACGACTACACGGACACCCTAACTTTTATTGCGACCGGTACTTTCTAAAGTACTCTCGATAACCCATGCTATCTATGAAAAAATATGGATTACTGGTTGCGGTATTGGGGGTATGTGCGTCGTTCCTTTTGGGATCATCGGCACATGCACTCTCTCTCGCGCCTACCTACTACGAGATTAACGCGAAGCCAGGAGAAGTAGTGACAAAAGCAGTACGCGTCACGAACGATTCTGACGAGCCAATTGTCATCACTCACGACACCACGAACTTCGTCGCGGGAGCCGGTGAGAAGGGATACCCCCAGTTCACAGGAAAACAGACAGACGTTTCAACCCTCGCAAATTGGATTACCGTCAATGTTCCAAAGATCACCATTCCCCCTCGTCAAAAAGTTGACGTTCCTTTCACGGTAGTGGTTCCTCTTGATGCAGAGCCAGGAGGACACTATGCTGCTCTCACATGGGGCACATCATCGCCGTCAGCAAAAGGAAGTGGCTCAGTGGACATCACGGGCCAAATCGCAACACTTATCCTCCTAAACGTTGCAGGAACAACCAGTGAAAGCGGGCAGATCATCAGCTTTGAGACAGCAAGCAGGGCAACGAACTACCAGAAGCTCCCGGTACAGTTTGTAACGAAGATTGCCAACACGGGAAATGTACACTTTAAGCCAGTAGGACAGGTAACGATCAAGAACATGTTCGGTCGTACGGTTGCCACTCTCCCCTTCAACGTGGTAAAGGACGGCGGGAACATTCTCCCAAAGAGTGTCCGTGTGTTTGAGACTACATGGGACAAGCAGTTTGCTTTCGGCAAATATACTGCAACACTCGATGCATCATACGGGAAAGCAGGAACTATCTCAGGTGAATATACTTTCTGGGTTGTAGATCCACTTCTCGCAATAATGTGGGCGGTAATCGCAATCATCCTGGTGGTAATCCTCATTCTCCTCGGTACTCTCGCCTCTCGTTCACGAAATGGGAAAGCAGATGGTACTGTGAAGAAAGGAAAGAAATAACATTCGCCAAAACCCTTAAGCGAAAAAACAAAACTCCCGATTACAAAAGTCGGGAGTTTTGCTATACTAAGAGGACATGAGAAATAGCAAAAAAAAATCGATATTCCGATGGGGCATTATTGCACTCCTCTTTGTCGTGGGAGTGAGTTTTTTTGTTACCACTCATCGAGCGTCTGCGGTACAGCTTTCGAGCCTGAGTGACACACTGAGCACCCAAAAGCAAAGCACTTCTGCAAATCATTTTTTTGTATTCACCAATCCCGCCACCATCGCATCGGGGTCTATCACGATCGACCTGAGTAACGCGGTATCGTCTACAGCATCCGTCGACCATACAGATATAGATCTCTCGTATGGAGTAACCGGTACGGAAACCAACGCATCGCTCGCCGCATCAGCAGGAGCGGGGGTATGGGGAGCAAACGTAAACTCACTCACAAAACTCATTACACTTTCGTATCCTCTTTCCGGAGGAACATCAATAGCTCTGGGCGACAAGGTATTTATAAAAATCGGTACCAACGCATCATTTCAGATCGCGGGCGACAGCCAGCTGGTCAATGCGGTGTCTGCGGGAAGCGCCGCCATCACCGTGAACGCAGGGAGTAATGTAGGAAGACTTGCTGTTGCGGTGACTGACGCGAGCTCAGTAGATTCCTCAGCGACGGTCTTGAGCTCTGGCGCCGTCCCTGCCGACCCATCTGGCTTAGCGGCAAACGTCATAAATACAGCGCAGATTAATCTCTCATGGACCGATAATGCAAGTGATGAAACAGGATTTGAGCTCGAGCGCCGAACAGCGAGCTCATCGTATTCACTAGTGAGCGCATTATCAACGAATGCAACATCATACAGTGATGCGAGCCTCCTTGCGGCAACGCAGTACTTTTATAGAGTTCGCGCCAT
>JAHFHK010000033.1 GCA_023246955.1 Candidatus Uhrbacteria bacterium
CAATTAAAACGGGCGGTGAATCTGCTGAATCACCGCCCGAGAAAACGCCTCAACTACCGCACACCGTACGAGGTATTCCATGGAAAGAATTAATTTCGCTTAGTGGACGAATTCATCCGACCTGAATCCACATCTCGGATAAAAGAAAAAACCGCCTCACATTCGTAAGGGCAGTTTTTGATTTTACGAAAAGCCGTCGCTAATCGTCGTCATCGGTGTCATCATCATATTCTTCTTCTTCTTCGTCGTCGTCTTCATCGTCATCAGAGTAGACGTCGATGTCGTGCTCCTGGTAAAGCTCCATGTCATCGTCGCAGTTGTCGATCTCCTGCTGTCTCTTTGCCCAGCTTTCATCAAATCCTGGCATTAGCGGTCTCCTTTCTTTTTTTTACTATGCGACGAGTGCCAATTCACTATTCACGGTTGCATACTCACGGTTTTCTTCCGTAAATAAGCGACGGATAGTGAGATACTCGTTCTTCCCATCGAGGCGATGGGGTTTTTGGGTCATTTCGAGCACTCGTTCCCGAATACTCTGCGGCACCTGGAATCTTTTGGCGTCTCCTATGTATGCCAGCATTTCCTTAGAGGCCATTTTTGATGTCCCATCTGGCTTAGATCCGGCTCTTACAAAGTAAAAGTCGGAGCAGGGCATATCCCAGTCGCCTGTACCATAGACAAAGTTGTTGCAAGACTGGAGCTTCCCTGCCTTGGTCAGACGATAATCCTGGTGCAAGAACCAAACTAGTTCTTTTAGTGATCCAGCCACGGTAAAACCATGAACTGAATCGTTCCTGGAAAGGAACACGGCTTGATCCTTGAGGGATCTGTATTCCGTTCTTCCTTTCGCGGAGCGTTGCTCCAGCCGAATTGTGAAATTCTGCTGGTCGGTCGAGACCACAGTAGTGACCGTCTTGGTGCACCAACTGTTGGGCTCAGCCTTGGCTCCTCCCCATCCTTGGCGATAAGACATCCGGATTTGCACCGGTTTGTACTTGTGGCCCTCGTGGTTGAACAGGGCACAAATTTTTTCAATCAGCGCCGGCTCAATGGTATCGTAGCCATTGATCGCATCCACCAGCTTTGTCCAGTCCCCTTGTGCAGTCTGGACCTTGTACTGGTTTTCGATAGGAGTTGTCTTTAGTCTCATGAAGCCACTACCCCAGTCGGCCGCAACCTCCAGTGCGCCTCCGATTGGCCGCACACGAACGCCGTATAGATTTCCTTCGAAGCGGATCCGGGCTCTTTCGACACCCATTTCCTTCATTTTCTGAGCAATTTTTGTTTCAAAGATGTTAAGTGCCATCTTGGCACCCCCTGTATTGTTAGTACGTCTGTTACGACGCCCTGTTTACCTTATGGTTATAGGGTAAACAGCGGGTCACAACGATCATTTCTGTGTAGGTGAGCCACTGGCATTCCCGTCCTTCTTTTCTCACATTTCATACCTGAAGTATACCATATATTCTGCTACTTGTCAAGCGTTTTGTGGGCATTTTTTAGTCGTTGTTTGCAATTATGGCCTCTGGTGTACCCACCTCGACAAAACCGGGGATTTCTGCTATAGTGTAGGTACTGACAATACTCTCTATTTATGAAGAAAATTGGTATTATTCTTTTGCTATGCGTCCTTTCGACGCTCCTTCCCCTCCCGGCACCCTCTGCCCATGGGGTTACTTTTGATCCGAATAATATCATCTCAAATGAGGAGCTTTTTAACTCCGACGGCATGACTGCGCTTCAAATTCAGGAGTTCTTGCAAAATCGGGGTTCTTCACTTGCTTCGTATCTCACTCAAGACATCGATGGGCAGACAAAGCGTGCTTCTGACATTATTTGGCGTTCGGCGCAGGATTCTGGACTAAATCCTAAGGCTATTCTCGTTATCCTTCAAAAAGAACAGAGTCTCATCGAGAGCTCTTCTCCTTCGCAATATAACTATGATTGGGCGACGGGATACGCACGCTGCGATAGTTGTGGCACCACCGAAGCACGTGTTGTTGCCTACAAGGGCTTTACAAAGCAAGTAGATGCTGCGGCAAAGCGGACCAAATACTATACCAACAATCCCTGGGAATTCAACTTTCGCGCTGGACTCGCGAGCATCATCGATGGCACACTGGTTACCCCCGTGAACTCCGCGACTGCTGCGCTCTATAACTACACACCCCACTTGCATGGGAACTTTAACTTTTGGAAACTCTGGTTGCGGTACTTTGGTAAATTCTATCCTGATGGTTTGATCGTTCGGGAGGAAGGTACGAACAAGCTCTGGCTCATCCAAGGAGGCAAGAAGCGTCAGTTCGCATCGTTTGGCGCCTTTGCGTCACGCTATAGTACAAAGCAAATCGTGGATATCAAGAAGGGTGACCTCGACAAATATGAAGCGGGTTCGCCGATCAAGTTCCCCCAGTATTCCCTCCTTCAAGCGCCGAAAGGTGGCGTATACTTGTTCGCGGACGACCAGAAGTTTGCGATCACGTCAAAGAAAGTCTTCAAAGCAATCGGCTTTAACCCCGATGAGATTATTGCTGCTACGCAAAAAGAAATTGATGGCATTCCTCTCGGTGGCGTCATCGACAAAGCAGACCTCAACCCCGCAGGAGAGCTGTTGCAGGACAAAAAAACCGGAGGTATCTATCATGTCGTCAATGGCGTAAAGCATCCTATCTGGGCACGTGAACTTCTTTCTACAAACTTTGCGTATCGCAAGGTTGTCGCCACGACATCTGCAGCCCTCGCGAAGTATGCCGATGGAGAGCCGGTGAAGTTCGTTGATGGTACTATCCTCACGTCTGCGGGATCTGGTTCCGTGTACGTCATCTCTAACGGTCTGAAGCGTCCTGTCGCTTCGAAAGAGGTTTTTGAGTCGCTCGGATTTGATTGGAACAATATCATCACGACCAATGATCGTGCTATGAGTCTCCATGAGGATGGCGATCCTATCGTCGTCGGTGCGACGGTCGATCAAGAGATGCCTGCCGACCTCACGGCTGCTACGCAGAAGTAATTCTGATCGTATAGCGTCATTAATCGGTATTCACTTATCACACTTCTATGCCGATTGTACTCGGTGCATTCGTCCCCCATCCTCCCGTTCTCGTTCCGAATATCGGCAAAGAGAACTGTGATCTTTTTGCTGCGACAAATAGTGCATACACGACACTCAAGGAGCATATCGCACAAAAAGAAATCGATACACTCATCATTATCTCTCCTCATGGAGCACAACGAAACCAGTCCGGCTTCCGTCTTCATGTCCCCCAAAGCTACAAGGGCGATTTCAAAGAATTTGGTGATCTGGCAACGACGGTCGAGGCACAGTCTGATGTTATTTTGGGACAAGCAATCAAAGATCATTTTCTTCATCATGATATGAATGTCTATTATGACAGCAGCGCCGAGCTGGATTATGGGGCAAGCATTCCCCTTCTTTTTCTTGCACCGAGTAGCGCCCAAAAGATTCTCGTACTCAATCCATCAACACTGGGCCTGGCTGAACACTTTGAACTCGGCAAAGAGCTCCATGAAGTGCTTCAATCCTCTTCTCGTCGCGTGGGTGTCATCGCTTCCGGGGATCTTTCTCATACTATCGGCGACGATGCACCGGGAGGCTATTCCCCTGCGGCAAAACAGTTCGACCGTGCGTTCCTCGCGTGTCTGCAAAAAAAGAAATCAAAAAAGATTACCAAGATAGATCCGGAACTCATTGCGTCCGTGGGCTCATGTGGTGCGGAAGTGGCGAGTATCTTGCTCGGAATCCTCGAAAAAATGCACTCAGTTCCCGAGCTTCTTTCCTATGAACATCCTCTTGGTGTCGGGTACTGTGTCATGGAGTTTGTAATTTAGTTACTTTGTGCGCGTTGCTACCGTCATTCCCTTGGTTCGCCTCCCCAGTTCGCTGGGCGTTTTTGATTACATGATTCCTGAGGCACTTGCCGATACGCTTGCGATGGGACATCTTGTTCGTGTGCCATTCCGCAATCGTCTCGTTGCGGGGATTGTATGGAGTGTCGATGCAACGCCCGAGAGCGATCGTGTATTGAAGGTCATAGATCGTCTCCTGTTTGATATTCCGCTCATACGTCCTCACAACAAAGTATTCATCGAATGGTTCTCTCGCACTCATGGGGTGTCACTCGCTGCTGCTCTCAAACTCAGCATTTCGCCACCTGCACTACGTAGACATGCTCTTTCCTCTTCGGGTCGCCTCATTGCACAAAAACTCCGTACATCATCTGAGGATATTCTTCATGCGCAAGAGATTGATAAGGCCGTTCTCGCCACTGCCACCAGTGAATATTCGTGTGCAATAGAGACCCTGAACTCCTCGGTGCAGATACTCATTGAAATTGCTGCGATAAAGCGCGCACTGGATGGAGGTCGAGGGGCGCTCATTATCGCTCCTACGGTGCATAGGGCACATGCTATCGCGCAAACGCTGCTCGCGTATTTTGGTGAGGCGGTATATCTCATCGCCCCCACACAATCGAAGAATGAACGATGGAACCTCATGCGGGCTCTTGCGAGCACGGAACCGCGGATTTATGTTGGTACCAAATCTGCACTCCTCTTGCCATTTTCTTCTCTTGGTGTTGTTGTCATTGACGATGCGGGGTCTCCCGATCACAAGCAATGGGATCAACACCCTCGATACGACGCGCGTATCCTCGCTAAGAAGATTACTACTCTTGCGAATGCAACGCTCCTGTATTGTGATACGTTCTTGCGATGCGAAGAATGGATCAGTGTTTCAAAGGAATCCCGCGAGCATCGCCCCTCGTACGCACCTGCGCTCACATGGGCATCCCTCGATGATGCGTTCAAATCGGGAAATGCGACATGGATCACCGACGAGCTCGAAGGCGCGATTCAGGAGACGATTCGTTCGCGTGCGCACGTGTTTCTTTTTTTGAATAAAAAGGGGACGAGTCGGATGGCGGTGTGCAAAGACTGCGATTACCTTTTTGCGTGCCCTACCTGTCATGCGCCGTATCGCTACTCCGAGAACACGCAGATACTTTCGTGCGATATGTGCCACACCTCGGAACGACTTCCTGATGAATGTCCTTCGTGCAAAAGTATGCGCTTTCACTTTCCTGGACTTGGCATTGAGAAGGCCGCGCGCGCTCTGAAGAAACTCTTTCCTGAGACTCCTATTGTTATTGTCCAAAAAGATACCGAGAAACCTGCGACGCCCACTACGCCGACGATATATATAGGGACGACGGCTGCCTTTGTGAGCCTTGTGGATATTTTTCCTGTCTGTGGGTTGTTTAGCGCTCTCTTTGCTGATCCGTTCCCTCATTTGTACGATTTCCGTGCTGTCGAGACACAGCTCCATACCCTCTGCGCGATTCTGCGTCTCTCTGTTTCATTCAAAAAACCCTGCGTCTTCCAGCATTTTTCCATATCTGATCACTACCGCCATGCTTTGTCGACGGGAGATACGCGTATGCTGGGTGATATTATTTCCAAGGAACGTACACAGTTTCACCTCCCACCTGCCACGACCATCACCCGCCTCCGCTACAAACACAAAGATCCGGCGGCACTGCACAACGAATATCTCCGCCTTGAGCGCCATCTCCGTGATACCGCCACCCGCATTGACAAAACCGACCAAAAGCGTATACTACGGATTGCATACGAGCTCGATCATCTGAAAAACTCGAGCCTTGCCGTCATCCTCGATATTCCTTTTGATTACGAACTTTCTTTACCGGATTGGCTTGAAAAGGAGCTGACTGCGCTACCGGTTGGGTGGCTCATCGATCGTGCTCCTCTATTTTAATAAGACTTGGTGCGACCATCTGTTTTTCGACAGCCTCCCTATATCGTCATCGTCATATGAAAATTCTTCCTATTCTCACGTACGAAAACCCTATTCTTCGCAAGCGCGCCCCTGAGGCTGTGCGTTTTGAGGATGCTGCGTTTCAGACCTTTCTCGATGATCTCGCGCATACGATGTATGAGAAAGATGGCGTGGGCTTGGCGGCTCCCCAGGTGGGGAATTCTGTACGTGTCATCGCCGTTACCCCGACGCCGAATAGTTTTGAAAAACAAAAAGATGGGAAACGAGATGTACTCATCATGATTAACCCTGTGATCTCAAAGCACTCATGGCGACAGTCAAATGGTGAAGAGGCGTGTCTCTCTGTTCCTGAATACTTTGGTCACGTCATGCGCTGGAATGGCGTCACGGTCACGTATCGCGATCGTACCGGCGTGGAGCAGAGCATCAACGCAACGGGACTCCTCGCACGTGTCCTCCAGCACGAGATTGATCACCTTGATGGTATACTCTTTATAGACCGTGCTGACAAAGTTTTTGAACTCTCTTCTCTTCAATACTAAGCTCTATGGATACTCCTCGTATTGTGTTTTGTGGAACGCCTGACTACTCTGTCCCCTATCTCGACGCCCTCGTTCATGGAGGATTCACCCCTATCGTTGTCATCACCCAACCTGATCGTGCCAAGGGGCGCAGTGGTACCCCCACCGAATCGCCCGTCAAACGGTATGCGATGAAGGCCGACATTCCCGTTCTCCAGCCTGAGAGTGTGAATACGCCTGAATTTGTAGCGGAGATTGCCGCACTCGATCCTGATCTCCTCGTCGTCGTTGCCTTTGGACAGATTCTCAAACAAGACTTTCTCGATGTCTTCCCTCGAGGTACCATCAACGTGCATCCTTCATGGTTGCCTCGTCACCGAGGAGCGACTCCATTGCAGAATACGATTCTGGCAGGAGATACCGAGACGGGTGTGACTATCATGCTCATGGACGCGAAGATGGATCATGGACCTATCCTCGCACAAGCACCGCTCACCATATCGACTGATGAGACGTTGCTGGGTCTCGCGCAAAAAACTATTGCGATCGGTGCACCCCTCCTCGTCAATACCCTCCGCACATGGCTCGATGGCTCTATCGTCCCCGTCGAACAGGATCACGAGAAGGCTACCTTCACGAAGCTTCTCAAAAAAGAAGATGGAAAGATTGACTGGAATGAAGCGTCCTTTGATATTGAGCGAAAGGTGCGTGCGCTCTCTCCGTGGCCTGGTGTATGGACGGAGATGCACGGCAAGCGTGTGAAGATTTTTGAAATTGCCCATATGCCTATCACCGTTCACGAAACATCGCGAAATCCCATCCAGCATGGCAATGTTTTTGTGCTCGGGAAAGAACTCTTTGTGACATGTGGCGACAACACAGCGCTGTCTATAAAGAAGCTGCAACCGGAAGGGAAGAATCCCATGACCGCGGAAGAGTATATCAATGGGATGAAGGGAAAGTAGCGAGAACTTTATGTTCCAGCACAGCACCTCGCACAGCGGGGTGTTTTTTGTTTCAGATAGGTACTTACGGGCCCTTGACAGGGGCCATATTTAGGGTATACTCGAAGGCAAGAACTTTGAAAATATATGAAGAGGTACGAAACCGTGAAAGAATTGAAGATGATGGATCTGAAAAAGATCTTAACGATGGGCCGACAGGAGATTACTGAGATCCTGGGACTCTCTGAAGAGGTATATGATGATATTCCTGCAACGTTCGAAGAGGCGGAACAGCTCTATCTCACTAAAGGGAGTAAATGTATGTACGTGTATATGTTCGCCCTTGCACCTGATTTCAACGAGGCGAAACGCCTCTATGAGGTTCGCCGCGTGTATACTCCTGACGCAATCGATCTGTCGGTGATGTTCTCGCGTTTGCTTGAGCTGGCTGATTCTGAAGCGAGACTTATGTGGCTCTGTCCCTTGCTTCCCTCAGGATCGCTCCATGCGATCGCCGGCTACAAAGAGCTGCACCGGGTCCGCGGCATTCAGGTTGCCGAGGCACAGTCTATTGATGATCTTATACAGTTTTCGAAGAGAGATGACATCCGATATGATAGTGCTCTGCTGGTGCTTGCAGAGAGGCGCATGCTCCAACTTGTCCTCGGCTGGGATGATGCAAAAAAGGTCTTTCTCAAGTGGATCTGGTACGATCAAGAGAACTTTGGAATATGCATTAAAAAGGCTCAATCTTTTCTCGATCAGATCCCTGATGAAGTATGGAATACCGACCAGCCTGCTCCCTATCTCAGGAATCTCCCTGAAAGCAGCGAACTCTTTCTCGATGCACTTGATCGATGGTCAAGGTTGGCACGCACAGAAGAAGCCTTAAAGGCACTGATGAATACTGCCCCCAGCAACTCTCATGCATGGCATGAGGCATATCGGCAGCGTCGTGCCCTTGCAGAGTCTCGTTATGAGGTTGCAGAAACGTTTAATCAATATTGGGATGCCTATGTATTGTTACCAGCGTCCTCTATTGGTTTGCAATCTCTTGAACATTGTATTCGTTCCGCTCGTACTTCTGAACAATATTCTTGGGTCTTTTCTGCCACTCAGGATCCTATTATGCGTCATGAAATACTCAGAAAATGGGCGCATGGGGTTTCTACTTCCGAGGAGATGCACGATCTCTGTGCTCATATGAGTATGGAGGGGTCTACTTTCTATCGATCTGCAATTGAAATTTTGCTCGAACGTGAAACTTCCTGCGAGCGTCTCTCTCGCCATCGAAACCGCCACAATCCTGAATACAGAGAGATGTTCGATCGCAAGCTTTCTGCCATGGCAAAGGAGCTGGCGCGGACTATCATTGATCCAGAGGAGCTTACTGCTATCTTTTGCAATGGAGACGTGGTGGTTCAGAGTGCGATCATTCGGCATCGTCTTGATACATGTACAACGTATGAGGGAGCGAAGGCTATCTTCTTGCGCATCTATCCACTAGCCTATATCCGCTTAAGAACCATTGTGTCGTTGATGGAGCTTGCTCAAGAGGCTGCTCGCCTCATGGTTCGTCTTGCGAAGAGCAAAAAGGATATCCAGGACATACATACTCTTGTTGCAGGAAAACACCCTGATCTAGAGGTGAACAATCTCCTGTTTGCCCGCCTCCTTGAGGAAGATATCCCTCTCGAATAACATCACACCACCCCCCTTGATCAGTAATTGATCTGCGGGGTGTTTTTTTATTTCTGAGTGAATTCTTTATGCGTCGCTTATGCAGCATGTGTCTCTCGCTTTGATTGTCCTGCGAGTCCGAACCACACCCATACGGCGAGAATATATCCGATGCCGAGGGGGTGATTGAGATATGGCGTGAAAATGTGTGTCGTGAGGAGTGCTATATACCCAAACAGTAATCCCCCACCAATGATCCATTCGATAGAGCCGGTCTTGGATACAAGGAATTTCTTCCCCCAGCTCACACCCATTCCTATGAAAAACGCCACGAGCGCTAGTGCACCGAGGATACCGAGCTTCAGAACAAAATCGAGGTATCCCCATTCGAACGTATATGTGCGGTATGCTCCGCTCTCGTTGACGGCGAGTACGCGGGGATCTTCAGAGATGAACGTGAGGGTTTTACCAAATCCAGAGCCGAGTAGGGGGCTCTTTGCTATGCCTTTGATGAGCACGGGGAGCATCTGCCATCGCGTAACGGCGGCGGCTTCGGTGTCCCAGTTACTGAATCGTTCCGAGAAGAAGGAGAATCCGAGCGATGAAGAGGCGGGAGGGAGCGGAAATGCGATGACGCCTGCGAGGAGCGTAATCCCTAATATACCTGCGAGTATCCCGTCTCGTATGATATGCGGAAGTGTGGTGCGTAGCTGGATCTTTTTGAAGAATATATATATTGCTGTTCCGATGATCGATATGGCACCAGCGATCCAGAAGCTGCGCGAAAGGCTCATAAGGAAGACTCCCGTCGTTGCCGATAGCCCTGCCATGATCCAGCCCCATGAAGAACCGATGCCCGGCTCTCGTTTTTGTGTTTGCGTATACTGCGCGAGCAATGCGAATATGCCAAAACCTATGAGTGGAAGAAGATAGATGTGGCTTTGAAAAAATACGCGGTACCATTGGTCGTGAAACAGCGTCACCTCCCCTACTCCTGTTTCCCGGATCCATCGATAAAAATGAAAGCGGAGTGCGTCACCGAATGCTTGGTGACTCATGAAATAGAGGACGAAGAGTGATTTTGCGACCATCGCTGCACAGCTGGCGGCCGCAATAGTTCCTAGCTTTTTGAGTTGTTCTTGCTTTCTGACCGTATCAAATACTAGTGGGGCGAGGAGCCAGTATCCCCACGCATTTGCATCGTTGAAAAGTGACCCTGTGCCGTTGTTTTCGAGGAGTCCTATGATGGTGCCGTATACTACCATGGCAATGACGACGCAGTACGCTTTCCAGAATGGGAAATGTTCTGCTATGTCTTCTATCGTTTTCTTTGCGCCGTGCTTCATACACCGACGCGTGAACTGTATGACCCATGCGATGAGCACTGCTGCGAACATTCCTACGCGCACCCCTATCGTCTGCGCATCCGAGATCCCCCACGCGTAGAGGTGCCCTTTTGAACCGATGATCAGCTCGACGAGGAGCATCCCTATCCCATATTCCATTTTCCATAGCGCGATACCGAATGTGAGGAGTGTCCATACGACGAACCCGATGTTCCATACGGGGTCATAAAAATATCCGACGAGCGAAAAAACTTCCGCGAGGGCGATACTGCCGAGCGTGATGCCGAATAACGGACTCGCACGGAGGAATTCTGCACAGTCCGCTGCTGGGATACCTCCCCATGAAAGTAGACGCACTCCCAGTCCCGCCCATGCGCCGATATGTTTTTTCATATAGAGCGCGCAGCTGGCGAAGAGGATGCGTTGTTTGCGCGCGAGGTTCATTTTTGCAAAGCTTGTTCCTTTTGTGTGCGTTATGTGTGCCGAAGGGAGATACATGATCATGAAGCCTGCGTCGCGTATTCGCTTGAGAAGATCTACCTCTTCGTACCACAAGAAAAATCGTTCATCAAAAAAACCCACGCGGGCGAGGACTGATCGGCGCACCATGAAGCATGCGCCCATGGGTTGTTCGACGGGTTGTTCTTTCGTAGGATCAAGGTCTGCACCTTCGTAGTGGCATAGTGCAGGGAGCCATGGGAATAGTCGTGCGAGTTTTGTGAGGATGAGAACCTGTGACCAGAATGTCGGGAACCTTCGCAAAGATCCCTGGAGTGAGCCGTCTTCGTTGAGAATTTTTGGCGCCACCACACCGACGTCTTTGTGCGTATCGAGATAGCGCGTCATTATGTCGGTCGCTTTTTCATTAATCTGCGCGTCGGGGTTCAGAAAAAGCACGTATTCTCCTTTTGCGAGGATGATTGCTTGGTTGTTTGCCGTGCCGAATCCCCTATTTTTGTCATTTGCGATACACTTGACGTGAGGGTACTTTTCCGTTATCATCGAGACACTTCCATCTTCGGATGCATTATCGACAACAAATACTTCTGCGTCTTTGTGGGA
>JAHFHK010000034.1 GCA_023246955.1 Candidatus Uhrbacteria bacterium
TTCGTCGCAGAGATTGTATGGAAATTTAACCATCGATGCGAACCTATTCAGATACAAGAAAAGAAGCTCTTCGAGCTTCTTTTTCGGTAATGAATTTGGTGGCAAAGTCAGGTATTACCCATTTATAAATACTGCCGTCCCTATTCCTCGCTCAAATAATCATCCTCGGTCATTACGCGCACGGAGGTTTTTTGACTGAACTTTGGCAACACGATCGTCACAACGCCATTTTTAAAAAATGCTTTTACCTTTTCTGCCTGTACCTGGACTGGCAATATTACCGTACGGGAAAAATCTCCCCAGTAGCATTCACGGAAATAGAATTGATCGTCGTATACGTCATCACAGTCCTGGCGGGCTCCTCTGATCGTGAGCATATCCCCATTGACGGCGATATCGAGATCCTCTGGGTTCACCCCTGCAACGAGAGCACGAATCACGAGCGCATCCTCCCGCTCATACACGTCTACGGCGAGCTGCCCTTCTTGGAGGGATTGCCATGAACCCTCGGTGGTCGGCTCTTGCACCTCTCCGCTGCTATCGTTGTTTGAAAAAAAATCTTCCCCGTCGTCGTGTTGGGGTGCCGCTCTTTGCTGTCCTCTCCCCGAGACTACCTGCGTCAGCTCGTCGAGCCACGACTCTCCTTGTGGGGGGATATCGAACTTTTTTTTCTGAAAAGATGTACCGAACATAGTGCTCTCTAGTATAGCGATATTTGGCCATGCCGACAAACGGGGGCGACGTGACCCTTCTTTATACTCGCTGCATATTCCATAGCTTATAGAGGCGCCCTTTCTTTTTCATAAGCGTGTCGAAGGATCCTTCTTCCATCTTCCTTCCTCCTTCGATAACAATAATGCGATCCATCTCCCTGATCGTTGAAAGCCTGTGGGCGATCACTACTGCCGTCACTTCGCCAAAGAAGGCGTGCAGGGCGTCTTGAATCTTTGCTTCCGACTCTACGTCGAGGTGTGATGTTGCTTCATCAAGAAAGAGTATGTCGGGGTTTTTATACACTGCGCGTGCAATACCGAGGCGTTGCTTTTGGCCTCCCGAAAGCTTCACTCCCTTTTCTCCGATGAGCGTATCAATCCCATTGGGAAGGGCATGCGCAAAATCATCAACATGTGCTACTTCGGTCGCCTGGCCAAAATACTTCTTCGCTTCTTTCTTGTTTTTATGATCTCCGACGATTACTATGTTTTCTTTTAGGGACATATTAAAGACCTCTGTATCTTGTAACACCACCGCCGTATGTGCGAGATAGGACTTTCTTGTTATGTCGTCGAGCGGTATGCCGTCCAAGACAACGTGTTTTCCCTGTCCCGTATATTCTTTGAGGAGTATTTTGAATAGTGTTGATTTCCCTGCTCCAGAAAGACCCACTATACCCACCCGTTCTCCACGTTTAATATCAAAACTAATATTTTGTAATACTGGCGTATCGCCATAGGAAAAGCGAAGATTCTTTATTGAGAGGGTTTTCCAGCCCAATGGATAGACTTGCGCGGTATCACTGTCCTGTTCCGTAGGCACCTCTTGTATAGCGAGCATTCGTCCTATAGAAACTTTTGCGGTGGCCAGGCTTTCCGATACATCGGCAAGTTCGTAGATCGAGTCGAGGACGGTGTTAAAATAGGAGTGAAAGAGTATGAGAAATCCTACCTCATATCTCCCTTTAGTGATTCCGTATACAATAAACATCAGTGCGCCCATGCGGAAAACATTCGCGAGAGAAAGTTGCGCAAATGACCGTGTATTCATTAGATATATCTTTCTTGAAGCAGAAGCAAAAACCGTCTGAGCATTCTGCGATATTCTCTTAATAATCTTGGGGGCGAATCCCAATACCTTTACGCTACGCAGAGCATTCATGGCCTCGTATTTGATGCCGGTATATATCTCCCACTCCTCATTTTCTTTTTTTGCAGCAATGGCGATTTTTTTAATAAGACCCGACGCAATGAGATAATATAGTAATAGAAAACATCCCAAGGTAATGGCTATCCCCATATCAACCGAAAGGATGATCACGACGATGCCGAAGAGATTGACGATGATCTCGATAATACTCACAAACCAGACACGGAACAAACCAAATACCTCTTCTCGCCCTGAACGGATCCTTTGCATCTTATTCCCTACGTTCTCTTGTTCGTGCCATGCGATAGGGAGCGCCAACATATGTACGTATGCAGCATGTTCCATATCAAGAGAAACTTTTCTCGCTAGGCGAAATATGAGAAAACGTCCCACCGTCTGCGCGATAGTACGTGCCGCGATAGCGAGTCCCCATAATACAAAAATTTGTATGATTGCTTCACGAGACACATTCACCCCTTCTTTACTCAAGAGGCTTACTATCCTTGCAAGGGCATATGCGGGATAGAGCCATGCAATATCTCCTATTACTCGCAAAATACTGCCTACAAAAAATCCAGCCCAGTGTGGCTGAGTGGTGCGCCATATTTCGCGAAGAATTTTTGAAAAAGGGTAGGTGTCGTTACTTTTCACACGGAGAGATTTTTCAGCGGAATACTTAATACGTGAATCATACCATGCGGCATGTGATGCCTCAATAAATCTGATGCCCCTTCGGATGTGTATTGGCAATAAAAAAGAGTCGTCTATTATCGACGACTCTCCGTGATATATTTTTTCTCTATTGGTGAGAGAACTGCACCAGCAACGGGAGGTGATCCGATACTTCATGCTCCGGGAGGACTTTGAATTCTTTTGTCTTCGCATTCCCCGTGAACATATAGTCCGCGTGACGGATGGGTTTCTTGTAGTGGACCTCGCTACGGGTGTTTTGTATACCATAGCGTTTATTGAGATTTTCCAGCCCGCGCTCTTCGAGAGAACATATGCTCTTTGTGTCGGGGAGAACATTGAAGTCTCCACACAGTACAACGCTGGTATTACCCACCGAGCTCCACATCATCCGCGTGATTCTTTCTAGAGCGTTGTGTAGTCTGAATGATTGGCTTCGACGTGCTTCATTGTCCCCCTTATCAGAGTTAAACCATAGCCCGTGAAAGTTACAAACAAATACTCGCTTGTCTCCGATATGGAGCTCTGCAATCTGAATATTCCGCGGCATCGTCGTGAGGTCATCGGGATCAAGGGAATTCCTGCGGCCATGAACGAAGATGCTCTGCTCCGATTGTATGGCGATGTCTTTTTTTACAAACATCGCGAGTCCCTGCGTGCCTTCTTGACGAACAATGGGGTTCGGTTGGTCTCCTGTTACCCATCCTTGTTGCGCGGGCGCCCAAAGGGGTTGAAAATCTGAAAGTAACACCGTCAGCTTTTCGAATAGATCAACTCGTGCAGTCGATCCCTCAACCTGCTCCTCGAATGGATTCGATGATACCTCTTGAAGACAGAAGATATCTGTCTTTTCTTGTTGACGGTTCATGAACCCACATAAATCCCTGTATTGTTTTCCCTGCCATACATTCAGGCATATAAGTTGTAAGGTACGATTTTGTTCTGACACTGTTTTTCATCCTCTGTCTTTTCTGTGGTTTCGCTGATAGTAGCGTATAAGGCGGAACTCGTCAAGAGTACGTCTGTGGCGCTGACCCCACAATGACGACTCTGGCTCGCTGGCCTTGACGTGATCGTCATAGTGCGCTATTATCGTCTCAATATCGGCAAGGAGGATTTTCGCCAATATGGATACGGATACTAAGGCTCTTCAGATGGAGCAATTATGGGAACAGTTCCTTGACAATCCAGGGGATAATATAAGTTTACTGAAAAGATGCTACGTAGATATTATTCTGTATGTACCCGAATATGCAGCACGCGCATGGGAGCTTCTCCTTCATGCGCCTGATCATGATCGAAATCTTGCCGCTCTTGTTTCTTCTTCTCTATTCGGACGACAAGCGTGGGAAAAAATTGGAGCACGAGAACATCTACTGCTCGCAGAAATAAAAAATGTTATTGTCCACGCTAAGCATGTTGGGCATCACGAAATCGCACAAGAGGCTTTTGAGATTATAGTGAAGAATTTCCAAGAGCAGCTTCTTGACGAAATAGGATTCTTTCACGCCCACACCCCGGATCTCTTGCCTAATATTACTGAACATGTCGCAAAGTTGCTTGATGATACCAACATCGGAAAGGGCCATCTTGGCATCATTGCTCGCTACATCCCTTCCCTCCGGAATCAAGCTCTCGATAAACTCATACATAGTTCAGGTGATTTCTTTCTGAGATATATCAACAAAGAGCTTTTGAAAGAATGTGACTCTGATATAGTGCTAAAAATAATTGAGAGGATACAGAAGATAGGGTCTTCTCTTGAAGATCGTGATTTTATAAGAATAGTAGAATTATTTCCGGAGCTTTCAGATTGGTCACTCAACCAATTCTTGAATACTTCTGGCCACTATCTTGTTCTGAAGAATATAGATTCTGTCAGAAGTGGCGCCTTCGCACTAAGCCGCAACACCCTGAATAGGATTATCAAGCTTGGCGATGGTTTCTCTCGGAATACACTCGAGAGGGCGTGGGGGTATGTTACTGGAATCGAGAGAGCGTGGGAGCGTATTATTCGGAGTAATTCTGCGTCACGGAGTATTTACTACGATGTTGTGCTTACATGGCCATATCTTTATGCAGCGAAAGGCTGGGATATACTTATGGCTCTCGAGAATCAATATTTCTTCGATCACCAGCTTCTTAATATTCTTTGCAACGCTTGCAAAGAAATGCACCCAATAGTATGGGAAAAAATAAAGCTGGCCAAGAGCCACCATGTGTATCTTGTCGTTTCTGGTCTCGACCCTTCTCGTGGCTATGATCCTGCCATGATAGAGGAGGCTAAGATGCTTATCGATAAGCATCCCTCCGCCATAATTGAAAAAATGAGGAAGCTTTAAAAAAGCTAAAGCACTATCACAAGGCCGCTCAATAATTTGAGTGGCCTTCTTTTTTTATCGTAGAGAAATCACTCATCAAAAAGCCCAGCGTATTCTGCTGGGCTTATTTTTTTACATTATTTACGCTTCGCTACACTTCAGGACAAGACCTTCGTATCCGGGGATTACCACGGAACCGGCTTTGTTTATGATCTGACTTGCGATCTGCACCACACGTTCATCGTCGGATGCAGGATCATGATGAGTGGTGACTACGAGCTTCGGATGCGTCTCGTCGACTACTTCCGCAATATATTCGGGGTACGAGTGTCCCCATCCGATTTTTTGGATCTTGCCTCCGTGACCGGAATACTCATCTTTTGAGTACTGACACTCGGTGATGAATATGTCCACTCCGTTTGCAAGCTCGAGGAGTTTGCGATCGAGGGCTGGGTACGGTTCATGGTCGGTACAAAACGCCATGGATTCCCCCGCATACTCGATGCGGTAGCCATAGGTTTCTTGCGGGTGGTTCAACTTCCGACAGAGGATCCGTATATCTCCTCTTTTCCCTGGGAGCGTAATAACCTTGCCGTCATACACGGAATCAAAGTACATCTGAAGCCCCGTGGCCTCGACTTCGCGATGGTTCACGGGAAACACCGGTGCGTCCATTTGTCCACGAAGCACTTCTTCGAGACTCTTGTCCCACTCTTTGCCGCCAAAAAACTGAAACTCATTTTTGAATATCGTCCTTGGCATATGGAGTTGTGGCCAAAATGGATAGCCCTGGATATGGTCCCAGTGCACATGGCTCTGTAAGATCACTCCCTGGAGCCCTTTATTCTGTATAGTCTGGCTCATAAGCCCGACCCCGAGACACCGAAGGCCAGTACCCATGTCGAGAATGATGAGCTGGTCATCACAGAGCACTTCGACGCAAGTGGTATTCCCTCCTATTGTTCCTCGCTGATACGAGAGAAGCGTTCCATCAACCCACGCCCGTATTTGCGCCTCTGTTGATCGGGGACTCAGCCCCTCCTCGAAGGCGACCCCTATCGCCCTTATGATCTTATTCCCGATTGCTTCGCTGCTGATGGGCGCAGGGATCGATCCCCGCACTCCCCAAAACTTAATCTGGATACCACACTCACTCATGGGGTATTCCTCCTTTTATGTTTTCAATGATCATGTGATAGCGTGTCGCTACCATGCCCCTATAGTAATCCCAGACCGTTTAGTGTACAATACGTGTTAATAACGATTAGACAACAATGCTATGAATGACCTTTCTACCCTCCTTGGCCACCTTGGCCTTTCTGAAAGCGAGATACTCCTTTTTCAAGCCCTCCTCAACAAAGGGAACTGCACCGCACAGGAACTCATCAAGATCACCCAGATCAAACGCCCTACCGCCTACTACGCCCTACGGCAACTCATCGACAAAGGGCTTATCTTCAAAATCCCTACCTTTGGAAAAGAAAAATACCAGGCACACGACCCGCAGCAAATCCATACCCTCATCAAAATCAAGCGCGAAGAGATTGATGCACTAGGGAAAGAAGCTGATGATGTTATACGTGCCATGAAGAAAGATCAAAAACAGTATTCCGGTATCCCGCAGGTGTTTTTTTACGAAGGGCTTGCGAATATGAAGCTCGCCATTTCTGAAACCATCTATTGCCGATCGGGTCATATCGATTCTATCGCTCCGGCGAATAACTTCTTTTGGGAGGTGGGGCAAGAATTTTCTGGGCGCTATATTCAAGATCGTGTTGCACGCGGGATCACCACGCGGAACCTATGGGAAAAACCATTGGAACCCGAAATATTACTCCGCTCCTACAAAGGTCTTTCGCAAGTACGTATTTTGCCCGAGACGATGCGTGGGGCATTTGCGACCACTACCTTTCTCTATGATGATTGCGTGATGTATATTTCGAGCAAAGAAAATGGCTACGTACTCGTGGTGCGGTCTCAAGAACACTACGACCTCATGAAGGCGATGTATGAGACGTTGTGGGCGACGTCGGAGGAAGTGAAAATATAAAAAAGACGACTAGTATTTGTAGTCGTCTCATTATTATTCTAATGATCGCGCATCGCCTCAAACTGGGCTAGCTCATAGAGCTGTATCGCTGCTTGCTCGCTAAGACTCAGATCGTTTTCTGGGTGCTCGCTATTGAACACCCGCTCGATAGCATCCAATTGGTTGATCAGTTCACATATTTGATGCTCGTCGCCCCTACCTATACCTTCCAATAAGTTTTTCTCCGCCTGCTCTTTTGTGATCGCGTACTTATCACTATGCAGGCCTAAGCCTGCGTTTGCGATTAGTGTAACCAGCGGCACGCCCGATCTGTTATAAAACGAGTGCGCAACCATTGGAGCGATGTCAAGGATAGAACCAGGAATCAATTTTACCGTAACGGCCTTCTTCTTTTCGACGTCGTAGAGGATGCAACCGCTAAACCCTTGCGATTTCACAAAGTGCCTCACTCCATGTGCATGCGGCACAAAATTTTTGTGTGGCTCAGTGATACCCAGTTTCACTGTGGCATTTTGCGGATGCTCCTCACTTGTGTCTACATTCCCCAAAAAGTAATACGCCTGATTCCCTTCGTTCACAAAAAGATGGAAATCTTCGGTGAATTCCTGCGTCTCCTTCGAGAGTTTTAATACCTTCCCGCGACCTGCTATCCAAACCTCTCCACTGCAAGCAATTTGATACAGTAATGATCCCCCTGGAAGATCGCGATATCGTTGCATGAATTCTTCTACGATTTCATTGGTAAGAAACTTCATATACATCTCCTTAATGTTTCTCTCTAAATCGTAACAAACGTATGCCGATTTTGAAATACTTTTCGATTTCTTCCGAAACATCGATAAGCTCCGCTATCGGCACGGAACAAAAGTTATGATTCCAAAGCTCCGTAAGCTCTTGAATGTCGAATATATCTGCCTCCCGTAACTCTTTGGCTTTTACAGGATCCCGTTCTTCTAAAACCAGTTGAAGCTTTTTGGAATCAGGAGACCCAGGCAAAGGTATAGACGGAGTTGCAACTAAGGAGCAGGTGTTGCCGATATCTTTCAAATCATGAATAAAGCGACGCGTATCGTCCAAGGTCTTTTTCGTCTCACCCTCTGCGCCTAGGACAATGCCAGCGCATGCCACATCAATCCCGTTATCTTTCAATAACTGTGTTGCTTCAAGATTTTGTTTGCACGTTGTGTTTTTATGCATCACACGAAGCATTTGATCGCTTCCCGATTCGTATCCTATAAACACGGAGACGACGTTCAAGCTTTTGAGTATCCGCACTCGTTTTTCGTCGATCTCATCCGCACGAGCAAAACAATGAAAGACGGGAGGAGGTTTCATGGAACCCAAGACTGCGTTTCGTACTGCCCGTGCTACATTCTCCATATGCCTTGGGCTCGCTGTAAAATCACCATCGTTGATTCTGATATGGTCTACACCATAATTCATCACCAGCGATCTAACATCCTCATAGACTAAGTTCGCTGGTCGTTTTGGATTGAGTTCTGGTATAGAGCAGAACGTACACTTTCGTGGCCCTGAGTACACACAACCTCTCTGTGTCCATATTCCTGCTGGCATTTTCACGTGAGCGAGATTTCCACTGCCATGAAATTTCTTTGCATAAGCACCTAGATTAATGGCACTGTAATCGAGGGGTGCCAGAAGTGGATCTACGGTACGAGAGAGAGGAGCGGGAGCATTGATAATACGTTTTCCTTTACCGTCAAGGTATACAAGCCCAGGAACATCGTTTATCGAAATCTCTTCGGCGACTGCTCGCATGAGTTGATAGAACGACGGCTCTCCATCTCCCGGAAGAAGATAATCGATCATTGGTCGTTCTCCTGTTTCCATTTTTGCGATAATCCGATCCCACAGGTAGGTTATGTGAATTCCTCCCATAACCACCACCGAACCTTGTTGCTTGGCCATCGTTGCCAGCCTCAAGGCAGCCGGATAATTAAAGGTCGTACAGCTAAACGCAATGATGGTTGCCTTTCTTTCAATCAATAACCTTTCTATTTCTTCAATTCCCATTATCGTGCTGTCCAGGAACCTCGTGTGAGAACGAATTTCTTTCGGCAAGGAAGACCCCAGAGCGATAGGGCCCAAAGGTGGTTCTGAGGAATAATTTTCATTTCCGCTTTCTGAGGGCGGATACACGATATCAATACTAACCATTTTTTCTGACACAAAAACACCTCTACTTTTTATTTTTCGATGATCATTTGCTTGGCAGTATACACCAAATATGCAATAATGTCAATACGTCGTCGAATATCGACAACTAATAATCACTGCCAATTATGATAGAAAAAATACTCGCGGAGCTTGGCTTTTCCCCGAACACTATCCTCGTCTACAATCGCCTCCTTGAACTGGGGAATGCCTCTGCGCGGGAGCTTGCTGAGAAAATAGGCATGCCCCGCTCTTCGATTTATGACCATCTAAATATCCTGATTGAGCAAGGGCTTATCGTTGAACAAGATGAAGATGGCAAAAAGATATTTCAAGTGAATGACATCGCACATTTGAAACGCCTTATGCGGGATAAGATCGAAGCGCTTGAATTGCAAAGCAAAAACATCGATGCATACGCTCCCCTACATCATGGAAAGAGCGTCGAGCCAAAGATCAGACATTTTAAAGGAGCGGAACAAGTGGGAAAAATTTTGAACGATCTGTACTGGTATCAAAATACGGAAATCCTGTCGATCTGGCCAATGAGGGAAATGATTGCCGTACTGGGTACCGAGTATCTCGAAAACTTTAACAGAAAGAGAATCAAGAACAATAATCCTCTCCGCGTTATTTGGCCAAAGGATAAGATCATCGATATTGACGAGTACCCCTTTCTTGGCATCAGCAAGAAGCACCTAAGAACACTCCGTATCGCGCCGATGAATATGACATGGAATATGGGGCACACGATCTATGAAGATAAAGTCGCGTTTATCTCTTCACGAAAAGAAACATTTGGATTCATTGTACAAAGCAAAGATTTTGCCGATTTGATGAGAGCACAATTTGAAGTTGTTTGGGGTGTTTCAAAACCGATGAAATATACATCGCCAACAAAGGATACTTTTTTGGAGTCACTTTCATAAACATAAAAAAACCGACATACTTTCCATTGATGGATTTCTGTCGGCGTAATATTCCTAAAACTCGTTTATGATAGTCTGTACTTCTTCAGGAGTGAGTTTACTTCCTGCAACTCGCGGGCTTCCTCCTATGGTGTTTCCTCCACCCCAGCGATCTTTCGTGTCAGTCGTTCCTTCGGCCTCGTTCAACCGAGCGAGCATTGATACAATATTGAATCGTATAAAAGGAGACATGCGACCAATGGTATAAGTATATCTTCCATCAGGACGTTCTCTCACAGAAACATACGCACGGATTCCTTCAGAAAAGGCACCGGTTCTCCCCTGCGCCCCTGTTTCGCGGATCATGGACCACCCTGCCCCTCCACCAAGACGTTCGAATCGGGTATCAAGCAAAATCTCTAACCCATGCCCGGTAATGTGGCGCATGATCCGATGCTCTACGTCTGTGATGACCGAGAGAAAAGAATCAGGATCTTTCTTTTCGATTTCACCACTGATACGAAAACGTCGGTAGGGCTCAAATATCCACGCCAATTCTCGTAGTGCCTGAGAGTCTTTTGGGAAAGGATATGCTCCTGCTGTTGCGTCGAGGGCGTCTTCGAGATATACGAGACGATTTACCAGTGGGTTCATCGCCTGCTCCACAAGATCGCCATGCTTCAGTAGGAATAAAGACATACATCTTCATCGCAATCATTCACATAGGCGCTTACTTGCACTCCCTGCTCGTCACGAAAACAATCAAACAATCCTTGGCGAATCGCCATGAGAACCTGCCCGCACGTCGCGCGAGTTTCTAGCCGTGATACTTCCTCGTGATGGTTAAAATTCGCTCGCGGTCCATTCTCATCAAACCGTGGACCCGTGCCCACAAACCCGTCCAGTGCAATCGAGAAAGGGCCTGTCTTTTGACAGAACTCCTCCCATGAAAGAGGGGGTGTTCTCGGCTCTACATGTAAAACAACACTCATATCATACCTCCTGTATGGTCATGATATAGAAGTATTACCACCAAGATGCCTATATGTCAACACCGTCTGGCCGGGGTGCTAGAAAAGGTGAAGACATAAAAAAGCAACGCGTTGATTAGCGTTGCCTGGGTGTGCTTTACTTTTGCCTTATTTTACCAACCACGGATGAATTCGTCCACTAAGCGAAATTAATTCTTTCCATGGAATACCTCGTACGGTGTGCGGTAGTTGAGGCGTTTTCTCGGGCGGTGATTCAGCAGATTCACCGCCCGTTTTAATTGAC
>JAHFHK010000060.1 GCA_023246955.1 Candidatus Uhrbacteria bacterium
TAAGCCCGTCGGACCTACGTCACATGATATCGTGCCGGCTGTTCGTCGTGCGACGGGTATCAAGCGAGTGGGACATGCGGGCACGCTCGATCCTTTTGCGGATGGACTCCTGATAGTACTGGTCGGACGGGATGCGACGAAACGTCAGAGTGAATTCTTGGGGTTGGATAAGACATACACCGCAACGATTCGCCTTGGTGCGACGAGTGATACTGAAGATTGCACGGGAGTGATCGTGGAGAATTCGTCTGCCGCTCCCGTTACGCTCGAAGCGGTGACCGCAGCGCTTGCCTCTTTTCAAAAAACCTATGACCAGATTCCTTCTTCTTTTTCTGCGAAGAAGATTAATGGTAAAAAAGCGTACGAACTCGCTCGGGCGGGGAAAGAAGTCGTTCTGGCGCCAAAGACTATTACGATTCATGAAATAGAGTTGGTTTCGTATGTGTGGCCACGACTTACCTTTCGAGCACAGGTTTCGAGCGGGACGTATATCCGTGCACTCGCGCGCGATATCGGGAATGTCCTCGGATGCGGTGCGTATGTCGAGACCTTGCAGCGCAGTGCTATTGGGGAGTTTTTGCTCGATGATCGGTCTGTGGTGCATGCGGTTATTGGGGAGAAGACGGTATAATTTTTTCAAAAAGAAAAGCCGTCAAAGATGTATTATTATCGATGACGGCTTTTTTGATTTTTATCCTTTCATGTTGAGCCCTGTGTAGAGCCCGAGATTAGGGACTGTAAAATCCCCTACCTTCATATCCCTGAGTACCACTTGGCCACTCAGATTAACAGGGCCCAGGGGAATGTCGGTGCGGACCTCGATTGTCGCTACCTGTCCTGGAACCGCGATGAACCCTGATGATGGGGTGAATTGCTGGTCCCGATTCAAGAAGGTTCGGAATGAAGCCTTCTGTAGCCCCGCCAACCCCGCTACATCAAATGTAACGAGTCGAGCGTTGCTATCTGCCGATAAACTCACTTTGTAGCGAGCTATAATGGCATTGTCACCCGCTTTATGGAGATCCTCTATGAAGGAAGAGTCCTTCTCGATCTTGAGAAGCTGGTCCCCTTGGACGGTGCTTTCAATATCTTCGAGAACCTTCGCGACACCGCCGTTATCTTCAAGACTAAGCGGCAGAAGTACGCTCCCATGTTGCGATGCAAAGTAGGATACCCCTTGGTCGCGGATAGTTAACGATGCTCCATAATCGTACGGGTCGCTCCATTTTGCATCCGTGTAGCCTTTCTCCCTTAGAAGAATTGCTGCAGAATATAACAGCCCTCCGTGGACCCCCTCCATCTTGATAGTGACTTGCATCACTTTGTTGCCTACCTTTTTGGAGTAGGTCAAGATGGGAGATTCCATGTTCTTTTCTATGGGTGCCACAGTGGCCTTTTGAGCTTCAGCCTTTACGGGTGCTGCCACCATAGTTTTCTGCGTGTCTTGCGAAACCGCACTCGCGATTCCCGTAATACCTGCGGCAAAGCCACAGCCTGTCAACAAAGATCCAAACATCATCATGCCGGCGATTCCGGCTAACATATTTTTTTTCATTTTTTAAGGTCCTTTTCTTTTGTGGGTCGTTAACCCGAATTGCTTATAGTATAGCACGTTTCTGAGTGTTTGTCAATAGCTGGATGGGCACTTTTTCTCTTGAAATATGCGCTATTTTCTGCTATACTAATGGTATGAAAGTGAACGATTTTATCAAAAAAAGACCGTATTTGGTCTGGTATACGAAGAATTATGACGGGCTTTCACCGGAGGCTATTGTTGAAGCTACGCTGAATTATGGCAATTGGGATGATGTACAAGAACTCATCAAAATCTTAGGCATGAAGCAGACTGCAGATATTTTTATCAAACAGAGCAAAAAGGCACGATGCAATTATGGTGTAAGAACGAAGCATTATTTTACCCTCTATTTCAAAAAACATGCGCGCACATAGAGAAATATTTACCAGGGAGCAGCTCAAGCTCCTCCCCCTCGTCAAATCATTTCATAAGGATTTTATCCTCGTGGGAGGTACTTCCATCGCCCTCCATCTCGGACATAGGCAGTCTATTGATTTTGATCTTTTTTCTCTTGCTGATTTTGATAACGAAAAGTTGAAAAGAAAGATGGTGCGCTACGGAAAGATTCAGAGAACTTATATCAATCTCGATGGAGAATACACTATTATGCTCAACGGGGTGAAGATAACTTTTTTCCGTTTTCCTTATACCATCAAAGCAACGAATCGCTTTGAGGATATTGCACGACTCCCGAATCTCCTCACGCTTGCGGCTATGAAGGTTCTGGCTTTGGGCCGAAGGTCAAAGTGGAAGGATTATGTCGATCTGTATTTCATCCTCAAAGATCACTATACCCTCGATGAAATATCAAAAAAGGCGGAATCGCTCTTTGGCAACGAATTCAATGGCAGGATATTCCGTGAAGCGCTCGGCTATTTCGATGATATCGACTATTCAGAAGAAGTGGTGTTTATGCCTAGCTTTGAGGTTAAGGATGATGTTATAAAAAAGGAGCTGACGAAGATCAGTATACAGTAGGTTCATCTCTTTCAAAGTTAAAAGCCGTCACTGATGATTTCCATCGATTACGGCTTTTTGGTTTTAACTCTTACCTGGCTCTTGATGCTCATTGAGAGAAAGAGAATATTCCTTCGCCCAATCGCCCATTGGAACCTTGCTTTCCGTCTTCATCTCAACCTGAGTGCTTTCGCCGGGTATGAGTGCGACCCTGAAGTATGGGTTCGCTTTTTCTGTGAAAATACCTTTATTGGTCTTTATCGTAAACGGACCCAATGCTTCCGTGCGTACTATGTAGTCGCTGTGTGGCTCAGTTTGACGCGTAACTCCATCTGAGATGTATACGCCGAGATCGTAGGGCTTCGTCCCGCTGTAACGAAACGTGTATGTTACAACACCGTCTTCCACCCTCCTCTGCATTTCAAGATCCTGGTGGAGAC
>JAHFHK010000035.1 GCA_023246955.1 Candidatus Uhrbacteria bacterium
CCTCTATAATGCAGTGGTGAATGCGCTCAATAAGATTGCTGCTCACCTCAATATCACGGCTAAGGAATACAACACCATAGGCAAAGCGCAAGGCAAAGAATTTGACGAAGGCCTTTACCAGTCCGATGAAAGCGGCAAACGCATTACGATATACGAATTCCAAAACCAAGCGGAACTCGTGCGCGTTCTTGCTCATGAGATGGGGCATGCTCTTGGGCTAGAACATAGCGATGCTCCCGCCGATATCATGTATCGCCTCAATGAATCAAAAAATGAAAAACTCACTGCGAACGATATTGCGGGAGTTGAGAAGGCCTGCCAGTAGAGAGACCCCTACTTTTGACATGATGAACAAATTCCAAAGAGTTCTATAGAATGCCGAATCACTGTCTTGAAGCTAGGCTGCTGTCGCAATGCACTCCGTGTAAGCTGGTCGACGGTACACTCGCTAAAATCCTCAATACGATCACAGGCTACACAGATAATGTGGTGATGGTCATCCTTTTCGTCGTTGAGCTCATAGTACGCATGCCCTTGCCCGAGATCGACCTGGCGGACGAGGTTATGCTTTGCGAGGAGTGATACATTACGATAGGTCGTTGCCTGGTCGCCTTCTGGTAATAGCTGGACAAGATCTTTTACCGTCACGGGTTGCTTTACTCTGGCAAGCACTGCGAGAATATCCACTCGAGCGGTCGTTGCTTTCAGGCCAGTGCCTTTCAGCATATCGCGTACGTCTTGCTTGTGTGGTATGTGTTTTTTCATACCCCTATGTGAATCGGCTCACGATGAAGATAAAGAGTGCGCCCAGGACGGTGAGTGCCAAGAGGTTCCATGAACTCTTTTTACTGTGTGCTTCGGGGAGCAGATCGCTCGCACCAATGTACAACAGAAACCCCGCGAAGAATCCGAGGTAGACCATGAGGATGTTGTCGGGGATGGTGAATGCATAGGTGGCGAGGACTCCAAGGATAGGCATCACCGCATCCACTACCAATAGCATGAGCGCTTTTTTTATACTATTCCGATTCAGGAGCATGTATCCGACCGTATTGAGACCATCCGAAAAATCATGTGCAATAACCGCAATGGCAATGAGTGTTCCGATATGAGAACTCACATGGAATCCGAGACCTATCCCGATACCGTCAAGGAAACTATGAAATGATAACCCCGATGCGCCGATATATCCGACGAGGGGGTGACGATGTTCTTTGTAGCTCTCTTCGTGACTTCCGTGAATGACCGCTGCCTTTTCGAGTATATGGATAGCGAGGAAACCAACGACGACTGCTATGAGTCCTGTCGTGATATCAGAATGATGTTCTGTAGCAATAGCAAACATCTCGGGGACTATGTCAAAAAAACATACTGCGAGGAGCACCCCTGCGGTAAAACTGATGATGAGGTGGAGTCGTTCTCGATAGCGGATACCGAACAACCCACCAAGGAATGTTGAGATAAAGGCAAGGAATGAAAATAAAAATGGTGACATACGTTGATTTCTTATATGAGAATGATTCTCATTTAGGATAGCATGTCTAGGGAGTGCGTCAAGTACTGCACGCGTTCACAACCCCCATTCTGGATTCTTGGGGCGTTACACATATAACTTCTTGACATATCTATACTTTACTGCTATGATTATGTATAGATATGTATAGATCTAGTGATGAAAAACAACTTTTATCTATTGGCGAAGCGGCTCAAAAGCTTGGTGTTTCTTTGCAAACTCTTAGACGCTGGGACAAATCCGGCGCCTTACCCTCAGTACGAGCGCAAACAGGAGGAAATAGGTACTATCGGCGCCATTTTATTGAATCTTTTATAAGAAGTACATCTATGAGATTATTTCATGAGGCTCTCGCGTGGGCATCCGCCCCTATTGGACAAGAACCCGACTCGGAAGTATATTGCCAAAATAGTGGCGTCTTTCAGGCACGCGTTAGCAGGATGGAACTTTTGCTCATGCGAACACCAGGACTTGAGGAGCTGTATTCAATTATTACTTCTACTGCGGGAGAAATCGGTAACAACTCATTTGATCATAATTTAGTGAATTGGCCTGATATCCCAGGGATTTACTTTGGATTCGACCTCGATCAACGGTATATTGTATTAGCTGATCGTGGACAGGGTATTTTGACGACACTCAAGCGCGTTCGACCCGAACTCACTAGTGATGAGGAAGCACTCCGCCTTGCTTTCACCGAAACCATCAGTGGCCGTGCGCCAGAACGCCGTGGCAATGGGCTGAAATATGTGCGAAATAACGTCATGAAATATCCTCTCAATCTTCTGTTTGAATCGGGAGGTGCTGAACTCTCACTCTCGCAGGGAGAAACTGATCTTAATATAATAGAGTCAGGGCAGGCAATACGAGGATGTTTAGTGTTAATTACTTTTTAAAAATATGCGTCTAGAACTTAAAAAGATTGGCCACTCGCTGATGTCGCGACAAGCAGGAAAAGAAGCACTGCTGGCACTCCGTCCCACCCTCGCAGAATTGAAACCTGACGAAGGTATTGAAATTGATTTTGAGGGGATAACGACATTTTCGCCCTCATGGGGGGATGAGTTTCTTACTCCTCTTGCCGAAGAATTTGGTGCTCGACTGCATATCCATCCGACAAATAATCTCTCCGTAAGAGACACATTAGAGTTGCTTCAAAAAATGCACGGAGATATTTTTGTTATACAAGAAAAGGGATAGTACTTTCTATTTTCTCAAAAAAACGAGATGCATTGCGCATCCCGTGGTATTTTCTATTCCTCCCTATATTTGGGCATTTTCGTGGCTACTGAGCCGACTGTCGATATAAGAAATCAGGCGCTCGACTACTTCTTTCTTTGTTTGTTCCGATGCGTCGACCACCAGATCGAATACATCATGGTCATGCTTGATATCGATGTCGTAGAGACGCTTAAATAATGTATGCGTCTCGTTATCTTTCATATCGACGATGTTTTGCGCAGAGGACAGATCAATTGTGCTTCTCCTGGATACCCTCTGGATTCGCTCTGCCTGCAATACCTTTAGATATATTTTTATTCCTCCTGGATAGAGCCATGGCATGTTCCAGCTGTCCATCGCTACGCCACCCTTTTCCAGTTCTTCGATGAGATATGTATCAGCAATGAGGTCGAGGGGCGCCTCTTCGTTGAGTCTGCTTTTGAAGAGTGCAATCCCCCGAGGAGTTTCCCAAAATCCTCTGCCGTAGGGTGCCTTCTCGGTATCTACTGTTTGCTGCGCGGCGATCATGCGCATGATTCCCGATGGGTGCACAATACGCAATCCATAATGCTTTCCGATTGCCTCCGCTGTAGTTGATTTTCCTGCGCCCGCAAAACCAAAGATGATGATCCGCAGCTCAGATCTTTGCATAATACACCTCCTCTCCCTTTCGTATGGTGTCCGAAAAGAAACGATGTGCTGCGAGATCGCGGTAGGTCAATCCCTTTGGCGTCATGGTTATCATATTTCCTCTCTTCTCGATGAGTTCTTGTTCATAGAGTTCTGATAGTTCTTTTCCAAATATGGTTTCAATCCTAGTGCCATATTGTGCCAAGAATATATCTGTGTCGAGGTGCTCCAGATTATAGATTATATATCGCCGCATACGTTCTTCGAGACTCAGAGTGACACATGACTGCACTGCGAGATTGCCTGCCTCGATGCGCTTCATGTATTCTTCGAGTGCTTGCGTGCTGTTCTTCGTGTCATATACGTTGCGATAGTGCATAGTATCGGCGTATGTGCGCGCACCGACGCCAACACCAATCAAGCTTTGCCCTTTGAATACATTTTCCTGTTGCCGGTAGAATCCTTGACCAGGGATGATGAAGCGTAGGTGGCAATCATGGACGTATCCTGCATTCAGTAAACAATCCCGTGCGTATTCGTAGCATTGATATTTTTCTGTGCTCGTCATCATATCGGGTGCGGTACGTGCTAGTGTGGTGCCGGGAATCGTCACAGTAGAGTAGAGCTCTATTGTTTGTGGCCGATAGGCGATCAAACAACGCACTGAATGATACCAGCTTTCTTTTGACTGACCGCGCAGGCCGTACATCAGATCACAACATATATTCGGTATCCCTACATCCATGAGCGCCTTGAGGGTTTGGTGTGTGGTCAGGTTTTTGTTATGCCGTCCCGATTGTGCGATCTCTCGATCATCAAAGGACTGAATGCCGATGCTCACTCGATTGAACCCCATTTCTTTGAGACGATGTATCTTGTCTGTCTGAATTGATTCGGGGGTCGCTTCGATACTGATCTCCTTTGCGGTTTCAAGGAGGTGGGGCTGTACGCGTTTCAGCGCACTCATGATTCGCTCGAACTGTGGAATACTGAGTAGTGACGGGGTACCTCCTCCAAAATTAACACTCTCAATACTTCGCGTGCCGAGGATGGAACGATACTGTTCTATTTCACGGACAATACAATCCACATATCGCTCGAAGAAGGTGCGTGATCGATCAATGAGTGTCAGGTATCCACAAAACGTACACTGTTGTTCGCAAAAAGGGATATGGATATACACATTCACGAGATCGGTGTAGGCGTTTTTGTCGAGGGAAAATTTCTGGATGGGTACTAATGCTCGCGTCGGTGGATACGTATATACATAGGGCACGGAGTAGCCGGTGTCGATCTGTTGTGCCAGAGTATTCATGCTGTTTCTCGCTTTCATGTTTCAATGTACTCACCCCCATGACAGGGATTATCACGGTTATACCATTGATATGTCAGCGCGTCAAGACATACCCGGCGCTCCTTGGGCGCATTTCGGAAAGGGCAATACCTGACTTTGCCACCAAATTCGTTACCCTTATCGAAAATAAAAATCCACGAGAACCGATACGGCTCAAGTGGATTGCATCTATTATTTATTGGACTGCCATCTTTTCTTGGATGATGTGCGATATCGCCTCCCCGATCGAAGGAAGACCTTCTGTGCCTCTATAGTATTCAAGCCAATTTCTTTCTTCTTGGCTCAATCCTACGTATACTCCTTCAGTCGGTGTCGGATCATCAACTATGTTATCCTCCATCTCTCGACCTGTGGTAATAATAAATTTAAGCACTTCTTCGTCGGTGAGCCCGTTCAATCTTCCCCTTTCTTTAATTTCCTGCATTTTCTCATAGTTCTCTGCCGAGAGGGTAATCTTCACCTTGACTTTCTTTTTTGTATCCACCCCCTCGCCTTCGGTGCGGCGATGCCTTTCCTTTATTGCCTGGCGTTTTATTGCGAATGCTTTCAAGAAAGCTTCACCCGCAGATGAAAGCCCCCAACGCTCCTTCAGGCTCATAACTATGTCACATAGTTTATCAATCTTGTCTAATTCTTTTTCTTGACTCACTGGTATACCTCACTTTGTATCAATGTACTTTTGAATGTAGATATTACATCTGGTTCTGGGATGGACGATTTTCGGAACGACATCTCCGTGCGCTATCCCATGGGTTGTTTTCTACCGAGGGATAGTCGGGAAATAGTCGCGCGCTGAAAATGTCAGCAGCATGACAGAGGGCCGCTAGACTTCCCATTGCACGATGTTTTGTGGAATGACTTCCGTCAATCTCTCCTTCGACATATCGCATCGCGTTTTCTTGCTGGGGCGACAGCACCATTCCGTACTCCTTGAGTTTTTCATTACGAAAACTCTTTTGCGCACTCTTGTCTCGAAGTTCCTCCTTGATCTCTAGTGTTCCGTCTGGGAGCAGAGTATACTTCCATGGTTTTTCGATATCATGGAGGAACATGACCAGGAGAACGTCAGAGAGGGAAAACGAGAGCACACGACCTGAGGCTGCCGCCACTTGGTAGAGCTTTCTCCCCCAATTCATCGTTTCAGTGACGTGGTCGAGATACCCTCCTGGCCATGCCTGATGATTATGGGATGATCCCGGTACCCTCGAGAACAATCCATAGTTCTCGTTCAAAATATTCTGACATATCGAGCCATTTGGGCCATCTACGTCTATTAGTGTCAGCAGCTCGTGTATCGTCAATAAAGAACCTTCTCGTACTATCATTATATATCTCCTTTTTCTAGAACTAAGACTATCCTACAGGAATGAATATGAAAGTCAATATGGGATACCTCCTTTTTCTGGGGGCGTTTTTGACGTACGCTTTCCTGCAGAGTAAGGTATTAATAGTTCTTTGAAAGTTGCAGGAGGATTAGAGATGGAACAGATTATGCCACCGACACTTGTTGAGGTAACCATTACCATAAAACGTCGTCTATCACATAATGAGCGCGTAATGGCCGGAGGGTGGGGACCGCTGCAGAGCGGGGGCAGGCTTGAGCGCTTTCCGATAGCTGTCGATTCGCGTGATGATGAAACACGACGTATATATCTCGCTCATTTCAATGACCAGGATGTATCTTCAGACAATGTGGTCAACTACGCACTCGAGACAGGATATGCACTGGGAGAACACGAAGATCTTCTTGCTTGTGTAGCAGATCATCCTGAACTTCGTGCGCTCCCTATTGCGCAGCTAGGAACGACATTGCCCACTGTCGATGAGGATCCGAAAGACCTTTGGTCGCGCGTACCCAACGATAGGCTCGTGACGGCAAATAGCGGAGATATTTATGTAGATGGGGTGCGGCGGCTCGAACCAACGTATTGGTTTGGCGAACAACGAATGAGCCTCAATTGGATGGACTCTGGCTGGATTCGCTCCTGTCGCTTCATTCTTAAGAAGTAATATCGTATTCGAAGGTGACCTCGCAATTGTGGTCACTTTTATTTTTTTTTATATTTTCCAGAAAACCCTTTCTTTTCATTCTTGCTCATCATGGCTGTCGCTTTCCGGCTGCAAGCATGCGGCAGGCTTTCTCAATCCGGAGACCACGTTCCGGTTGTTTGACTGCGTCTATCCAATCAACAAAGTCTCTACGCTCGTTCGGTGTGAGATCACTCCACTGAGCCTTTGCCTTCGGATTAGCTCCAAGAGCTTTGTAAACATTCATGGGCACAACTGCATAACAGCAGGGGCGTCGTTTGCCCGCCTTCAGCTTATCACTGGTTATATTGATACGACGTTTCCGTGTCTCTAGTTGTTTGGCTGATTCTATCCAGCTAATAAAGTCCCTTCGCGCAACGGGTGTGAGATCCTTCCATAGTGCCATCACCTTCGGGGCAGCCATGAGAGTTTTGTGAAGATCCGCTGGCACTCTGGGCTCTGATTCTTCTTTGGGCGCCTTAGCAGTCATATTTTTTCCCAACTTCTGTGCTGTGAATTTGTTCATATTGTATAAGAAGGTAATGATATCGTCATTATAGCAGTTTGTGGTGTTCGGATTTTTTGTACAAAGTTCAGTAAGTGTATTCTCAATAAAAAATCCGCACAAACATAATCAGCTAGTACGGACATAGGGAAGATTTTATCGAACAACCACGAAATCAATTTCGCTCGTTAGCAGAAAAAACTCTTCGTTATCATCGTAGAATGGAACTGCCGAATACACTCCATGATTCCATCCCATGCCTTGGGCGGGCCCCACCACGACGGTCTCTCCTTCTGCGAGAGAACATTGGGCATTATATAGGTTGCGAGCGCCTGGATTTAGGCGCTTAAACATTCGGGCAGGCCGTCGTATTTTGATCTGCCTTTCAACCGAGAAGATGCTATCTTCCATTTGAAATCTCCTTCATTGATTTGAATTCAGATAATGAACGTATTGATATTATGGGCCTCGTGATCAAAATGTCAAGACTTTTTCTTATATTTGCGTATCTTCATTCCCTTGAGCATGCCTTCAGGGAGATAGGGGGAAATAGTGGCAGTGGACGGGACAGCGGTTGCTCCATGTCAGGATTGTACAACGTATAATAACTGATATACAAAATATCCTATTATAACGAGCGAAATAGTAGAAAAAACAATGCCTGCGATAGGCAATAAATGAGGAAGTGATTCTCTTTTGTACGCCACTATCCCACAGATAAGCGCCGGAATTGGTGCCAAAATTATACACCACACAGATACTGTCTGCCATGGGCTCGGTAAATATATTTTCGAATCCTGCAGGAGCAATAATGTCCTCCATGTTATCCAGGGAAATAGCGCTAATACGATAGAAGTAATACTCAATAGACGTTGCTTCATAGTGCGGTAGCTATACCTCTTGCCGATATCGTAGTCAACACAAAAACACCCTCCATTTCTGGAGAGTGCAATTGGTAGCCCTTGAGGGAGCGAATTGGAACAGGCTCGTGACAGAATTACAGCGATGTAACGCCCAGCCGATTAGTTTGCAAACAACTCTTCAGCGCTAATTCGCTCAAATTTAGGTGCCCGAGCGGGAGCTTTAGGGACGGCTCTATTGGCAGCTACTGTCCTCAACATACTCGCAACGGTCGCATCTGTATTGATAAAAACAACACTGTCCGTAGAAAATTTCTCTCGTAACATCAAAAACTCGTGCGCCGCAGATCGCGATACAAATACGACATCACTAAAATCTAGCTCTACTACGGTTGAGTGAGCTTTTCTAATCATTGCCTCCAGTGAGTCGACGATATCTCTTGAAGATACAACAGGAGCGATAGCTTCGGCTATTTTTATAGTAGATTTTGACTGTTCTTTCATATAGGTAAGTATACCACAAGGTGCCACCACCTTACTCCAGATAGGGCGTAATGTCAATAGGTCCTCGTGGTTTTGGTATCCTATAGGCTATTATTACTCCTTGCCAGTGAAAATCAGGCAGAGTGACCAGTTGCTGCTTTTTCTTGTTTGCAACAAGCACGGCCGATCCAGAGAGGAGCATGAACTCCCCTCCCATAGCCTCACACACTACCCTCTTCGATGTCCTAACACCAAATCCTCGCTCTGTATTCATTTTGGTAGAATGGCCCTTTAGTACCTCCTCGATGGCTTCCGTATCAGAAAACTTCAACCCCAGTTCGTCAAAATAGGAGCCGGCCAAGCCCTTGCCGCAATCAGCGATACAGATATCAAGATAACTTTTCCGTGGGTAATATTGCCCGAATACATACCCCTCCTCAACCTTGCTGTGTTCGATGATATTCGTGACTAATTCAGAAATAGGGTAGTGTATGGCACTACTCGCTTGTGAGGCGCCAAGCACCTTGAGTACCATACTTGAAAACATTGTCTCCAGGCGCTCCCTTTCGGCGCCCGAACGCTTTTTCAGGACACTGATAGGCACATACGTCTTACTGCTTTGCGCCAATGCCTCAAAGCCCGATACAGAATCAATACCGTCGGGAAAATGTATGCAATCAAGATAGGACTGCAATACTGGAGAGCTGCCCGAAACACTACCCCCTGTTGACTTCAGATACGCCACCAGCGGCAAAATAAAAAGTGGAGGGGCGAAACTAACGCTCGACAGGTCAAAGCAAGTCCTCTCGCCATCTTCAATCTCCTTGAATGCTAAATATAGTGGTCGCAAAATACCAACAAGCGAAGCAGTATCGAATCGAGTAACTTTTACTGTTTTCATATGCATACAGCTTAACAATTCCCGCAAACAAATACAAAAAGACACTGTATCAATGCCTGCTCACGATATGTCCTTTTAGTGTCCAGGGAATTGCAACTGAGATGTGATTTCAGGAACATGCCCTTGACAAAAAGACTTTTCCTCTTTATTATTGTATTAATCTTGCTAAGAGAGGTTTTACGATAATGAATAGTTCTTTAGAACTGGTGATTCCTACCCCCAATGAGCTCAAGGACCCCCTGGGCGCTTATCAGCTGAACAAAGCAGTCAATACAATTCTCAGCGCACACACAGAGCGACGCAAGCTTGAGCCCACACTGTTCTCTTCCGAGCAATTGCAGGCTCTTACCGTCCATTTTTCCCGTAACGGATGGAAGCTCGAGACGATGACCGAGATCGATCATGCCCGGATTTCTCACTTGCGGGAATATCCTCCTTATTGGAATGATCAGGAAGATTTCATTGTGCCCGCTGGATGGAGGGAGCAGCAAGTAGGCCTGAGTGATGAACAAATTGCTGAAAAGCATAATGCCCAAGTTACTTTTCTCGCGTTAACACCATTAGAGCAGGTGAATTAGAATATTGAGGAATCCAGAGCGCAGACTCCGGTCAAATTCTTTTGCCCCCTACCATTCGGTTTGGGGTTTTATTTTTCTCGATACAAAAACACCCTCCTTTCAGAGAGTGCTCTTGGTAGCCCCACGGAGAATCGAACTCCGATTACCAGGATGAAAACCTGGTGTCCTAACCATTAGACGACAGGGCCATAACACGTCCACAATAACAAAATAGACGACGACCGTCAAGACAGACCGTCGATAGCCTAAAATAACGCCCCTGACGATGCGGGGGAAGAAAAAATGCGTGCCCTTATATTTG
>JAHFHK010000036.1 GCA_023246955.1 Candidatus Uhrbacteria bacterium
TGAGCCTTCTGTGTTTGAAATTGGCGATACAGGGTATTAAAGATACTGTTCTTACGCGTGTAGTCGGATTGCAGAGTTTTGTATTTGGCATTCAGAGCATCATAACTGCCACGGGTATCATCAAGAGTGATGCCGAGTGCGGTAAGTTTGTTGGCATTTTCTTGTCGATAGTCATACACCAGATCAACCGCAACGTCACCTTCGGAGCTGTATTCAAAAAGATTCTTTCCGGTGGGTACCTCCCATATTGTCTCGGCTTTTTTGAGGATATCCACTACTTGTGTATTAGTGAGCTTGAAGCGAGGGTCGATTGCATTAATACGATACGTAATCGGCTGGCGACATGGGCGAGAGACCAGCCTTTGATAATCCAAGATAAGCGTTTGCAAAAAAATGGGATTTGCAACAATCCACCATGCGGCGATACCGAGAAGTAGTACGAGGAGAAGAAGATGGGGTAGGCGTTTCATAGTATACAGTATAGCGAGTAAAAGGCAGGGGTGATACTAGTAGGAATAATCTATATCCTAAACTCCTCACCGTTCTTATGAAAACGTGCTATGCTATCAGTAATTAATTCGATACGGTAGTGCGCTGAGGAACGAGAGTTCCTCGTACCGCCGGTAAAAAGATATCTATGAAGACATGTAAGGGGTTCGTAGGAGGAGTAGCGGCTCTCTCCTTGATGTTTGGCCTAACAGGGATCGCGCCTGCACTTGCAGCGGGTCCTACGTCAGTCGACCTGGGAACAGCAGGAAACTTTGCTATCCTCGCAAAGTCAGGAATCTCAACGACGGGTGCTACTTCTGTCGTGGGCGATATGGGCGTTAGCCCTGCCGCTGCAACATTCGTAACGGGATTTGCGCTAACGCTTCCCGCGGCAGGTGCATTTGCTACATCAGCACAAGTCACCGGCAAGGTGTATGCACCCGGTTATGCAGATCCAACCCCCGCAAACATAACGACCGCGGTGAGCAATATGGAAACTGCATATACGAGTGCCGCAGGGAGAATAAACCCGACCGCCACAGAATTAGGGGCAGGAAATATTGGCGGAATGACGCTCGCCCCAGGACTCTACAAATGGGGCACTGGCGTAACAATTCCCACTGATGTCACCCTCTCGGGGAGCGCAAACGATGTGTGGATCTTTCAGATAGCACAAAATCTCACGATGAGTGCAGGGACAAAAGTAATCCTCAGTGGTGGAGCGCAAGCGAGTAATATTTTTTGGGTGGTCGCCGGTCAAACGACCGTTGGTACAACCGCCACCATCAACGGTATCATATTAGACCAAACCGCTATCGTATTGAATACAGGCGCAGTACTGAACGGAAGAGCGTTGGCGCAGACTGCCGTGACGCTCGATGCGAGTACGGTAACCGCTCCGACAACGGCCACTACTCCAGCAACTCCCGCTACCCCTGCGACACCGGCAGTTCCTGCAACGAGTCCCATGACAACGACCACGCCAGCGGTTCCTGCAACATCGGCGACTCCTGCTACACCAACGACCACCTCGACCTCGACCACCACCACGTCGGGATCCTATATCCCGTGGTACACAGCCCCATCAGAGAGCACGACCACCACGACTACTCCTACCCCTGCAGCAAATATGCCGGCCACTGCAACCTTCGGCCTGCAAGTTCGAGCAATTGCAACGAACTTAGCAACGGGAAGTAAGGGAAGCACCGTAACGAGTCTCCAACAGTTCCTCATCTCTCAAAACAAAGGTCCCGCCGCTCGTGCTTTGGCAAAAGTGAGTGCAACGGGATACTTCGGCGCATTGACCCACGCAGCACTGGCAGAATACCAGGCAAAGGTAGGAATCAAACCAGCTCTGGGAAATTTTGGGTCAATCACTCGTGCATATGTAAGTGCGCACTACTAAGCGAGAGCGTTCATTAGTGAGAGTAAGATGCGGTTCGGGCAATCCCGAGCCGTTTTCTTTTTTGGAGATTCGTCTATAATGGTATCGACATACCCCCTCTTCGCAAAAAGAAGGTGAGAAACAGTAATACATACCCCTATGATGAATCATACTCAAAAAACATACACGCTGTACGTCCATGGTATGCATTGTAACTCGTGTGTGCTCATAACAGAAAGCGAGCTGCAAGAAGTCCCCTACATCACGAGTGCAACAACAAGTCTTCACGACCATACCGTGGAAGTTACAGGAAACTTCGGTGATAGGGCATTGTCTGAAATCGCCGCAGATCTCACAAAGGTTCTCATAAAGCATGGGTACAGCCTCTCTTCGGAAAAAGAAAAAACAGCAAAGAGCTGGTCAGATTTTATCGTCGCAATTCCCGTGGCGCTCCTGGTGATGGTGCTATTCATCGCACTCCAGAAAACGGGATTTATGAACCTCGTGGATACGAGAACGGTAAACTATACAACCGCCTTCGCGATAGGTGTCATAGCCTCTCTCTCGACGTGTATGGCGGTCGTGGGTGGTCTCGTCCTCTCAATGTCGGCAACCTTTGCGAAGAATGGAAAGAAAGTACAGTCCCAAATCCTCTTTCAGGGAGGACGCATCATTTCCTTTTTTGTTCTCGGCGGGATCATCGGTGCCGCCGGAGCGATATTCACGCTCACCACTACCGCAACATTGGTTCTCAGCGTGGCGATTGGTCTCGTGATGATCCTGCTGGGAATTAATCTACTCGACATAGTTCCATGGGCAGAGAAGCTACAGCCATCAATGCCAAAGTTTCTCGCTCGATATGCACTGGGCACGTCCCGGTACACGTTCGCCCTTGCGCCATTCTTCGTCGGAGTCGCAACATTCTTCCTCCCCTGTGGGTTTACACAATCGATGCAGGTATATACACTCACCACGGGGAGCTTTTTGAAAGGAGGCCTCACTATGCTATCCTTTGCGCTAGGGACACTTCCCGTACTCGGGGCTATCGGCATCACCTCGTTCAAGATTCAAAAGAGTCAACACGCAGGAGCGCTCTTCAAGACGGCAGGACTCATCACTATCGCCTTTGCAGTATTCAATATCATCAACGGCCTGGTAGTCGCAGGACTCCTGCCACCTATTTTTACCTTTTAAAAATATGAAGAATACCAAATCTATAATAATCGCTTCAATCCTCGTGACCATGATATCACTCGGGAGTATTATACTGGTTGTGCGCGCAGGACAAGGGAAGGAAGGTGCTGGAGCACCAAAGGCTCAGAATGTGAACATCGTAGATGGCAAGCAAATCATAGAAATCCACGCCAAAGGAGGATACCAGCCACGACAAAGCATCGCCAAAGCAGGCATTCCCACTATCCTCCGCATGGATACAAGCGGAACATTCGACTGCTCGTCATCGGTACGCATCCCCAGCATGGATATTAGCAAAACATTGCCACAAACCGGGATCACCGATATTGATCTAGGAACAACAAAAGCAGGCCCACTACAGGGAACCTGCGGCATGGGCATGTTCCCCTTTGAGATCAATTTTCAAAGCTAGAGTATAGCGTCTACCCCTCTGCTGGGAGTCGCCAGGAATCATCGTCCCGCGAGGCGATGGTTTTGTTTTCTTGCATTATTATTCAAAAAGAGATATACTTTTGTTAAAATATCAGATAATAAAAAAGTGCAATTAGTGTTATAATATAAAGATTAATAGAACAGCAATAAAAAAATACGGTTAAAAATAGTATGAAAATATCTCAAAAAAAAGTTAATGGAACCCCTTATTATTACGCCGCTGATAGCATATATATCAATAGAGGAAAAACGGTAGCAAAGATGAGATCCCTGGGGTCGGTAAAGGCGGGAGTGAATCTCGGTATCAAAAAACAAGAATTTGAAGAATTTCTGATTCAAGAAGAAGCAGAGCAGCGAAGTCTCTACTGGAAGCCATACGCGGGGAGGGGCTTCCTAAAGTTCATGAATATCAAGAAGCTCGAAACGCTTCGGGCAAAACTATTTCGTCTCAAAAAGAACATGGGCACTATCGGAAATCTGGCGATGGAGACAGCTTTTCTCGCTGACTTTATTTATAACTCTAACAAGATAGAAGGAAGTCGGGTTTCTCGGGAAAGTATCGAGGATATGGTGCGATATGCAAACGGAGACAAGATTGTCGAGGTGGAAAACACCATGAAGGCAATACAGTGTCTTGGGCAAAAAAAATTCGTCTTTAACTTCAAGAGCATTGAAGATCTTCATGACATACTATTGGCGCACGAACCAGAGAATCTTAAATACCGAACAATCGATGGCATCATCGTAGGGAATGCACCGGTATCGGCAGCAAAGGATATCAAGGAGGAACTCACGGAGCTCTTGGCATGGAATAAAAAACAGAACTATCACATGTACCCGCTTGAGCAGGCGTTTACATTCTATTACCGTTTTGAGCGCATCCATCCGTTCAAAGACGGAAACGGCAGGACGGGAAGGCTCCTTATGAACGAGATCCTCAAGCTGCACAAGTATCACCCTATCATCATTTGGGATAGCCAGCGAAGAGCGCACTTGAACGCATTCGAGAAGGCAATGGATGGAAAGAATCACAGCTTCTTTACCTTCATGGAGGAGCAATTCACGAAGACCTACGATGTCTACCTCGAAAAGATCGAAAAGGCATATAACTTCGACGAACAATATAAATATTTCCTCAAGCCGAGTAAATAAATGGTGCAGTGCTCTTGACAAAATCCGCATGATATGGTAGTGTAGAAAAGAATTATGGATGAAAAAAGGAGATAGGAATAGGAAGATGATGGAACAATATGAACCTACCGAACAGGAGATATCGAACATAATCTAAACACATATAACACGACCGAAGAAAGAGTTCAGAGAATGAGAGAGCTTCTGCAATTCGTGAAAGATATGGTTTTGGAAGTTGAAAAATGCACCGCGGAACACCTCATAAAGCTCACTAAAAGGCAGGGGAGCACTATGACAGCATTTAACGCGCTTTCTGCTGCAGCTGCGGTAAACAGCCACGTTGATAGACTCGAGGATGGAACCTTGTTATGCTACGCCTTGATGGAGATGGACGGAGAGATGTGTGAGCATAGCAAAATATTGATACAAAAAATGTGCGATCGCAGGGAAGAGTTTCTGAAGCTCCTTGAAGAGCTGCGGGCAACTGGCCTCGTCGCCAGACTTCAGGAATTCGGCCTATTGGCATACACCATAGACTAACCGCTCTCAATATAGCCACCCTTCTACGTGAAGGGTGTTTTTGTTACATTAGCCTATTGCAGATAAAAAAAGACAGGGTGGATTTCCTCCCTGTCTTAGCCATTACGGCATTCGCTCGTTAGAATAATTCATGAAGAACCGTTTGGTAATTATTCCAGTCGATTCTTCTTTTGTTTTGGATATGCTGGTTGTATGCCCGGTGATAGATGACATGCTCCCATGGATTCATATGGAGTAAGTCTCCTGTCAGCTCGGGGTTGTCATCAATAATGCAGTGCCCAGAGTGATAGGTTTTGTCTGCGGCAAAATATATGGGAACACCCCGGCCAAGGTGGGTATCCTTCCAGAGAGCCTTTTCCTCTTCACAATACGGTGAATCAACTGGCTGAGTACAAAGGAAGACATCATGTCTTGCTATGAGTTCGCGCATCGCCTCGAGGGCACCCTCGACGGGGGGGAGGTTGAGAAAAAAACCCTTTTCGCGAAAGAGCGCACGTATTGCATCAGCAAAATGAGGGTATTCTTGAGTGAGCCAAGGTTTTTGTTGATCCTCGGGATTTTTGGCAATAAAATTCGGGTGCCGTTCTTGGAGGACACCGTGTGCGTAGCGACGAAGGTCGGCAAGTACCCCATCCATATCAACGAGAACTACTCTTCTATGAGTAATAATAATTGATACGTGTTTTTTTTGGGCTGCGCCCTCGGCAGTAACTCTGTCCATATTTCTACATCTCCTTATCAATGGTCTAGCCCCACCATACAGTAAAACCAATTTTTTGTAAAGACCCCCACGGGCGAATTGTTCTCTTGGCAAACCCAGCAATGCATGGTATACAAATATCCTATGACCGACTTACAGACATCCGCAAATAAAAACATCGCAGACACCCTCACCTATGCCATCGAGCAAAAGAGCACAGACGGTGCGCTCGTGATTTTTGATACGCAATCACCCCTCACTCGTATCATTACCGAAGCGGTACGCAAAGCCCTGCCCAACGCAGAGTTCTTGGACTTTGATACTCTCACTCCAGAAGAAATACTTGCCGCCATCGAACGTCGCGAAAAAGGAGACCTTGTGGCGCTCATCCAGTCCATGAACTTTCGCCTCAATGAATTCCGTCTTCGTATCGAGCTCTTCAAGCGTGGCCTGAAGACCATCGAATTCGTACACCTTGCCCGCATGAGCGAAGATCAATACGAGACATACATCAATGCACTCGCTTACGACCCGAACTACTATCGCCCCCTCGGAAAAAAACTCCAAGAAAAAGTGAACCGCGTACAAACAGTGACCGTACGCTGCCCTGGCACAGAGCTGATCTACGAAGGAGGAATGGAAGAGGCAAAGCCCAATCTCGGAGACTATACCGGCATGACCAATATCGGCGGCACATTCCCCATAGGCGAAGTATTCACCGAGCCAAAAGATTTTGCAGGAGTAAATGGGAGCGTAAGAATATTTGCATTCGCGGGTATGGATCATTGCCTCCGCATCTTCGATCCCTTCATGGTACACATCGAAAAAGGAATTATCGTCTCATCCGACAACGCCCCGCAAGAATTCCATGAAATCCTCGACCTCATCCGACAAGACGAAGAAGTAATGGTGCGAGAATTCGGTATGAGTCTCAACCCCGCGATGGGAAAGCACGCGATAGTGAACGACGTTACCGCATTTGAGCGCATGCTAGGGCTGCACATGTCCCTAGGTGCAAAACATGGGGTGTACAACAAACCAGGCATCAAGAGAAAAACTGCCCGCTACCACATCGACGTATTTATCGACACAGAAAGCATCCTCTTTGACGGAGAAGTTATATACGAGTACGGCGATTATAGAGTGTAGGCGCTTCACGTTCAAAGGGCTACTTTGTACCAAAACCCTTGACAAAACCATCTGTTTATGATGCGATATGCCCCAGTAGATCGTACTCGATCTAACTAAAAAAAGAGGTATCAAGAGATGACCACATTGACAATCAAAGACCTATCGAAACAAGAGCTCAAGAATCTCCTCCTGGGGCGCTTTACCGCCCAATCAAGTTCAAGTATAGAGCTGAAAAAAAGAATGGCCGAAGCCCTCGGCGAAGCATACCAAGAAAACGCTGTGAGTCTTGAAATCGAACTTATGAAGGCAGTAGCTGAATGGACCGCATATGGGATGGCGGGACGTCTTATGAAAGGTGATATCTCAGTCCCGTTGCTGACGGCGGAAGACCTTTCGCTCTGCGGGGGTGAAATATTCGCCTTTTTCCAAGCATCGGGAGCCGTTCCGGAAATCATTGAATCTGAGAATGAAAAAGAAGCTAAGGCATTCTTTGAGGCCGTGCTGCCTAGGGCGTTTGCTGATGTAGCACAGTTAATGAGCGATACCGCCGGGTCGAGAACACCCTATGAAGAATGCACCCTCTGGGTAAACACCGTCCTCCAGATTGCCAGCGAGAAGGATATTCCTCTTGCAACAGTGCTGACGCATCAGGAAGTAAAAGACGAGATTGACCGAAGGATGTATTCTCAAGAAGAGGCGCTCACATCCGATCTTAAGAAATTAGATCAAATGCTCGACCCTAATTTTCTGAAACAAAAAACGCTACAACCATTTCTGAATGCAATGAGGGAGAAATTGAAAGAGATGATGGGTGACGACGATATAGTTGAAGCAATGATACAGGAAGCAGAAGGGGAATACGACAAGACAGTAAGCGGACAGATAGCAGAACGACTAGAAAAAATTGGTCCAGTTCTTCGGGCATTTGTCAAAGAAGAAAATGAACGGGTCTACGGCCACCCAATGCTCCTGGGGGTGTCTAGGGCGCAACACGAATAGGAGAGCACAATGCAGTAATCCCATAGACGGCTAGCAATAGTCGTCTTTTTATATTCATTACAGTGACCCTTGACGCGCTCAAGGTTCCCCGCTACTATGTGCCCAGTAGATTATTTGGGATCTAACCAAGAAAAGAGGTATGAGAGAAAATGGCGACATTGACAATCAAAGACCTATCAAAGCAGGAAATCAGAGACCTACTTATAGGACGTTTTGCCGCCCAGTCGATGTATTGGGGGAGAATTAAGAAAAGGATGGCAAGTGCACTAGGCGTGTCGAAAGATGAAAAAGAAGTAGGTTTTGACGATGAGCTGACAAAAGCAATATACGGTTGGATTGCATGGATCATGGCAGGACGTCTGATCGATGGAGATAGTTCAATCCCCTTGATTACCGCAGAAGATCTTTCGGTGTGTAGCGATGAGGTCTTTGCATTTTTTGAGCTCACGGGTTCCATGTCGGGAACTAGCCGAGCGACAGAGAAAATGGCCAGGGGGTTTATGAGGGCCGTACTACCAAAAGCATTTGCTCATATCGTTGAAAATATAAGTGATAATGTTGTGGGACAAAGGACGCTGGGCGAAGATTATGTCCTCTGGATAAATACCTGCATTAAGATTGCTGAAGAAAAAAATATTCCTGCAGCGATAGCGGTAACACATCAAGACACAAGAGATGAGATTAGTCGGAGAATGTACATACAGGAAGATCTATTCACTTCTGATCTAAGAAGATTGAACCAGATGCTCGATCCTGACATTATAAGACAAAAATACTTAGAGCCTTTCCTGGATATAGCCAGAGAAGAACTGAAGAGGATGGGGATGAGCGATTATGAAGTGGGGGCAATCTTGGATGATAAACAGGATGTATTCGAACAACACCTAATAAAGCACACAGCGGAGCAGTGTCTATTAATAACCCCAATTCTACAAGCATTCATCGAAGAAGAAAACGAGCGCATCTATGGCCGTCCTGTGGCAGTATAGGAAAGAAATTAATGGCAACGCTAATAAACGCGTTGCTTTTTACTCTCCAGGGAAACCAACATGACTAATGTAGAGTATAATTTTTTATAAAAAAACGGATCCAGTGAAGGATCCGGTTGTGAATGGGGCTTAAACGAGATTTTGGTTTAAGCCATTCGATATTATACTCCGTACAATACGACCTGCATCAAGATCAATAGATGGTCCCGTATCAAGAGGCATGAGATAATCTCCGTTTTTCATCGCCCCACTAAAACGTTTACCTACTATGTTTTTGGGAAGGAAATCTTTGAGATTATCAGGAAGAAATGTATAACTAACCCGACGCGCATTTATGGCATTATCACGAAGGCGGTGTGAACTCATGAATACCCATGAATTAACATGTACCATCGCACCCTCTTTTGGCGGGCTACCATCGTGAGCATCAATGCCTGGTAACTCCAAGAAATTGTTGTTCTTTGGAGTGTACCACCAGAACATCGGCGCCGCTTGCTGTGCCTCCTTATTATTGAAGCAGCAAAGGGCATATTGGTATCCGGGAAACCGCTGAGTGTAATACTCAAAAATCTCCCTATTGAGCTCTGGTCTTCTGTCGACAGGGACGCGGCTAAGAGCTTGTGGTATATCCGATGCATGTTTAGCCAAAACAATCGTGTAGATGTCATGGTCAAAGACATGGACTATTCCTTTTTTCATTCGAGAACCAGAGGACATGCCCCTTGTTGCCATCTGTGGGCTTACTGCATCTTTCATATCTTTTAGGATGCTTCTGGCTTTTGATGCATCCAGGATATTGTCTGGATTCATCAGCTTCCCGGCAGGGAAGTGGAGAAGCATGGCATTGCCCCCTTTCGATTTATTTTTTGGAGTGTTTTGATACCCCAATACTCGAATTTCTCCATGTTGGGGGTGTATATTTTCCCCTATATACAGAAGCGTTCCCGTAAATTCTGCATCTTGTAGCGAAACACACATAGTGCCGTTACCTCACTTTATTATCAAAGAATTAAAGAAAGTATAGCAGAATACGGTACTTTTGTCAAGGCCACCGTGCCCAATTCGTTCCCTAAGCAGAATTTCTCCTAAACCAAAAGGACATACCTCCCCGGTGTGATAATGTGTTGTTGTTGATAACCATTAATCACCGAAAAGAATATGCCCTACGCCCACCTT
>JAHFHK010000006.1:0-13373 GCA_023246955.1 Candidatus Uhrbacteria bacterium
TGATGCAGTACGTCTCGCGATGCTCGTCGGCGTCACTCCTGGAAATGATGTCCGTGTGTATCAAGAAAAGATTGAAGGGTATCGTAACTTTGTGAATAAGCTTTGGAACATTGCTCGGTTTATTATTGAGCCACCCGCGAATACCCTAATGCGCCCTGAGGGAGCTCCTGCTACGCTTGCCGATCACTGGATCGTCAGCCGTGCGAGTTCGACGATCGCTTCTGTCACCGCGCATCTTGAAAAATATGAATTCTCTCTTGCTGCGGAAAAACTGCGCGTCTTTATGTGGGATGACCTCGCTGACTGGTATCTCGAGATCGCGAAGATTGAAGGGAGGAATACTGCGCTCCTCAATTCTCTCCTTGATATACTCCTCGCGCTGTGGCACCCCTTCATTCCTTTTGTCACCGAGACACTCTATCAGCATCTCCATACAGCCGCCGGTACCCCCCAGACGTTCCTAATGATGCATACATGGCCCCAGCATAACGCTGCCGTTATCGATGAGTCGATGGAACGAAGCTTTGCCCGTATTCAAGGTATTGTTCAATCCATTCGCAATGCACGCGCCGAACACCATATCGGTGCCGCAGAGATTGTGAGTGCAACCGCCTACACTCCTCACGAGAGCGCGTTTTTGATGGGACAAAAATCTATTATAGAGCGACTCGCGCGCACGACCCTCACTGTCCAAGAAATAGGAGAGAAGCCTACTCATGCTATTTACCTCAATGTCGAAGGTATTGAGGTCTACCTTCCGCTCTCTCCCGAAAAACTCTCGGAAGAGAGGGTACGTATCCAAAAAGAGATTGATGGCAAGCTCACGCTTGTCGCGTCGATCAGTGCACGCTTGACGAGCGATACCTTCACCGCAAAGGCACCCGCCGATCTTGTAGAGAAGGAGCGCGTAAAGCTTTCTGAGTATGAAGCCGAAGTGGCGATGCTACGCACACAACTCCAGCAGCTTACCTAGACTTTTTCCAGGAAAAATAGTTTGCCTCTTGAAAAAAAGTCGAAAAAGAAGGAATATAGACATACTGATTCGTCTCTATTCCTTTTTTTATGCCCGCATCCCCCTCGCCAAAGAATCCCCACCTGCTCACTCGAGGCATTTCCGAAATCATCGATCGGAAGCATCTTGAAGCCCGACTCAAGAAGGGCGAGAGATTGCGCATCAAGTATGGCATCGATCCAAACAAGCCTGATATTCATATCGGCCATACCGTGCCTCTAAAAAAACTCCGCGAGTTTCAAGATGCGGGGCATACTGCAGTGCTGATTCTCGGTGACTATACTGCTCAACTCGGTGACCCATCGGATCGATCGGAAGCGCGTAAGCTCTTGAGCGCAGCAGAGACGAAAAAAAATGCTGATAGCTATCTCGCGCAGATTTTTACTATCCTCGACAAAAAGAAAACGGAGGTGCACCGCAATTCGGAGTGGTTCAGGAAATTCACACTTCGCGATGTTATAGAACTCCTGGCTACTACGACCGTTAATCGACTGCTTGCGCACGAGACGTTTGCGAAGCGACTTCGTGATAGCGAACCACTCCATGGACAAGAGCTTTTGTATCCCCTCATGCAGGGGTATGACTCGGTGATGATAAAGGCTGATGTTGAGCTCGGGGGTATGGATCAGAAATTCAATGTACTGATGGGACGCGAACTCCAGCGCGCACATGGTATGCCTGAGCAGGATATAATCCTGTTTCCTTATATCCCCGGTACCGATGGCGCAGACAAGATGTCGAAGAGCCTCGGCAACACCATTAACCTCACTGATGCGCCGGCTGATATGTACGGGAAAGTCATGTCTATCCCCGATTCAGTAATGTGGAAATATTTTGAACTCGCCACCCGTCTTCCGGAAAAAGAAATTGAGACAATGGCGCGCCAGATCAAAGCAGGTACCCTCAATCCTCGTGACGCAAAAATGTCCCTCGCGCGCGAAATCGTCTCAACGTATCACAGTGTAAAAAAAGCAGAGGAGGCGGAGTTGAATTTCATCCAAGTATTTCAACAAAAACAACGACCTGATGAAATTCCTCTGTACGGCATAAAAAAGACAACATCCTTGCTAGAAGTTCTCGTAGGAAGTGGGCTGGCAACGAGCAACACTGACGCGCGACAACTTCTCAAACAAAAATCCATCAAGGTGGATGACGAGGTTGCGACTGATGGAAGTTTTGGCATAGAAGCATCCAAAAAAGGAATTGTTATCCAGAAAGGAAAACGTCATTTTATTCGTGTTGTAAAAAAATAGAACATGGCGTGTGGTGTAGCTCATACGAAATTCCTACGAAATTTCCTGGAGTAATCTGGGGAATTTTTTGAAAAGAAAAAAGCTTCCGGAAATTGATCCGAAAGCGAAGTCCATATGTCCGCCTTTATTGTAGGGCGGCGGTCGATAGATGGTTACACCATTTTGCAAACAGAGCTCTTCCTGCACGGGATGGCATGAACTCTCCTAGTCCAACACTGTGAGATATACCCCTCAACACACATATCCAGTCCATACTTTCTGAAGATGGCTTCGTGTGAGTTATTTCCTCTGCTAGTGTTGCAATAGCAGACTCCCACTCGCCGTCTTTGATCAGCAAGAGCGTGCCCACTTCTTTTAGCAGTACTAGATCCTCGAGATGTGCACGAAGCATTGCGCCCATGAGTCTCATGCGATCCCCCGAGGAGAAAGGACGGATGCCGAACGCGGGAAGTACTTCTTCACATAACTCCCTACTCACCTCTTGCATCTCCTGGGAATACTTCTCGCTGTACTGCGCGTCTCCTCTTGCAATCAGGGCGTCACGGTACGCACACAGATACTGTAGTGTTACGCTGAGGAAGTCCTCGCATACTCTGCTAACTCCCTGTCTATCACCCAACATCTGCAACGAACGATACTGTGCTATGCTCTTGTTCATTGCCGCCGTATACTGTGTCACAAAAAATACCTCTCTCTATATTTTTAAATAACGACAGTATCGAGCATACCACACGTTTCTGTTTTTGTAAAGGGGGTCGTGTACATCCCATCCCTTGTCGAGGGACGGAAAAAGGCATACACTAGGAGGGAAATGTTTGTAATATGAACAAAAAGATACTGCCTGCCGTCCCTACCGACCCCCTTGCGATACTCCATGATGCTCTTGTTGCGAGCATTGGTTTTGGGCTTCGAAAGAGCTTTAAAAGCAAGGAAAAAATCGACGCGTCCCTCTTTACTACACCGCCCAACCCCGCCATGGGCGATATTGCGGTTCCCTGTTTTACTCTTTCGAAATCTCTCAAAACCTCTCCTGCGGTCATCGCTACTACTCTTGCCGATACTCTCAACGCCATCCTTTCTGACTCGAATACCTTCTCATACGAAAAGGGCGCCTCTACTGCGAGTGGCGCCCCTATTTCCCTCCTTTCACGCTTTGAAGCAGCGGGACCCTATCTCAATGTTTTTCTCGATCCTCGCGGCGTTGCAAAGCTTGTCCTTGAGGCGACTACTAATACTCATTACGGGACTCGTGCGCTAAAAAAGAAACACCGCGTTGTCCTGGAGTTCGTTTCACCTAATACCAATAAGCCACTCCATCTGGGTCATGTACGCAATGGACTTCTTGGCGAAAGTATTGCACGGATCATGGAAGCGAATGGACACGAGATTCATCGTACTGCTGTTATCAATGATCGAGGAGTGCACATCTGCAAATCCATGGTCGCCTATATGGAAAAAGGTGCCGATTCCAAAACCGCCATACTCCCCACACCGGAATCTACTCATACCAAAGGAGATCATTTTGTCGGTGAGTATTATGTTGCGTTTGAGAAGCATATCAAGAAAGACCCTTCCTGGAATAGCCTCGCGCAAGAGTGTCTCCAAAAATGGGAAGAGGGTGATGCGAAGATTCGCGCGCTCTGGACTGCGATGAATGAGTGGACCCTCGCAGGACATCAAGAGACCTATATTCGTCTCGGTATCCGCTTTGATAGCTTTATCCTCGAAAGTGATATCTTTGCGTCGGGTCGGAAGATGATCCTCGATGGACTTAAGAAGAAGATTTTCAAAAAAGATGCGACCGGTAATATCATCGCTCCTCTCGAGAAGAAGGGAATGCCTGATAAGATTGTGTTGCGCGCCGATGGGACCACGGTCTATGCGACTCAAGATATCGCGCTTGCGGTAACGCGACAAAAAGAGCTCAAGGCGGATGAGACCTTCTATGTGGTCATGAATGAACAGAACCTCTATCTCAAGCAGCTCTTTACGATCCTCTCTCTCATGAAATATCCGTGGGCAAAGACACTGCATCACATCAGCTACGGTATGGTGCATCTCCCCGAGGGGCGCATGAAGTCTCGAGAAGGTACCTCGGTGGACGCCGACAATCTCCTGGATGCACTCGAGGATATGGCCATCAAAGAAGTCGGTGCACGCTATGATACCCTTTCTCGTGAAGAGATCGAAGAACGCGCGCAAGCGATTGCATTTGCGGCGATTGCCTATTACATGCTCGAAGTGAACCCGAATTCCGATTTACTCTATAACCCCAAAGAGTCGCTTTCGTTCCAGGGGCGCACTGGGCCGTATCTTCTCTATACCTATGCGCGTATCTGCAGTATTGTACGCAAGGGTGATGGCGCCCATGCGCTTGCCGACTTTTCTCACTATGACTGGATAAGTGAAAAAACTATTGTTACCCTCCTTGCTTCCTATCCTTCTGTCGTTGCACAGGCGGGGATGGAAACATCTCCTGCGATCGTTGCGCGCTATCTTTTTGATCTCGCACAGGCGCTCAACGACTATTATCATCACACTCCGGTAATCCAAGCACCTACAGAAGAACGTACTGCGCGCCTTGCACTCCTCTATACTGCAAGTATTATTCTCAAACAAGGTCTCACCCTTCTTTGTATCACTCCTCTCGAACACATGTAGTCTATGCCTATTTCTTTTCTTCTTGTTCCCTATGGCGTTGGCGTCTTTTTGTGGCTCATCTTCAGCCTCCTTATCATGGGACACCTCATTAAGTACGGAAGCAACCATGCCACTAAGATAACGCTTCTCGTCACCTATCTCGCTGGTGCTGCGTGTATCTTTTTTGTCACATTCTACTTTGCTTCCTCGATTACGTGGAATGACGCGCTCTTCTCTTTTCAAATTCTATGATGCATCTTCTCCCTGGCGAGCGTATCGTCCTCCGTCTCGAACGTCACCCTATTGTCCTCGTATCTAACGCCGCCATTTTCATCTTTCTGCTCGTTGCCCCTATAGGATTCTTTGCGCTATTCCCCGATCTCTTGCAACTTGCTACTTCGACGAATGCGGGGTTTGCTCTTTTTGTTCTCTGCGGAAGTCTTTTCTATCTCTTTATTTGGCTCTTTATTGGCCATGTCTTTCTTGATTTTTTCCTTGATGTCTGGATTGTCACCAATCGTCGCATCATCAACATCGAACAGAAGGCGCTCTTCTCCCGCACTATCGCCGAGCATGAGCTATCACGCATTCAGGACGTCTCTGCGTCGATAAAAGGAATTATCCCATCGCTCTTTAACTACGGATCTGTCATCGTACAGACCGCAGGAGAGCATGAAAACTTTGAATTCACTCAGGTTGAACACCCGCAGGAAGCGGTCGCTATCATTTCTCAACTCCTCGAAGAGGTTCGCTAGTGTATAGGATCCTATCGAGGATATAGCAAAAAATCCGGCATGTACCGGATTTTTATTTTCTATGATGCGGGCATCTCTTCATCTTCCCATCCTCTTGCTTTAAGCGCATTCGTCGCTGCGTTCACCTGTGCTTCTTGTTTACTATCTCCTTCGCCCGTCGCTACCATATCTTTGGCGAAGAAGACTCCTACCTTGAACCATTTTGCATGATCGGGTCCTGTCTCTGCGAGCACCTGATAGTTCGGGGTTACGCGTACCTTTTCTTGTGCATACTCTTGGAGCTTGCTCTTTGGGTCAACGTCGAGACGTTTTTCGAGAATGTTTGGCAGCTCAGGGAATACATACCGAGCTATGAAGTCTCGGGAAATGCCATATCCTCGATCGAGATAGATGGCTCCGATGAGTGCCTCAATTGCATTAGCGAGGATATATTGTCGCGCACGGCTCTCTCCATCCTTTGATTCTCCTTTGCTGAGGTAGAGGAAGCGGTCCATGTCGATTTCGGAAGCAATTCGTGAGAGCATCTTTGCATTCACGAGACTCGCACGCCAGTTCGTCATATCTCCTTCTGGAGCCTCTGGGTATTGTGCATACAGGTATTCTGTGACTACGAGCTCCAGTACTGCATCGCCCAAAAACTCAAGACGCTCATTGTGCCCCAGGGGAAATGAAGGATTTTCGTTCAAATACGAGCGATGTACGAACGCCTGACGAAGATGATCCTTTTTTTTGAATTGTACTCCTATGCTTTTTTCAAACGGGGAAAAATCTTTCTCCATACCTTATAGCTTGTAGCTTGTATTCAAACACTAAACGCTACGCGATCGCCTCTTCTTCAGCTTCGAGAGGAACCTCGTGTGCACCTTTTTCTGCTAGATCAGCAGGCGCTTTGATATTTTCAGGACTTTCTTCGTCTTTTTTCTTCTTTTCTTTCATTACCACCTCAAGACGCTCTTCTTTTTCACGCACCCGCTCAAAATGATCTTTGAAAATAGAACCAAGAACGCCATTGACGAACTTGGATGAGGAAGGACCTCCATAGGCTTTGGCGATTTCGATTGCTTCGTTGATCGCTACGCGGCATGGGATGTCCTGATCGTAGAGCATTTCAAAAATACCGATACGCAACGCATTGCGATCGATAATAGTGATCTGTTCGAGAGGCCATTCGGGGGCGTATTTAACAATAAGGCCGTTAATTTCCTCGATATTTGCTAGAACTCCTTCGATAATATGCTTTGCAAACCCGGCGTCGTCAAAAGCAGGAGCAAACTCCTCAAAGTTATACGCCATCATGTCTTCGAGAACTCCCTTATCCCCAGCATTAAAATCCCAAGAATAGAGGGTTTGTAGTGCCAAAGTACGAGAAAGGTACCGGTTTGCCATATGGCGAAAGGAACGTTTAGGCTGCCTTGTGTGTGTGAGGAGTCGCTTTTACTGCGACGGTTGCTTTGCCCTTGTAGGCGCCACAATGCACGCACGCACGATGAGGAAGCGTCATTTTTTTACAGCTCTGACAGGTTGTAACCCCTACCTTGTCTATCCCAAACTGGGCTGCGCGGCGGCGTTTTGAACTCCGTGAAAGTCGTTTTCCAGGTAATCCCATAGTAGTATTAGAGAGAAATAGAGTGCATGGGGCTTTTACTAGGGGGTAGTGTAGCATTTTTACAAGGAGATTGCAAGAGAGACCCCTGCAAAATCGCGTCTTTTCATTTCATGGGCACCCGCCGACTCCACTCAACGTATCAATCCATACGTTTCCTGGAGCTCGACAGCCCATTCAATGAAAATCCATCACTTTTTCAGAGGTCTCAAGAGGAGGGGGCGGACTTGATGCGAAGGGGCTTTGCCTTGACAAAATGGGACGATTCTGCTATTCTGGGGCTATCTTCTTGATTTACAGGGAGATATAACAAATTATAAGGAAAAGGTACTTTGAAATGTGGAAAGCAGTAATGACATCGCGGGATGCAACGATGCTTCAGAGGCTCGAGTGGACGATTAAGCGGCATCAAGCCGTGAGGGGTCCTATGATCGCCTTTATCACCTCGGCTTATGATTACCAATGTGATGGGTCTCTGAAAAACTTGAAAGAAATGAGGGCAGATGTGCTTCCTCTCCAGTGGTGCTCACCCATCACCCTAGTTGACCTCCTACAACCAGATGCAAATTATTTTGTTGCTACTCTTGTTCGTATTGAGCGACTCTTTAATACAAGGCTTCAGATTGGTTACAGAGAACCTGATCGAGGCTTTAATGTAAATGAAGTGGGGCGACTAGAGGGGTTGCAGCAACGCTTTAGAAGACTAAAGGTTAGCGCCAGCCTCGGGCTTCCCGGCAATATGTCTGGAAGAAAGTCTATGGATCCTGATACATATAGTTATGAACTCGAGCGCACGGAAACGGCACGTATGGAGTTGGATAACACAGAGATACTTGATGAAATGGCAGCGTACTTTCATGAAAAGATGCATGAAAATCGTGATATTCCTGTCTTTGTCATCCCCGTTGAGGAGGGATATCTCTCTCCTGTGGGGTTAACACGTTTCATTGAAAATATGGGCGCATTTAATAGCGGGCGGGTTTTGTTTTTGATCCCCTGTACTAATACTGTGCTTGATCTCCTACTGAAATCCCTCCCTGTTATGCAACGCTACACGAGATTGGAGGTGTAATTATGGTGAAGCAATCATCTAACGCAACCCGCGTTACACCTACCGTCAATGATATCGCGGCAGCATTTGATTCTTTTATGGGTCAAGGTATTCAAGAGAGAGATCGTATCAAGGCAGCCGCGGATCTTGAAACAATCCACGCAGAAGCCCTTCTCACTGAGTACTATGAACACGTCCTCTCTCAGTTTCTTGAAGCTCTCTCCTTCTTTAAGGAGATGGAAGCTCGACAGATAGGGTGGCACATACCATACGGACGATCCGCACAAGAAATCTTACATAGTGGGGGCTGGGATAAGGATGGACAGTGCGCTCCCCAGTATAGCTTTATGCAAACGGAGATCCAATATAATGGAAGCCCTCTAGGCCTGAAAAACAGATGGTTCTCGAAGGGGTTTCATATTGAGTGCAGATTATGGAGAAGTCTTGCAATCGATATCGGATGCCTTCCTAATTATACCGATTATCTACGGCAGCTTCGCGAGCTGTTGGCAAAAGGCCCTAAAGCGGAAGTAATATTGCAATACCAATACTTTACTGGGGTGCAGGGAACCTTTGGGTGCAAAATACACACACTAGACAGAAAGTTTCCTATAGGAGCACTGTACCGATGTACCCTTACGGAAATATGCAAAGCATTTTTCTTTGTTCTGGCGCAAGCAGGAGATGGAGTTCCTGATCTCAATGCGATTCCCATCCCCGAGGTTAGTGATTCTGATGAAGTTTTGCGTATAACTTCTCCTCAAAGAATAAAAGCTAGTTAATTTATCAAAAAAGCCGAGTCTGTAATAGACCCGGCTTTTTACTTTTGTGCGACTTGTTCGCTAGAGCAACGTTACTGACGCTACCTTATCGCCCTTTTCCTTGAAGCGCATGAGGCGGACGCCTTGGGTGTTTCTTCCGAGATGGGGAATGGTCTTCATCGCGATGCGGATGACTTGACCATTGGATGACATCATGAGGAGGTCTCCGGTCATACCCTCTTCGAGGGCGTTCGGATCGACGACGCGTGCCATGACGATGCCTCCGGTCTTTTCTGTGACGTTTGCCGTCTTGATACCCGATCCTCCTCTGCCTTGGATCTTGTAGGCGCTGACGGTCGTACGTTTGCCATATCCGTCACCCATGATGATGAGGAGCTGCGGACTCTTCATGGCGGCGGCGATAATGTCCATGCCGATGATGTGATCGTTCTTGTGGAGTCGCATACCGCGTACTCCTGCTGCCGTGCGTCCCATAGGACGAATGTCTGATTCTTTGAAGTGAATGGATTGTCCATCTGCGGTGATGAGCATCACTTCGTCTTTGCCTGAGGTTGGCTTCACCCATTCAAGGATGTCCTCACCCTTGAGCTTCAGTGCAATGAGCCCGTTCTTGCGAACGTTTGCAAAGTCTTTCAGGTCGGTCTTTTTGATGAGACCTTCTCGCGTCACCATCGTGAGGTACTTGTACTTCTTGAGGTCAACAGTCGAGAGGATAGAAGAGACTTTTTCGTTCGGCGCGAGCTGGAGGAAGTTCACTACCGCTTGTCCTTTGGCCGTTCTACTCGCAACCGGGACTTCGTATGCTTTGAGCTGGAATACTCTTCCTTTGGTAGTGAAGAAGAGAATGTCGTTGTGGGTCATACAGGCGAATACCTGGTCGACGATATCTTCTTCTTTGGTCGTGAGACCGATGATACCTTTGCCACCACGACCCTGGAGCTTGAAGGTGTCGGGGGCGAGACGCTTGATGTAGCCGTCGTTGGTGATCATGACGATCGCCGATTCATTCGGGATGAGATCTTCCTGGCTGAACTTATCGATAGCAGTCGGGATGATATCCGTTCTTCGCTCGTCTCCGTACTTCTCTCGGATCTCTGCAAGTTCATCTTTGACGATGGCCATAATGCGCTTGGCAGATGCGAGGATTGCTTCGAGCTCTTTGATGATCGCCATTTTTTCCTTGAGTTCGTCTTCGACTTTTTGGGCTTCAAGGTTTGCGAGGTTTTGGAGACGCATTTCCAAGATCGCTACCGCCTGGATTTCTGAGAGTGCGAACTTTTTCATCAATCCTTCTTTTGCCACTTCCTTGTCGCGTGATGCGCGGATGAGCTTAATGACGGCGTCGATGTTGTCGATCGCGATCTTTAACCCTTCCAAAATGTGTGCGCGTGCTCTGGCTTTTTCAAGATCGAATTCTGTTCTGCGGACGATGACTTCTCGACGATGCTTGATGAACTCTTCGAGGATCGCTTTCAGGGTGAGTGTGCGGGGCTGGATTCCATCTACCAGTGCTAGCATGTTGAAGTGGAATGAATCCTGGAGCTGTGTCTGTTTGTAGAGCTGGTTGAGAATTTTCTTTGGATACGACTCTTTCTTTAACTCGATGAAGATACGTACGCCATCTTTGTTTGATTCGTCGCGGAGATCTTTTATCCCTTCGATCTTTTTTTCACGAACGAGCTCTGCGATCTTTGTGATGAGGTTTGCCTTGTTCACTTGATAGGGCACCTCTGAAATAATGATGTTCCAGAGTCCGTTCTTGCCTTCGCTGATTGCTGCCTTACCACGCATCACGATTCCTCCGCGTCCCGTTGTGTATGCCTGACGGATGTCGTCGATGTTGTAGATGACACCGCCGGTAGGAAAGTCGGGGCCTTTGATGAACTCCATGAGATCGTCGATGGTCGCGTCGGGATTGTCGATGAGGTGTGCGATACCGTCACAGAGTTCCGTGAGGTTGTGCGGGGCGATGTTGGTCGCCATACCCACTGCGATACCTACGGTACCGTTCAAGAGGAGATTAGGGAGACGCGACGGAAGTACGACTGGCTCGCGCTGTGTCCCATCATAGTTCGGGATGAAGTTCACGGTGTTCTTTTCGAGATCGCCCAGCATCTCTTCTGCGGTACGGGTGAGCTTGGCTTCGGTATAACGCATAGCAGCTGCGGAGTCGCCATCCATCGAACCAAAGTTTCCTTGACCGTTCACGAGTGGATAGCGAATCGCAAAGTCTTGCGCGAGACGAACCATTGCTTCATACACTGGTGCATCACCATGCGGGTGATACTTACCGAGCACTTCTCCGACGACGGTTGCTGATTTGCGAAACTTTCCACTAGCGCGTAATCCCAGTTCGGACATAGCGTAGAGAATACGGCGATGCACTGGCTTCAATCCATCACGTACATCTGGGAGCGCACGGGAGACGATGACACTCATTGCGTAATCGAGATACGCTTCTTGCATTTCGTCGGTAATGTTTCGTCCAACAATATTACCAATGGCGAATTCTTTCTTTTCTTCGTTTTTACTCATAGGTGCCTATTTAATTTCTTGCGGGAAGGTATACGTGTTGTTATCCTCGCGTGATTCTTTAATTGCGTTTGCTGCATCGACCGTTACTTTGACCGTGAGTCCTTTTTGAATGAGTCGTACATAGGCGGGACTGGAGAAGGTATAGCTTTCGCCTGGTGCGAGTGCGGGAACCGTGTAAGCGTTGCCGGCGATTGTTGTTGCGGTTTGTGGAGAGCGAAGCCATCCGATGTTCTTCGTTGTCACTCCGTCGAGACAGATATAGGGCGAGCCTTTTTCTTCGTCGCGCCATTCAATGGGGCTGCTCTTGCCATTGCAGTATCCTGCCTTCTTCACACTCACGGCGAGATCAACCACTCTTTGAATTGACTGCGCTGCGTCTTTGTATTGGCCTTTGGCACACTCACTTGCCGCAAAGGTTTGGGCCTCACACTCACTTCCGTCTGCGAACACACATGCCGAGAAGACAATCCCGCCTACTGCGGTGCGATCCTCATATCGTCCTCCTGCTCTTGTACATGTCGCTTTGATAGGATCTTTTGGCGGAATGTTTTTGACCCCTGTATCCTGCGCCTCAGGAAATGCGGTATCTTTCGCGGGGGCGGCTTTTGCGATGAGCGCTTCTATGGTTTGTTGAAGAACGATATCGGTGGGGGCTACGTCTTTTCCGGTGATCTCTTTCATCGTGATCTGCGCTGCCTGCGCTGCTGCCTGTGATGATGCGGTGAGGTGCTCCATAATCGATCCTAATGAAGGATCATTCGATGATGCGATACTCTGCTGAAGAGTATCAATGTGGTGACGAAGAAGTGGGATCCACGCAATGAGGACGATCAGGAACATGCCCCCCGCAAGACCCCATGTCACATACGAACGAGATGGTTCGCGCATAGACATGCATGGGTTATTGTACGCCGAGTACTATCACTTTGGTTTCTTCGGCGGGTAAATCTTTTTTAGTGATCTTGAGCTTGTCGAGACGTTCGGGCTCTTTGATACCGTACTCTTTCAGGAATGTTTCTACTGGATCGAGTTCGATACTACATTCTGGGAGTGCGTAATGTATCGGGATGACGATGCGAGGTTCAAGTTGTCCGATCACTTCGATCGCAACGCGTGTCCCCATGACGCTGTGCGCGCCCACGGGAAGCATCAGTATGTCGATGCGGCCGAGGAGGTCGAGCTCTGCTTCATTGAGCGATCGCTTCAGGCTTCCAAGCACTCCGACGGTCACTCCATCGAGTTCGACCGAGTAGAGCGCTGTGGTTTCGTGAGGATCCTGGCGCGCCTGTATTCCGTAGACGAACGCACTCTTTGCTTCGTACTCCCCTGGTGTATCAATGAGGATCACTTTGTCTTCCCCTCGTGGCTTCACGGTGTCTGCTGCTCCGAACGTTACATCGGGAGCACTCGAGATCACTACGTCGCCGGTAAGTTTGGTAGATTTCATTCCTGCATCCTGAGAAAAAGGATTGAGTACTACTACCGCATCTTTGTCCTGCCCCTGCATCCGAACGCATGACAGCCCATGCCAAAAGATATACATAGATTGGATAGGAACAATTATTAGAAATCACTCTCTATTTTAGCCCGTATTTCTTTTTATTGCAACAAAAAACACCTGTGCGCGAGGTGTATTTTGTTCGAAGGGATTATGCAGGCTATTCTTCCGTGATTCTTTGCCCTATTTTTGCGTATGTTTCAGGAGAAAAAGGGAGATATACCCTGAAATCATGGATCCCGTG
>JAHFHK010000006.1:13408-21971 GCA_023246955.1 Candidatus Uhrbacteria bacterium
AGCGCGACCATACCCATACCGAGAATGAAGCGGAACCAGCGAGGGATCGTGAGCCCTAGGGCGTCCACGAGGGTCTGAAACGACCAAGCAATCGCGATACCACCCAATGTGTGCGTAATGACGTCATACTGGCTCCAGATCGCATAGAGGGGCGTTGTTGCAAAGTGCAGCATGAGCACCAGGATCGGCGGGAGGAAGAGGTTGTAGGTGAAGCGGGATGAGAGGGGCATAGTATGAGTAATTATGCCTTGAAATGGGATGGAGGTCAAAAAAAGAAAAACCACCCGTAACATCGAGTGGCGTTTTATTGGCGACAGGTTCCTTTTATCCCCGCCATACAACTTGGATACCGGATCCTTCGAGGGCCTTTTCAGCGGCGGGAAAATTATAATGCTACGACTTGTCAGCGGGTCTGACAGGGGGTAGTTTATGAGCTTTGAGGAGTACATTCAGGTCCTCATAGCTATTCACTCCTCCTTCGGTACGCCATTGGATGCGGCCTTCTTTTTCGGCCAGAAGCACCGCATCGACGACATGCTGGTGCAGTGCTCTTGCCTTCACCCATCCTTGCTCGCGCTGGGTTGGAGAAGGGCTGTGTTGCGCCCCTTTAAGTACCTGCTCAATGCTTTCGGGACGAGATCCGGATCGTTCTCCTTTCATCATCCCCCGCGCATATTCATGGGCGAGGATCTTCAACTGATGTAGTCCTTCGTCAGTCGGATTGAGCGCCTGAGCTCGGGTTCTCCCAAAATAGAACAACCCGTGGGTTAAATCTTTGACGGAAACTTTGCCGCTTTTAAGGGCACATAAGAGCCCAGAAAAGCTTATAAAAAGGAACTTGATAGCGGTTTTTTCGGTGGTTGTCATGCAACACACTCCTTTGTAATTTCTTGTTTATACTATAGCATAAAATAGCATATTCGTCAAGTGTTTTAATGACATTCTGTGGTGTTTGTCTTGGAAAACAAAAAAGACCCTCAAAGCCGAAGATCTTTTACGAACTGGTGGACCCTACCGGGTTCGAACCGGTCACCTCTTCACTGCCAGCGAAGCGCTCTACCAAATGAGCTAAGGGCCCCTGGTGCGCGCAGGAGGACTCGAACCTCCGAAACCTCCACAATGTCAATGTGGCGCTCTAACCAACTGAGCTATGCGCGCATATTTGCGATATATTTTTGAACTGCCGTGAGCCTTCTTTCTATCTCTGTATTATGATAGTATATCGCACATACCCCATGGTAGCCTACAATAGTCTTTTTGCCAATAGTTCTTTTGTCGAACTGTGATTTATAGAACTGACTCTTGGAAAGACTCAATTCATTGGCCCAGTATTCTTTTTCCTGATCCTCCTTCTGGTCGGCCCGGAGATAGAGAAAGAGCTTTAGTTTTTCTCTATCAATGCCATAAATAGAATCGAGAAGCTCGATAAACCACCTCAAGATTGCTGAGCTTGAATTTCCCACGGCAACGACATTTCTTCTCTTGAATCCTTCCCCCAGGTAAAGAAACGCCAGCGCAAGCTCTTTGGTTCTCTTGTCGAACACCGCTCCATCATAATCTCGTGCAACGCCCTCCTCCGCTTTTCTGACCGCTTCTAGGCGACGTTCTCGGTTCACTCTGGCTGCTATTTCTCGAATCCGCTCTAGGTTATTTTGTTTTCTTGCCAAGATCCTTTCTTTTCCCTTCTCTGAAACCTCTGTGTCTCTCAGCCAATAATGAAGCGTACCTTTCGCCACCCCCAGCTTTGTTATTATTTCGTTAAACGTCTTGCCTTTCTTTCTCATCTTTATGGCATCCTCCTTTTTGTGAACCATAGAGTAGTACAAGTATATTAATGTACTTCTATTGTACTATATTTATAGAGTATATAAAAACCCTTCGTAATCAGGAAGGGTTTTTGATTTTTTATTTTTATGAGGGTTTATAGAGATGTCTCGTGTCTTGGAGCGCGAGGACCCACAGCGACTCCGGGCTCCATTTTTCATTGGAAAAACAGAAAGACCTACGCATCCATAGTTCGCTGTATGCATTATACACATAGAATATCTGGTTCCAATGCGGATTTGTAGCAATATAGAGATATTCTGCCTCTGGCTGATCTCCGTATTGTCGCCTGAGCTGAAAGCTTGCCTCGGCAGGGCATGGAAATAGGCAGTTTTCTAGTGCGCGAGTCAAAATTTCCTCCGTGGTCGCACCATCAGGATAGCCTAAGTTGGCGACAGATATCTTTGCTAGCTCAATCGTTGTTTTCTCTTTACTCATAGAGAGATCCCCTCCCAACGAAGGCCCTAATAGGACTTCCCGTATAATTTTGTGTCCTTCTTTTTCCGTGTCGCCCATAAGCGCCCATATATTCTCATGAGTGCCAATTTCTATAGTTTTCCAGATGTCACGGCTTATTGTCATTTTTTCTCCTTAAAAGAACATAATTACCGTGAATAGTAACATAAAATGGCGATTTTGTCAATAGTATCCCCCTGAATCCACTATATACAAAAACCCTTCTTTATCATAGAAGGGTTTTGATTTAGGCACAGGAGGTCTATTCCGACTCTATGGGCGCTTGTGCCTCGAGGATGATCTCATTATGAGAGAACACTCTGTTTCTTTTTCTCCATCTACTCGGATCTTCAAAATAGCCGGCGGCAATATACCAGCCCCCGCTATAGCGACGTACACATACCGGACGGAGTATCCCAGCGATGTCTCTCACATAGAAGATGTTTGCCCTATTGTCTATCAGCAGTACTCCGCACTTTTCCTTTTCTTCCTTTTCTATAAGTTGGTGGATACAACAGAGAGTTGTTTCTGCCTTCTCTTCACCACCAAGCCGACGGACAATACGGTTATCGTGGGAATTTCTTAGGAGCTTATAGCAAACAATATTTGCTCCTTTAGCCGATGGTGGATACTCAATCTTGCCGTCGCCCTTAAGAAAGAGGGTCCTAAAATTGGCGTTAAAGCCGTATATAAGAACTGCGACAAAGCTACTTCTGATAAAACGCTCTTTGGCAATGAACTTTTCGGTGTGTTCTTTGAGGGTTACTGTTGTAACGGGTTTGAGAAGTTTCCTCATTCTTCTTTTCTCTCTTTCTTTGAATGAACTATACGATCGCAGCGTAGCATTTTTATCGTATTCGTCAAGGATTCGCGCCGGGTACCGTGTTCTTGTACCTCCTTCCATAATTGCGCTACAATAGGACTATATATGATATCACGTTCTGCTTTTCACAAAACTGTCGCGACCGAGCTCGCGTATAAGACATATGCGCCGTTTTTGCGTGCGCTTCACAAGGCCTCGCCTAATGCCGAAGTCTACCTTGTCGGGGGAGCAGTGCGTGACTTTCTTATGAAGCGTCCCACAAAGGATCTTGATTTCGTCGTGCGCAACATATCCCTCTCTCGTCTCATTGCCACACTGCGTCCTCTCGGAAAAACTAACCTCGTAGGAAAGAAATTTGGCGTCATTAAATTTACTCCCAAAAATGCTGCAGCCGATTCCGAGGCGATCGATATTGCTCTTCCTCGCGAAGAATACAGCGTAGGCAATACCGGACACTACCGCGACTTTGCGATTACCTTTGATGCGACTATTGCTATCGATGCCGATCTTTCGCGACGCGACTTTACGATGAATGCGATTGCGTACAATGTCGCGACGTGTGAACTCGTTGATCCGTTCGGGGGCTGCGCTGATATTGCTGCGCGTACGATTCGCGCCGTCGGTGCGCCGCAGCGTCGTTTTGAAGAAGATTATTCTCGCATGATGCGTGCATTACGGTTCGCGTGTAGTCTCGATTTTGCTTTGGAACAAAAAACTGCGCGTGCTATAAAAAATCTCAGCCATCATCTCAATGATATTGTTGCACTTCCCGAAAGTATCGATGCGTCCGGCGATCCCCTTCGTGCGATCCCTGTTGAAACCATTGCACGAGAGTGGATCAAGGCGTTCGTTGCGCATCCTGTTAAGGCGTTTGATCTGTTCGATACGTATGGAATTTTTGCGACACTGTGCCCGGAATTTCTTGCGATGAAAAAAGTCCCTCAGCCAAAAGAGTGGCATGCGGAAGGTGATGTATGGACCCATACCCATCTTGCTTTGGAATCACTTTCTAGCGGTGCGTTCAAAAAAGAATTCGGCACCGAAACACCGAGCGCAGAGCTCATTATTGCGACGCTGTTTCATGACATAGGGAAACCGCCTACTCTTAAGACTCCCAAAAAAGATGGCACCGATCGCATCCGCTTCGACGGGCATGATCGTGTGGGCGCAGCCATTGCACGACGCGTTCTCGAGGCTCTCCGCTTTTCTGCTGTTCCTGGATTCACGGTCGACCCTGATCGTATTCATTGGCTCGTCGCACATCACCTCATTGCGCTCACAGGGGACGTCGCCCATATGAAGGCAATAACGCTCGAGAAGTATTTTTTTAACGAGACTGTCCCTGGCGACACCCTTCTTCGTCTTATGGTTGCGGATGCTTTGGGGTGTGCTCGTAAGGATGGAGGTTCGACTCTCGGCACGTACTGTGCACTCAAAAAACGTATTGCGGCGCTTGCCCCGCTCGTAAAGAATCGACGTGTCCTACCGAAAGTCCTCATCACTGGCGATGATTGTATTCGCACCCTCGGCCTTGCCCCTGGACGGATTATCGGTTTTGTGCTAGAACACGTACGTGAGGCGCAGCTTTCTCATACTATAAAAACAAAACGCCAAGCCATTTTGTATGCAAAATCAATCGCAAAGAACTTTCACGATCCCGCTGGGGATGAACATTCGTCTTGATAAGGCGGTTACTTCGCTGTGTCCTGACATTACTCGTTCTCAAATTCAAAAACTCATCACCCACCAGCACATCACCCTCAATGGTGAATTTTTGCCTGCGCGCACCCTCACGTCAAAAGGAGATATTATTGTCGTTACTATTCCCGAAAAACATCTTGTCGTGCGCGACGTGCCCGTACCGACTGTTATTGCAGAGTTTCCTGATTTTGTTGTCATCAACAAACCCACCGGACTCTCGGTACACCCCGCTGGCGGGATCGCTACCGCCACCCTCGTCGACTGGCTCATGGAACACTATCCGGAGGTAAAACATACCAGCGATGATCCGTCGCGTCCCGGTATAGTCCATCGTCTCGATAAGGATACGTCTGGTGTTATGGTGGTTGCCCGTACCCTTGATGGGTTCGAGGCGCTCAAGCGACAGTTCAAAATGCGCACCATCACGAAGGAGTACTTGGCCGTCTGCTATGGCATTCCTTCCCCTACCGAAGGAGACATCACCTTTCCTCTCGCCCGATCCGTGCATGAGTACCGAAAATTCGTCGCTGCAAAGGACGGAAAAGAGGCGCACACTCATTTTTCTGTAGATTGCTCGAATCATGCTATGAGCCTTGTGACCGTGTGGCCTCGTACGGGACGTACTCACCAAATCCGTGTGCATTTTCAAGCACTCGGACATCCACTGATCGGTGATCGTATCTATCACTCTCCCCAATATGCACCCATCGAGACGCCTCGCCTCCTTCTCCATGCCCGACGGGTCACTTTCAGTGATATATCCGGGACGGTTCATACCTTCCAAGCCCCTCTGGATGCCGATTTTTCCCTATTTTTGGAACAGAATGGACTTATCCCGAGAACCGATTGACACCATCTCCGTAATACGGTATTATATCGATACCCTGAGCATATATTAGTTAATTTTTACGATATGGTACGAAAAGCAGTGCAGGACAAGTTTGCTGCTGTTGAGCCAGGCATGACCGTCAAAGTCCACCAGAAGATTCGCGAAACCAACCCTAAGGGGGAGGAAAAAGAGCGTATCCAGGTCTTTGAAGGAGTAGTTCTTGCGCGAAGAAATGGCACCACGAGCGGTGCTACGATCATCGTGCGCAAGATCTCCAACGGCGTTGCTGTCGAAAAGATCTATCCTATCGACCTCCCTTCGATTGCAAAAGTCGAAACGGTCAAAGCGATAGAAACTCGACGAGCCAAACTTTTTTTCTTGCGTTCCTCAAAAAAGAAACTTCACGAGCGTAAGCTCGTTGCTACCACAAAGCAGGCGTAAGTCCTTACACCTGCTTTGTTCTTCGCGCGAATGGTGAAATTGGTATACACGCCAGCTTGAGGGGCTGGTGCCCGTTAAGGGCGTGGAGGTTCGAGTCCTCTTTCGCGCACCATGGACGATTAGCTCAGTTGGTTAGAGCGTCTCGTTTACACCGAGAAGGCCGCAGGTTCGAGTCCTGCATCGTCCACCAGGACATTAGTCGCATATACGGGCCCTTAGCTCATCTGGTAGAGCGCCGCATTTGCAATGCGGAGGTGGCCGGTTCGAGTCCGGCAGGGTCCACCAAGAGACATCTCGAAAGAGGTGTTTTTTGTTTTTACCCTTGACATTTTCAGGAGAATACGCTATATTTGCCGTATTACGTCCGTTGACAAACAATGACAAAAAAGAGGTATACATGTCAAAAGATTTGAACGTGAATCCTGAAACTATTACCCCCATTGCGGTCCCTGATATTCCCTATCCCGAAGATTTTACCTTCTGGAGGAGAAATATTCCACGGGAACAAAAATTGGCACTCATCAATGCTGGAGACTTCCCCATTAAAGATATTTTGGAGAGTCTCCATCTTGCTCATCATCCTCTTCGTAATTCATTTGGGATTACTGACCGGGAAGAGATACAGTCACGACAAGAAATTGTGACATTCCTGATGAAAAATAAAGAACTATGTGAATTGATTTGTGCGCTTCATGGGAATGTATATGACTACACGAAACTCCCTGTGAACCGCCATCAATTCAGCACATCATTTCCCCAGAGTGACCCTTCGAAAAAACAGGTTATGCCCTATTGGGGAATTGTTAAGGCGCTCACAAAAAGGCTCCAGCGTATTCGCAGGAAGATGGCTCTTCCTCCTAAAATTTCTCAGTTCCTTGCCTTTCTTCAAAGTAGCCTGAAACTGCATGAAACCGAGCGTACCCTCTTTATCTTCACGCGCTTACGTGCAACGTGATGTGGCTAGAGGGGTATCTTGTCTTTGTGTATCGCGCTAACGGAGAAAGCAGTGTGCCGCATGTAGTCAAGAGCGATAGCAAGATGAAGGAACACCATCCGGTCGTGTGGGGGTATCGATGGTATGATGTCCCTCTCGAGCACATTGCGTCGCAGCCCTCTTTCTTTGACCGGGATATGTTTCATTCATGGCTCGCCAAAAAGATAGGGGTTAGCGCTCTCGCTACCTCCCTACGTACGCAAAGTCGCACACTGCGTACCAAGAAGGCTATGGTGCCCGCACTTATTTCCTCTGCCCCTGAATACATCATTAGCTCCCTTACGCGCTTTCTTAACGACGCGCTTTCTGATATTTTTCGTGACCACCATACTGATCGAAAAGTTGCTCTGCGCGTACACTTCCGCTATTCCGAAAAGGGATTAGAGGCAATAGTGGATGATGTCGTCGCCCTCTCCAGGGACGAGGAAGATAATGACCCCGAGCAAGAAGATATTCTCCATCTCTTTCCTTCCTCTATCCAGAAAAAGGCCGAGGTGCTCAGACGGTGGTGGGAAGAACGAGCGGTTAGATACCGAAGTATTTCCTGGTTTTATGCACGATGTTATTTTTGTAATTCAGACGCATCAAGGATCATAGGCAATTGGGTGAATATTGATAGCTCAAGGGCAGATTCTGAGGGAAAGTGGGTCTATCTCTCCAATCTCTACAAGCACCCCGCGCTTCATGAGTCGGTTGTTGCCCTGCAGAAGCATCGAGACTTCTTTATTGATCGTCTCACCGAACTTAAAGATATAGCATCCCTCATTACATCGATCGAACAGGCTGCAGAAAAGAGTGCTATTCCTCTCTGTATGCCCGAACTTCTCGATGAGGCGGAAGAGATAGTGGCGTTCGATCAGATCTACCCCACTCATCTTCTTTCGCGGAAAGATAAGATCTTCCCCATAAAGAATTTGCCAGGCATCAACGGAAGAATGGTGGCGTTCACCGGAACACATGGCGGGGGTAAAACGGTTGCCTCGCTCAGTATCCCCGTCAATATTTATCTTCTTCAGAGTGGGCTTCCTGTGTTTGGAAGCGGCTTCCGCGCCAATATGAAACGCGCGCTTGGCATGGTGTTTCTTGAACGAGGTGATGGATCAACGTGCGAGATGATTCTTGCAAAGCTTACCAACATTCTCAAAGCGACCAAAATATATGCCCCGCATGAATTTATTGTCGTCATTGATGAGCTGGGCGTTGGCACCCAAGAAGAATCGGGTTTGCAGCTCGGAAAGGATGTACTCGAGGAGCTCCGCAAGAAGGGAGTATCTACACTATTTAGTACACAGATTCTCGAGCTTGCGCGCCACGCACAAGAGAACCTTGATGCGTACTGCTTCAAGGTCGATAAGGATCATGCTATGGCTCCTGGTATTTCCGGGGGTGACATGGGTGCACTGAGAGAGAAGAGTGGGTTCAACTCTTTGATCGGTAATTAGAATAGATCTATAACTACGGGGAAATAATTTTTCTCCGTAGTTTTTATTTTTGT
>JAHFHK010000006.1:21981-35421 GCA_023246955.1 Candidatus Uhrbacteria bacterium
TGTTTCGTGGTAGGCTAGATGTAGTATTTATTTCATATTTTTTTCTATGGAACCTACGTCTATTTCTCCCATCCCCGCGACCTCGTCTGCCACACCGATGCCCGCCTCTCCACTCCCCCATTCACTCAACCCTACAATGCCTTCCGTGGCGGCTCCTTCCTCAAACAACAAGAAGACATTATATATCGCTCTTGGTATCGCCGCGGGCGTCATTCTTCTAGGGGGTGGCATCGGATATGCGAGCTATCAGGCATTTCAAAACTCTCCGCAGGTCACCTTTTTGCGCATGCTCGGCGCTATGGCACAGACTCGTTCGTTCGATACCGAAGGAAGTATCGTAGCCGAACTCAAAGGCGTGCCCGATCTTTCTCCTATCACACTTTTTACCAACCTCATGAGTGGTGGCGAAAAACTTCCTTCCGCCGAGAAGCAAACTGTCACCCTTGCGCTCCATGATCAGTTCAACGCAAAAAATGAAAACGATATTCGTAACGCACTCAACACCACATTTTCTCTCGCTACTCCCTCTGGCAATGAATCGCTTGGTATTGATCTCGTCACTATTCCCAAAAAAGGTTTTGTACGTCTCCCGCAAATCCCCGCAAATGAATATTTTAATGGGAGTGCTGTGCAGAACAAATGGTATTCCTTTGATATAGATGAAGCGACGAAACAACTTTCCGAAAAGCAGCAAAAGGAAATTTCTTCCTTCTCGAATGGAAAAAATCTTGATCTCGCAAAGATAATTGACATCATCCGCAAGAATCCCGTCCTCAAAGATATTTCTCTCGTCAAAGGAGAGGCAGTGAGTGGACATGCAACAAAACTCCTCTCTGCGTCCTTCGATCAAGAACACACCGCGAATCTCATCATCATGCTTGATGCTGAAATGTCTACCGATCCTATGAGTGCCGATGAGCAAAAAAATCTTCGCACGACCCTCGCTCATGTCGACTCCTCTCAAGTACAGTTCCTTATCAATGCCAAAACGATGCAACTCGATCGCGTCACTCTCAAGACGGCAGTGCATGATCTCGGAACAGGAGACGCTTCCTCTTCTGCTACTATTACCCTCACGATGAATGTCACGAAGATGAATGAGGATATTGTAATTACTACTCCAGAGAATGCCGCTCCTATTGATACTCTTGGCGCAGATCTCTTTACTCCACCCGCAACAACAGGATCGATAGATGAATCGTCTCCTTCGCCTCTTGCTCCTGAAAATAGCACGCAGATCATCGATCCGAACAAAGATACCGATGGTGATGGGCTCACTGATGTGCAAGAAAAAATATATGGCACTGATAGTAACAACAAAGATACTGATGGCGATGGATTTACTGACGGTGACGAAGTGAAGAAAGGATATAATCCGAACGGACCAGGAAAATTGATGCCATAATTTTTTTCAAAAAAAATATTTTCTAAAAAAATTCTGCGCTGCGATGTGCAGAATTTTTTTACGCGTAATTAATTCATGCACAGATATATTCTTTTATTTTGTTTTTATGTGTTATACTACATGCGTGATTATTTTTGTGTTCTTGAGAACACGATTTGAAAGGGGGTGACCCTCATGATGAAAAAAACCACAAAGAAGAAAGCAGCTCCTAAGAAGAAAGCAGCTCCAAAGCGAAAGCCAGCTGCGAAGAAGACTGTAAAGAAAGCAGCGCCTAAGAAAAAGGCAGCTCCAAAGAAGAAAGCAGCTCCTAAAAAGAAAGCAGCTCCTAAGCGAAAGACTGCAAAAAAATAGTAGCGCGCGCTTCTATCAAATAAAGAGTCCTGATTGCCATGCAATATCAGGACTCTTTATTATTCTATGCGCCAGTCGATTTCTTTTTTGTTTTGTGCACGGAGAATCTCGTTTGTTTTTGAAAAATGTTTGCATCCGAAGAATCCTGCGTACGCAGAGAGGGGTGATGGATGCGGTGCTTTCAATATGTGATGCTTCGATGCATCAATCAATGCTTCTTTTGCTTGTGCGTAGCGTCCCCAGAGGAGAAAGATGACTCCCTCTCTCTGTTCTGATAGTGTATGTATTGCCGCATCGGTAAACTCCTCCCATCCTTTCTTTTGGTGGGAGCCTGCTTGTTCGGCGCGCACCGTCAGTGTTGCATTCAGAAGAAGCACCCCTTGTGCTGCCCATTTTTCTAAATTTCCGCTTTGGGAGATCGGAACCCCGAGATCATCATTGATCTCTTTATATATGTTCAGAAGCGATGGGGGCACCTTTATGCCCTCTGGTACCGAGAAACTCAATCCGTGCGCTTGTGCGGGCCCGTGGTAGGGGTCCTGACCCAGGATTACTACTCGTACGTCCCGAAAGGGTGTCGCGTTGAATGCGGCGAAGATATTCTTCCCTGCGGGGTATATCGTCTGCCCCGACTGGATTTCTTTCACGATGAATTCTTTGAGGGATGCACAATAGGGCTTTGTGAACTCATCACGAAGCGCCTCTTTCCATGAGGGTTCTATTGTGGGATCAAAAGTGGGCATAGTATTGTCGATATTGTAGAGGAGATATCGATAGATGGGAAGTCTCTCTGCGAGGTATGGGGGTTGGGGAATAAAAAAACGGCATTCCTTATTGCGGGAATGCCGTGCTGATTGTATGTATCGTCGACTACCTCTATCTATGTCGCTGTTGAGGTTTTTTCGTTAGGCAGACGTATTTGCGAATACCTTCACGAGCCCCCCGAGAATCGTCTCTATATTGGCGGTGGTAGAATACATCAGATCCTCAATGCCGATAAGAAGTCTCTCTCCTAGTACCTCCAGTACTTCCTTGGGGCGTATCTTTTTTGCCCGTACTTGCTCATACAGCCATAGCATCCATACCTCGAAGTCTGCTTCTGGGTCTGGCTCATGCTCGGGCACCTCTCTCGATATAGATGGTGCGCGTACTGGCGTATCTTCTGCTGCCTGCTTCCTGTCCGCGAGGGGAAGTGTTACTTCTGGCGGTGTTTCTCTTTCTTTGATATGGCACACTGGTGCTTCTTCGCTCATGGGTGTTCGCACCCACTTTTGATATTTTCTCATCATCTTCACTTCAAGTTCTTTGTCGCTTCTCGCTTCAAATGCCTCGTAGATCTTCTTTCTTGCTGCGACGATGTCTTTTTTGTCCAGAAAATTCTCTCTGTCCATTTCTTTATATGTCTTCCCGTGAACAAAACGTCCCAGAAGAAATTGTATGTGGTGCGCATCGATAATCTTGTGCGCATCGATCACCGCCGAAATGAATACTTGAGGAAATTGCTGTATCGAAGTGTCGCTCCGCAGTAATGATTCTTGTGCTACCGGCGCCCCTACGACGTCTTTCTCTTCTTGTGTCTCTTCACTGCTCTGTATGAGAGATGGCCCCTCTTTTCCCTCCTCGGCCTGTTCCTCTGCACCGCGCGCCTGCGACCACTCATGATATGTTTCCACTAACTTCGCTTCGAGTTCATCAGCATTACCTACCGCAAATATCTCATGAATTTTTTCCTTCATCGCGACCGCCTCTCCTTTGAGGAGCATACTGTCGGCGTCCATCTCCTTAAATGTTTTTCCGAGAATAAACCGAGCTGTCAGAAAGGACTTTTGGCTATTATCGTTAATGTGGTACCTATCAACAATCCATATTATGAAGGCGATGGGAAATTTTTGTGGAGCGATATCAAGATATGTAGGGACTTTTCTTAGTGTGGGTTTCGGAAGGAGCTCTTCTCCATTATTCTCTTTATTGACAGGCTCCTCTTTGACCTGTCTTGTTTCTTGTTCTTGTAGTGGCGATGCCACCTCGCTCTCTTTACTCCATACAAGAAAATCTTTGTTCATCTTCATCATGAGACCTATGGTTGACTGTACGTGCAGCATTCCCTGTGTTCTCACGATACATGGAGTTATGTATGCTTTTTTTATTATCTTTTTCAGCACTATCTGGTGCTCACTCAGACCCCTGACGAGGAGTGCCTTTAGGTATTCTTGGCTTAACCCGGCTTTTATTTCGTATTTTGCAAATACCCATTCAATGAACTCTGCGGGAAATATCTTCCGATCTTCGGGGGCTGCATCCGACGAATGTGGTTGCGCCTCCTGCTGTAATGCAGTAGCGCTCGGGGGTTGCGCGGTTTTTTTGAGGGGTGATGAACCGCTCGTAGGCTGCGTGAGTACTTTCTTGGTCTTTGGGGTGTCGCTCTCCTTTGCCGCAATTGACAGATTGCTTGGTGATGGGGTTGGTGCCGCTGGCAATTCCCCTCCGCTTGCGACCCATGCGTAGTAGAATTCTTCGAGCTTTTCCGTGAGTTTACTCTGAGTCTTTACTCCAAAAATCTGACATACCAGCGCTATGTCAGATTTTACCTCCACTGCATTGAGGTACCCATATTTTTTCACTATTTCCAGGTGTTTTGCATCGTCAATGAAAATCGCCTTGAGTACCAGAATGAGTTTTTTCGATAGCTCCTTTCCTTGCACTTCATTGTCAATGAACAGCTCTTTCTTTTTTCGCTCATTCATCTCGTCTAGATTGTCCACTTTGTTCTCCCTTTCGTCTGTATTCATCTGCCAAAATAGCATACCCCTGTAAAAAGTCAAGGGTTTTTTGACGTTGTTGTATAGAAAAAAGACCACTACATTCGTAGCGGTCCCTATCGCGATTGCCCCTATTACGCGGCTATCGCGAGTATGTCTTCCTGCGTTATTATCTCTGCATAGTCGCCGAGAAGTCTCATTGACTCTTCGGCATTTGCGGCGATCCCCATATTTTTCCTTCTGTAGAGGCCATGCGTGACCCACGCCGCCCCTATTCCGCACCCGCGAATTATTCTTTCTGCTTCCGTTTCGTCAAGGTCCTTGACGATCTCACGGGCTTTTTTTAACGTTCTCGGGATGAGGCTCAGAACCCCTTTTCTCCCATTTTTTCTCCATACCATACCTCCTGTTACTGGGTGCTTTTCGTATTCTATGTCTGGAATCGCATAGAAGTAGAAGTTTTCTCTGAGGTATCGTCGTATGGGCGCAATTATTTTATGCTCAAAATCATTAACCTCTCCTTCGGAGTATATCTTAACCACACGAGTTGGAACGGCCATCCCTGCCCTTTCTGATCGCTCAAAAAATGCACGTCCAACCGACCCCCATGCACAGTGCATAGCGAGGTTCTCGTAGGTGGCCTTCAGCTTATCGTAGACTGCTTCAGGCACTCTTTGCCTGGCTGTGGCTCTATATTCTCCTGTCAGTAGCTTATGGAGAACGCCTATGCCGATCTTCGGCACTAGACTGGTTTTTTCACCTGGCGTGATACTGATCCCCATTACTGCGGCGATCATTTGCTGCTCATTCCCCCATGTCATGAGCGGTCCATTGAGGCTCTTTCTGTCTTTGTCTTTTTTTCCCACTTTTTCTTCCTATATTCCCTTCAGTCTTAGTATTTTGTTATTGTCTCCATTGCCGCCCCGTCTCCTCGTGAGTTGCTGCTTGAGCTCGTAGAGCGTCTTTGCCGTTGCATTGATACGCATGAGAAGCTCTGGTATGTACTCGGACGGTATCACGCTTATAAGGTCGAGACCAATCAGGCCTGCTGATGACTCTAGATCCGCAGATGTCTTCACGAAGTGAAGTTTTGCATCTTTGATCGTTTTTTGCCTCTTCAGCGCCAATCGCTCCTTCTCTCTTGCTAGCTCCTCATCGCGCTCTTTTTCTTTCTTATAGTGATCGTTTGCCAGCGCATCGAGGTATTCCTGAAGACGTTTTTCTGTCGTAGTGTAGGCAGTATCATCGCCGGAGGGCGACTCTTCACGAGAGCTATCTCCAGCGAGAGACTCTTGTCGTACTTCAGTAGCCGTCTTCCTCCCGGATCCCTCGAGGAGTTCTTTTCTTCTCTGAGCGACCCATTCATAGAATTCCCTCTTGGTCTTCATGAGCCCTTTTTTCACATGATCTACAAATGCGTAGATCTCCGTGTAGTCAACGGTACCTCTCCTGGAGGCATTAAGAATGTCTCCCGTTTCAGAGAGACGAAGCCTCAATAGCAAAACCATGTGGCTATGCCTTAGCGGGGCTCCATTGAGCATAATACTTCCTAAGCGATCGAGGAGGTCATCAGGGAATATGCCTATAGAGCACTTTCTTATTATCACACTCACTCCAACGCCGAGTCTTGTTTCGAGCTCTTTCAAACCGTGATTTTTTCGAAGCTCCATAATCTGCTTACATTCTTTGATGTACGCATCCCAGCCCTGTTCCGTCATCACATATTCTCCTTTCTTATATTTTCAATGTTCTATGTGTCTTGTCATACTATACCAAGACACTTTAACGCACAATATCACACACACCCTCGGACGTCAAGAGTCCATACTGACGGCGCCCATTTTTAATATCTTTTCCTTATTCTAAAACAAAAACGGCATCCTTTATTGAGGAGTGCCGCATAGTATGTGTATGGGTTATTTGAGTCCTGCGAAGCTTTTTTCTAGCTCGCCCAGTACCCCGTCGAGCGTTGCCGATGTCGACATAAGGAAGCTCTCTATGCCGATGGGTAACTGGTCGAGAAGTGTGATTACTACCTCCCTGGATGTCATTTTTTTGTTGCGTGCTTGAATCCGTAGCCATCGCAGAAAACCATCAAGATCCAGCTCTATGTCTGGCTGCTCACCGACCGAGAGAGGAGACTCGTCCTTCGTACCGGATTGCGTTATCGGTCTTGATAGTGGTTCCGGTATAGACACCTCCATACTCACTGCTTCTTGGTGGCTATCGACGACAACGGGGACTTCTAGCTCGGATTGCGGAGGCGGAGTTTGTGGAAGGGATGTATTCTCAGAATTCCATTCCCGAAAATGCTTTTCCATAAAGCTAGACATCCCTTTTCTTGAGTGAACCCCTATCTTCGCGTAGATTTTACTTCTTAATACACTGAGATAGCTGGAACTCTTATCTTTTATCTCCTCGTCTCTCAGTCCATAGATGAAGTATTCTCTTAGTAGTTTCACCTCTCCCGGTGGCGTTATCTTATAGTGCCGGCATACATAGTCCACGAAATCTGGTGGATAACGATGGATAGGGGGCGGTACATCCTCTTGGTGACTCCCCACTAGGGAGACTTCTCCTTCCTGTTGCGATGCTGATATCCCCTCGATAGGAAGCTGGATCGTTTTGTGCGGTGGCTTCGTGCCGGTATTTTTCTTGAGATATCGCAACGAAGGGGATGTATCGGTTACGCCCATATCTTTATGTACGTCGTCTACTGGCGGATATACCACGTTCTCCGACGTACCTCTTGGTGTATCTTGCTCGGGATTTTTTTGTTCCACCCATTCGCTACACCGATCCTTGAGCTTTCCCTCTAGTCCGTCTGCTGGTATTCTGTACTTTTTACAGATTCCGTCCCGGACTCCTTTTATTTGTTTTATCGACCACCCCGTATGCAGCCTAATCGCCTGATTGCTAAAGTCTTTGCAGAACCTCATCTTCAGGAAGTTAATCTCATTGAACGTCAGACGATTGATTCTTGCCTCGTAGTCAATGAACTCGTTTTTATCCGCTACCGAAACACTACAGTCCTCCATTTTCTTACCCCCTTTACTTGCTTGTTTCTCTCAATGCACCCTAGCACACTATGATCCTTTGTCAAGATTAACCAACGGAAAAGAAAAAACACTCCTTTGGGGGAGTGATTTTTCATAAACTGGCGCCGACCTACTTTCCCGCATACGCAGTATCATCGGCCCGAGCGGGCTTAACTTCTGTGTTCGAGATGGGAACAGGTGTTTCCCCGCTGGCAGAGGCACCAGAGAACGAATCACGACGTATCAGTCGCGTAGGCCGTTCTCTGGAGGCGAGGTTTCCCTCGCTCTTCCAGATGGTGATTGAAATCCTGTTATTCAAGTTGCTAGTATTGGGCTCAATTGTGTGTGTACTCCGCTTACTGTCGTAAATAAGAGTATCTATTATGATCGAGAGAGGTGGATCGATTAGTACCGCTTGACTTATGCCATTACTGGCGATGCATCTACGGCCTATCAACCTCATAGTCTCTGAGGGATCTCATAACGAAACCTAATCTTGGAGAATGCTTCACGCTTATATGCTTTCAGCGTTTATCACTTCCGAACGTAGCTACCCAGCAATGCTCTTGGCAGAACAACTGGTACACTAGAGGTTCGTCCTTCTCGGTCCTCTCGTACTAGAGAAGAGCCTCCTCAAGTTTCACACGCCCACGGTGGATAGGAGACCGAACTGTCTCACGACGTTCTGAACCCAGCTCGCGTACCGCTTTAATTGGCGAACAGCCAAACCCTTGGGACCTTCTACAGCCCCAGGATGCGATGAGCCGACATCGAGGTGCCGAACCGCGCCGTCGCTGTGGACGCTTGGGCGCGACTAGCCTGTTATCCCCGGAGTAGCTTTTATCCGTTGAGCTTCGACCATCCTATGTTGGATCGTCGGATCACTAACTTCCGCTTTCGCGACTGCTTGACTGGTAGGTCTCGCAGTAAAGCCAGCTTATGCGTTTGCACGTCCAACTCCGTTTCCATTGGAGTTAAGCTGACCTTTGTAAACGCCTCCGTTACATTTTAGGAGGCACCCGCCCCAGGTAAACTACCCACCAGATACTGTCTCCCAGCAGGGTAACTGCTGCAGATCAAGAATTATCATTACACAAGGGTGGTGTCTCATTGTTGCCTTGCGGCTCCCACCTACTCTGAACATGAGTAGCAATAATCCAATATCAAGTTGTAGTAAAGCTTCACGGGGTCTTTTCGTCCAGCCGTGGGTAAAGAGCATCTTCACTCCTCTTGCAATTTCGCCGGGTCCCTTGTTAAGACAGTTCTCTTGTTGTTATGCCATTCGTGCAGGTCGGAACTCACCCGACAAGGAATTTCGCTACCTTAGGACGATTATAGTTATCGCCGGCGTTCATCAGCGCTTCAGTTCAGAGCCTTCCATCTTGCGACGGTTGACACCTCCCTTTAACGTTCTGACACTGGCCAGGCATCAGCCCCTATACATCAGCTTGCGCTTTAGCAGGGACCTGTGTTTTTGGTAAACAGTCACAAGAGCTACGTTAGCTGCGCCCCTTCTTGCGAAGGGGAAGACATATCCCGAAGTTACGTCTAGCTTTTTTGCCGAGTTCCTAAACAAGGGTTCTCCCGTACGCCTTAGTATTCTCAACCCGTCCACCTGTGTCGGTTTGCGGTACGAGTACTATCAGGTTATCTTTTATGGCTTTTCTAGGCTTCTTCTCCCCAAAACTTGCAGAAAACGAGTTTCCGCTCGCATTCTCTTCCTTGCGAAAGATTAGACACCTATAGCCAAAAAATGCTTTTGGCTCAAAGAAGCGTCCCCCATCAAGACCTGACAGTAGTACAGGAATATTAACCTGTTATCCATCGACTACCCTGCAGCAGATGCCACAGACTCACCTTAGGATCGACTAACCCTGGGTCGATTTGCGTTGCCCAGGAAACCTTGGACTTACGGCGTTAACGGTTCTCACGTTAATTTTTGCTACTTATGCCAACATTCGCACTTCTGTACACTCCACGGTCTCTCACGAGTACCGCTTCAGCGCGTACAGAACGTTCCCTTACCGCCTCTTCTTGCGAAAAGGCCCGTATCTTCGGTACTACACTTAAGCCCCGGTATATTTTCGGCGCGAAACAACTTGATCAGTGAGCTATTACGCTTTCTTTAAAGGATGGCTGCCTCTAAGCCAACCTCCTGATTGTCAGAGTCGCGACACTACCTTTAACACTGAGTGTAGATTTAGGGACCTTAGATGACGATCTGGGCTGTTCCCCTCTTGACCGATGGAGCTTAGCCCCCATGGTCTGACTCCCTCCGTATAACCGTACCAGCATTCGGAGTTTGGTTAGGAGTGGTAGGATTTCTCCACCCACCCCCATTCAGTGCTCTACCACTGGAGGTCACGGAGAGGCTAGTCCAAAAACTATTTCAGGGAAAACAAGCTATCACGAAGTTCGATTGGAATTTCACCGCTAACCACAACTCATCCCCGAGTGTTGCACAGCTCGTGGGTTCGGGCCTCCTCCTGACTTTCGTCAGGACTCACCCTGGCCATGGTTAGCTCACTTCGTTTCGTGTCTTACATATGCTGCCAAATGCGCTTTGCCCCTGCAAAAGGACTTACGTCCTCGTACAAAGGCAAAGCAATAACGCCCTTTCAGACTCGGTTTCCCTACGCCTTCGGTCCAGAACGGACCTTAAACAAGCAACATACATAAACTCGTTGGCTCATTCTTCAATAGGAACGCCGTCACCCTTGCGGGCTCCGACTCCTTGTAAGTGTATGGTTTCAGGTACTATTTCATCGCCCTCCCGGGCTGCTTTTCACCTTTCCCTCACGGTACTTGTTCACTATCGATCACCAAAAGTATTTAGCCTTACCAGATAGTCCTGGCGGATTCCTACGCGATTTCTCGGGTCGCGCAGTACTCGGGAACATCCTCTCAATATACAAAATCTTTTCCAATACGAGGCTTTCACTCTCTATGGCCGACCGTTCCAGGTCGTTCTTGTAAGAAATTGTACTATTGTCGTGTCAGAAATAAGTCGACACATGAGGCGTCCCACTACCCCCTATCTTCCATATGGCCTTATCGCCTTCCGTATGCGTCATGCTTCCCTATATTGCTATAAAAAAACACTTCGCACATTTAGGAGAGATGGGTTTAGGCTCCTCCCTTTTCGCTCGCCACTACTTGGGGAATGCATATTTGTCTCTTTTCCTCCGGCTACTGAGATGTTTCACTTCACCGGGTTATCTCAGGTATGATTCTAGACCATACCCGTACCACGAACTTCCATCGTGGTGGGTTTCCCCATTCGGATATCCTCGGATCACGGGTTGCGTGCCACCTTCCCGAGGCTTTTCGCAGGCTGCTACGTCCTTCTTCGTCTTTTGATGTCAAGGCATCCACCATACACACTTTCGCTCTCTCGATCATAACAGACACCCTTGCGGATAGTTTGGTATGACCAAATAGAAGCACTCTTTGTTTACATAAGTAAGCGAAGTAATTTTGCCCTTTACTTTACTTGATTAACAGGATTGTCAATGACCACTTCTTCTGTGGTACAGAAGAAGTAATGAGGTTCTTTCGTTGGGGAAAAAACCTCATTACTTCTTCTCTCGCGCACATGGAATGTTTCAAAACCGTCTGTAACGTTACTACTATACTCTCTCTTCCCTTCCCGCGCAATGCTTCCCTCTCGGACTATATAGGGGGGCTTCACGACTATGTTTTTCTTTTGGTAGAAAGATTATTCGCTGTTTGTGGGGTGTTTGTGGTGAAAAATGCTGTTTTTTATTATCCCCACCCCCTGTGGACTACTATAAATATCAACAAAAACTCTTCTTTGACTGTACGGCTTTCTCGTAACCCTGTCAAGAGGCATTTTCCTTATATCAATCGCAGAATGCAGGCGGTGGGACTCGAACCCACATCCCTTTCGAGACATGCTCCTAAGGCATGCGCGTATACCAGTTCCGCCACGCCTGCATAAAGGTCGTGAACAGATTGTAGCACACCCCCTATATTTCAAAAGAGTTTCTTTTGTTTAAAGAATTTGTGGGGAATTGTTTGCATATGTTGATGCTTTCCGACGACATTCGTTTTTCCTTATGCTACTGTTGAAAAGTCCCCCTATCCTGTGTATACTTAGGGAGTGATCTTTCAAAACCAAATCCCCCAGAGCGTATAGAGATCCCTATCTTTGACTTACGATGTGGCGTCGTCAGCTGTCAAGATACAAAAACTGTTCTCATACCTTTGGGCAACAAAATAGGATACATACCAATATCAAACAAATACAAACGGTATCCTATATATGTACGCGCATCCAGAGAGCGGACGCGCGGGTATATCTATGAGTACCAAGAAAGAGACGCCACTTTTCGACGAAGTAATGATGCTTCGTTGAAAATAGGGCGTCTTTTTTTGTAAAGCGCCACACACAATAGTTCATTATAGCTTCGGCCGTTTTCATTAGTCTCGATCAAAAGAGGGTGACGCCACATCGATCTTTTGTCCTCGAGACTAATGAAAGCGTTATATACAGAGACCTCTGTAAAATCGCGTCTTTTCATTTCATGGGCACCCGTTGATTCCACTCAACGTATAAGACATACGTTTCCTGGACTCAACAGCCCATTCAACGAAAATCCATCAATTTTTCAGAGGTCTCATACGCCAGTATATGCGCCGAAAAAGCTTTGAAAAATAAATAAATCCGCATTTCTGCGAATTTATTTACCTTGACAGCTGGTGGCAATAAGACCCGAATTAGCACCACTAGTATTATAGTGGATTTCCTCGGAAAATAAAAGAAACTCGCATTTCTGCGAATTTCTTTATATCTCACCTGATGGCGATGAACACTATCTTGACAGCACATATACTATAGCAGGATATGTGCATAATGTCAAATAGTGGTGGACCCACGGGGAGTCGAACCCCGGAAACATTATTGTCAAGATAGTGTTCGCCACCCGGCCAGGCCCACCACATAGCAATTATAACACGTTCATGAACCTTCTTGCCGCATACCACCGCGATCAACCAAAGGAACCGATAACCAGTCGGTTTGGTTTTGTTTCTCGGGTTTTTACGACCGGGGGGCGAGTTGAGATGGGTACTTTTTTTACGGTGGTGCTACTCTTTTGCATCACCCTTTCTCTCTCTGCGACGACCACAAATCGCAACAAGCCTCTCATATTCCAGGGCAGGCTCACTGATGCGTCTCGCGTTCGCCTCGCTGATGGGTCCTACAACATAAAATTCAAGATTTGGGATGCTGCTACCTCGGGAACGTGTCTCTGGGCAACAGGATCGAACGAATCTTCCGGATCGGCGAACTGTGCTTCGGCGGGCGCGGTGGCGGTCACGGTTACTCGTGGCGTGTTCACAATACCACTCGGTGATGACAATGCGACGGTGACGAACATGGCACCGATGAACCTTGATTTTGACTCTGCCGGCTATTATCTCGGCATGGCGGTTGAATCTGACTCCGAAATGACTCCTCGCACCCGTATTGGGGCAGGTGCGTATGCGTATAATACTGATGAGCTCGATGCACTCGATTCCGGATCACTCTTGCGCAGTGATGCCGATGATCAGACCACGAGTCTCATCACCTTCACGAATGTTCCCGCCGGAACAGGGGTTGGCCAGGGGTCCATATATATCAATCCCACATCCGCTTCTACGAACTACAAATTGCTCAATATTCTTATCAATGGGTCATCAAAGCTCTCGATCGACGCCGAGGGCGATCTCGCCACCGCAGGGAATCTCACGGTGTCCGGTACTGCCGATAACTCACTGACGGGGAACCTCATCTGGGCCGCAGACAATACGTATGATATTGGTGCGAGCGGAGCAAATAGAGCACGAAGAGGATACTTTGCTACGGAAGTCGTCGTTGGGG
>JAHFHK010000037.1 GCA_023246955.1 Candidatus Uhrbacteria bacterium
CCCGACTATCACCTCCCTGACTCCGGAAAAGAACCGATCATCCTCACAATAGGAGATACATCTCGTATCGAAGCACTAGAAGATTTGACCACCTTGGCTAATAGCGGCTCTTCCTTGCGCGTAGAGCGGGGAGTAGCGGCAACCATAGCACGATCATTGCTCGAGACACAGTTCAATAAAACAATATCAGGGGAAAAATTCGACATAAGTACCTATCAGCAAGACGATGGAGGCATTGCCCTCGTGCCCTATGGAGCAAGTGATCTTGAAGCGAGCGCATGGATAGCATATTCCGGAGTAGGGGGCGTCGACCGCCTATCGCTCGAGCGGTACTTCCTCTCGATCTTGGGGCGCACGGATCTTTCAACGCATCGCATCGTACTCGCTGACTTTGGACTTGCAAGCCTCGGAAAACCCTATGTTCAGGCACAAGTAAATCTTTTGAACAGCCCGGCGCTATCTCCCATCGACCGATTGTACCTCGGACTCGGACTCGATCGACTCGGTGCTACAGAATACTCCCGTATTATCGTGAGAGACACGCTCAAAGATTTTTCCGGAGAACAAGGAGGATATCCCATTATTCGCGTAGACGGGCTCGATACAACAATACAGGCAACATTCCTCACCGCTCTCCTCAAAACAACATACGGAGACTCTGATGACTCACTGCTACACAGCGCCACTGTGCTACAGGGAAAGACAAAACCCACCGATCTACTTCGTGTCCTCTATAGAGCGCGAAAACTGGCGATAACGCCCTATAACGCAATCTCCTACCCCGTCAAGATACAAAAAGATGGCAAGGAGGAGTCGTATGAGACTGCCGGCGGAAGAATGGCGACAGTCATAATAACTCCGGAGCAACGAGATTCCTTCCGCATCAAGGAAATAAACGGAGACGTCCGAGCGCTCATACAATACAAAGGAACAGTGACGAAGGCGGACAAATCATCAGATCTCAAGCTCGAACGCACCTTCTCTCGGAACGGAAAATCAGGAAGTTCGTTTTCGGTAGGGGACGTTATACGTATTGCATACACAGCACAAGGAACAGACGCACAGGGGTGGTATGAGTTGAGCGATACACTTCCTGCGGGTTTCATCCCTTACACAGTATTCTCATCAAACAAAATGCTCACGATCGCCGCGCAGCCCGATGGCACAATTCAGGGGTATTTCCCTGGTTCCCATAACGGAGATATATATGTATATGCACGCGCTATTGCGTCGGGACAATACGGAGTCGGTCTCGCACAAATCCGTCCTATCGCGAATAGCTCGCTATACGGTGTATCGAGCACAGCGACAGTATCAGTGGCTCAGCCGCAGTAGAATCTTTTTGAATATGGTATACTGTTTGCAGTAATAACTACTCTATGTTTCTGAGCCTAGTAGGAGTCAGCCTCGATACGAGTTTTGTAAATTTCAGTTCACCAAACTGGGATACCTTTTTAGTGTTATTTTATGCGCTTGCCGTAATCCTATACTCATTCTTCGCTAGTCGTGAACGGTTGACGGTGGTATTGATCAGTATTTACGCGGCGCTTGCGTTGACACTCTCAACACCGATTATCAACACCTACCTCTCGCATCTGGGACCACAGGACTTCTTTGTCTATCGTGCCGCGTGCTTTATCGGAAGTTTTCTCCTGCTGTACCTGATTTTTTCGCATAATATGTCGCTCCGTTCAGAGGGAGGGCAGCCATGGTGGCAGGGTCTCGTATTGAGTGCGCTCCAGGTAGGGCTTTTGATGAGCAGCATTCTTCTTCTTTTGCCGCCTAATAGTATTCAGAGCAGACTCGCAACAGAGATCTTCACGAACGAAAATGCACGATCAGCATGGATGCTTGCCCCTGTTGCCGCAATGCTCGTCATGCGGAGACGTGCTCATGAAAGCATGCATTAGTGCACCTCTATGCCCGATACAATCGGCTCTCCTATTGAAATACCCCAAGAGCGCCCGGCATCAGAGACGGAAGGGCGTTCTTTTGAATTAGAACCGTCAAGAGAAACACCATCGCCAAAAACAGAGAGCAAACCCCTCACAGAAAATTCTGCAACCCCCGCGTTTCCCGCGTCGCCCCTCCCTACCCCGAGTGTACCTGCGCCCAAAACAGTACTTCGTCACCGCATAGAAAAGATCCTCGAAGAAGATCTGATCCCGCTCTATACCGAGCTTACCCCTGATCAAAAGAAGGTATTTCGTGCAGAAGGGGAGAAGAGTGCTATTGCTATTGAGACGATGATGCAAAAAACAAAGGTGAAGGTATCGGCAATGATCGGCATCATCCGTCACTGGCTCTCTCTGTTGCCAGGAGTTAATAGATTCTTCCTAGAACAGGAAGCGAAGATCAAGGCAGACAAGATACTGTTTTTACGAGACAAAGATTTCCCTTCTTGAGGTATGAATCAGTACGGAGTCCAAACAACACAATCACCATTTTTAGACCTTTTCGGAGGGGTATTTGTGATGTTCGCATGGATCGTCCTCACGATAGGAATTATCGTCGCTATTATATACCTCATTCGATATTTTTTCCTGCGCTATCATCGCTCGCATCTTTCTTCGGAAAAAGTAGTCATTCAGGTTATGGTACCCAAAGAGGGAGGCGCCAAAAAAGATGATGACACCAAACCAAAGGATCTCAAAGAAACAATCGCCGTTGCCGAGTCATTGTTTTCTGGGCTGGGTTCTATCCGTCCAAAGGGTCGTATTCGTGCATTTTTCATGGGGCGCGACGATGAACTGTCTCTTGAAATCGTCATGATCGAAGGTCTCATTCGTTTTTATATGGTAATCCCGCGCCACCTGCAGGCATTCATTGAACAGCAAGTTCTGGCGCAATACCCGTACGCGACTGTTGAAGAAGTAGCGGATTATAACCTCTTCCGTCCAAAAGGGGCGATCATGGCGGCAACATTGGTCCCGAATAAGCACTGGATATTCCCCTTCCGTTCTTTCCGAAAAATGGACACCGATCCGCTCAACGCAATTACGAACGCACTGAGCAAACTAGAAAAGACGCAAGGCGGGGCTATTCAACTCGTCATTCGCACCGCACGAGGAAGCTGGCGTCGCAAAGGACAAAAGATCGCACGCGCTATGCAACAAGGGAAGAGTCTTGAGAAGGCTATGGCGAGCGCAGGAGGATGGAAATACGCGCAAAAGGCAGGGGACATCGTCGGAGGTGTCGTGACCGGCGCCGTAGATGCAGCACGTAATAGCAAAAAAGAAGATGCAGCGGGAAAGCCCCCTACAGAATATCGTCTTTCACCGCTCGAGCAAGAACTCGTGAAGGCAATAGAAGAAAAAGGCTCAAAACCAGGATTTGAAACGACGATTCGCATCGTTACGTCTGCAGATTTTCCGAGCAATGCAGAAATGCAACTCTACAATATCACGAATGCTTTCGCGCAGTACCTCGGTCCTGAATCCGGAGTGACCTTCACGCGTGCTAAATTTATATCCAAAGCGCGCATGGTCTCTGATTTTATCTACCGATTTTTTGATGCAAAACGGGGATTCATCCTCAACTCTGAAGAGCTTGCGAGTATTTTCCATTTTCCACTTCCCGGCACTGAAACACCAAACATCGAATGGCTCCGTGCTCGTAAAGCAGCACCTCCAGTCAACATTCCCACCGAAGGAATTATCTTGGGGGAAAATGACTACCGTGGAGTCAAGACGACCGTACGTATGCTGCGCGAAGATCGCCGCCGCCATGTCTATGTTATCGGTACCACCGGTTCCGGTAAAACAACCATCCAGGTGAATATGATCATCCAGGACATCAAGAACGGCGAAGGATGCTGCTTTATCGACCCTCACGGAGACGCCATCGATGACATCATGAAAAATATCCCCCCCGAACGTGCCGATGATGTCATTCTTTTTGACCCAGCGGACTACGAACGCCCTCAGGGACTCAACCTCATCGAATTCGATCCAGCACACCCTGAACAAAAGACATTTCTCATCAACGAGCTCATCATGATTTTTGATAAGCTGTATGATCTGCGCTCCACGGGCGGTCCGATGTTCGAGCAATACATGAGAAATGCCCTCCTCCTCATTATGGATGATCCCGAATCAGGCTCAACTCTGATGGAAATCTCTCGCGTACTCGCCGATGAAGATTTTCGCAAGTACAAGCTGTCCAAGACAAAGAATCCGACCGTCTATGATTTTTGGACAAAAGAAGCACAAAAAGCAGGCGGAGAAGCAGCGCTGGCAAACATGGTTCCCTACATCACCTCAAAGCTCACGCAGTTCGTAGGAAACGACATCATGCGTCCCATCATCGGACAGCAAAAGAGCGCATTCAATGTGCGCGAAATCATGGACAGCAAAAAAATCCTCCTCGTAAAACTAAGCAAAGGAATGATCGGTGACATGAACGCATACCTTCTCGGTCTCGTAATCGTAGGAAAACTCACAATGGCAGCACTCTCTCGAGGAGACACGCCAGAAAAAGATCGTCACGACTTCTACCTCTATATCGATGAATTTCAAAACTTCATCACCGATACCATCGCAACTATATTATCCGAAGCGCGTAAATATCGTCTCTGCCTCACGATCGGTCACCAGTACGTTGGACAGCTTTCACCAAAAGGGGATACAAAGGTGCGCGATGCAGTATTTGGAAATGTGGGAACGATCGTATGTTTCCGTGTCGGTGTCGATGATGCCGAAATGATGGCAAAGCAGCTCGCCCCAGTCTTTGGAGAATATGACGTGATTAACATTGAGGCACGCAACGCATATATCCGCCTTCTGATTAACAATAGCGCGGCAAGGCCATTCAACATCACGACGCTTCCTAAGCCGGAAGGGGACTTGCGCATCGCCGAAGCCATAAAGCAGCTCTCCCGTCTCAAATATGGACGCGACCGCTCTGTTATAGAGGCAGAAATCATAGAAAGAACCAAAATAGCGGGTGTTTAGGGGAAAAATCCCATGCACCCCTTGCCAAAATAAAGAAATACATGATATCATCGGGGCACTAAAGAAGAGACGAAAACAAGGATTTTCGACCCATATCATAAAAAACAAATACACATATGTACGACGACATTTTGAATAAAGAGGGTCTCTCTCTGGATGAGGTACTCGACGACATCTTGAGCACGCCAGCGAGCTCGACATCCTCTGCTACACCCTCACAGACGCAGACAGCAGACCAGGGCGCTACACCGACCGTAGAAGGGTTCAGTATGCAAGATGATAGAGTAGCGAGTCATCAGACGCCGTTGTTTGTAGAGACACCCGAAGAGCATCATGAGGATTCCCTAAGAATCGATGCGCCACAGGAAAGCATCGCAACACCCTCCACATCCGATATCCACGAAGAGGAAACCAGAAAAGAAATGAGCCCTCGCCTTCGTCTCCTCAAGCGTGCACTTGAAGAAATCCAAAAACACACCACACAAGCATTGGAGCTCTTGGCGCAAGAAGAAGGAGCGGGAGGAGTCAGCGAACCTCACGACACGCTTCTTTCATCTTTGGCGCACCTGATGTCGCCAACACAGCACGCGCCCTTAGTTCCCGAAAGTGTCTTGAATCCGTTGGGCGCAAGTAGTGGCGAGCGGGTTATGGAAGGGGTATTCGATGGACAAGGTATGCGTGGTCCTGACGGAATGCAGTACACCGTGCCCGCAAACTACGCCTCAAAATCAAAACTCGTCGAGGGAGACATCATGAAGCTTACAATTACTCCCCAGGGGACATTTCTCTACAAGCAAATTGGCCCTATCGGACGTAAGCGCATCGTAGGTACCCTCGTACAAGATCCTAATACTCGTGATTATGAAGTAGTATTCGGCGAAAACCGTTGGCGCATTCTCACCGCAAGCGTCACCTACTACAAAGGTGTGATCGGTGACGATGTGGTCATCCTCATTCCTGCCGAAAAGCCCACGCATTGGGCGGCGGTAGAAAATATCATCAAGAAATTCTAAGAAAACCCATCCCCCATGCCAACACTCTACCAAACCTACCGTCCGCAAACCTTTGCCGACATCATCGGTCAGGAGTCGATCAAGACGACACTGCAAAATGAGCTCAAGCAAGGAAGTACCGTGCACGCATATCTCTTCTCAGGTCCTCGCGCCGTAGGAAAGACAACGACCGCGCGCGTATTTGCCCGCGCATTGAATTGTACGAATCGTGCAGCCGACTCAGTCGAGCCGTGCAATACCTGCATATCGTGTCTCGCAATCCAAGAAGGAAAAACGTTAGATTGTATAGAAGTAGATGCTGCGTCACACACAGGGATTGATAATGTACGAGAGAATATCATCAGTGCCGCACGCGTGGCCAACTCACTCCTGAAGTACAAAGTCTTCATCATCGATGAAGTCCATATGCTTTCGACTGCCGCATTCAACGCGCTCCTTAAGCTCATGGAAGAGCCACCCGAAAATGTAGTATTCATTCTCGCCACCACCGAACTCCACAAAGTTCCCGCAACGATCATCTCGCGCTGCCAACGCTTTGACTTCAAACACATTCACCCCGACGTCATGAAGGAACGTCTCGCGGATATTACCGCAAAGGAGGGGAGAGTGGTCACCGATGGAGTACTCGAACAAATAGTACGTCTTTCTGGAGGGTGCGAACGCGATGCAGAGAGTCTCTTGGGGCAGGTGTTATGTCTCGAGGGAACGATCGACGAAACAGCCGCAGCGATTATGCTGCCACGCTCCGACGTACTTCTCGTTGAGGCAGTGCTCAAAGGTATTGCCACAAAAAAAGCCGACGAGTCCCTCCGCGCGCTCCACGGAATGGTGTCCGCAGGCGGAGACGTCGTGATGTTCGGAAGCGATTGTGTAGACGCCCTTCGTGACATCCTCCTCATAAAAAAAGAAGCGAGCGATCTACTGAGTATCAGCGAAGCAACGAAGAAAACACGCACCGCACTCGCTGCAGACTTTGACGAACAGCACCTTCTTCATACCATCACCCAGTTCATCGGCGCCACCAGGGATGCAAAGTGGTTTTCGGTTCCATTTTTCCCCCTAGAGGTTGCCATAATCAAAAGTTGTTTGTATACTCATATTCGTTGACATCCCGCCTCATGAAATGGAAAGGCGCGGTTTTGCAGGAGTCTCAGACAATATAATGCCGGATCGTCTAACGGTAGGACACATCCCTCTGGAGGATGGTATCTTGGTTCGAATCCAGGTCTGGCAATTTGGGTTAAAGCACGGCTTAAGGTCGTGCTTTTGCTTATAAATTCATAGCGTGAAGGGAGATGTCCCGGGGCCATAGTCTCATATTGGGAGCACTGATTGTCGCCCCGCTGCCGTAACCCCATCTTTTTATAGGGCTCGAGCAGTGCAGATCATTATTGTTTCATAATAAAAAGAGAGCTTATAGTAAGCTCTCGTAAAATATTTTTTTCCTGTTATCGTATCGCCCAGTCAAATTTCTTCTGGTCTCTTTTAAGCCAGAACCATGAGACGGTAAGAATTCCTAGATACACTATCCCTAAGGCAACTACCGCAGCATTAGGTAGGGCAATTTTCCATATAGTCATAAGGATAAGACCTCGACCCATGGCAGAGCGAAACCGCGCCCAAAACGAATGAGGTGCAATCATGCCCGAGAACCTCGTTATAAGAACAAACATGGCAAAACAGATGAGAAGAACACATGGCACTTGCCAGGTTTCTTCCTGCAGACTAATTCTGAACGCAGCAAATCCAACCAGGAAGTTCGTTACACCAACAGACCATTTGTGGTATTGGCTGTTAACGTATTCCATAATATCTTGTGGGAGAGTTTTAATAAGATTACCCTCAGCAACTGAAAATATCATGGAAATCAAGTAGAGCCAAAGACCAATTCTCGCGGTCATGGTGCTTCCGTCGCCCCAAGTAAGAGCAGCAAATGACCATCCTCCCGCAAGAAGGCTGCATGCAGAAAACAGCCCAGGAGTTCTCAGTTTTTCATCGATAAAATTTTTCATTTCAAGGTCCTATTCCTTTTTTCTTGAGTTCAGAATAACACTGAACTTCATTCAGGTCAAGATAACTACTTGTGTATAATGTTTTGCATCGGACAGTACCAAAGAAATTTCTAGAAAGCTTCAAAGGGGGGTTGCCCAGAACCAAGTAATCATAATATTCTGGAGCTACTGACCCGTAAATATGGGTCTTTTTATTGGAAACCGAATTGATACCACAATCCTTGACGCGCACACCACTCAGTGACAGGGTATCGGTAGCTCTTTGAAAAATATGAAAATCTCAGAAGGAGGAACGCATGACTACGGAAAATGAGAAAGATGAATTTTCTCAGGCACTCGAGGGGGTGCTAGACAATACCGAGATGTTTAGGCGCCATGAATGGGCTGAGTTATTAGGAACGACCGAGGAAGTGATACGATACTGGATCACAGGAACGGATATTCCGAGGTCAAGCCATATCTTTATGATCATGTCTACACTACAAAACTCTACAAACATACCATTAGAGCCCATAGATGCTTTTATGGCGATGGCGAAAAAACCTGCTCTCGATGTCTCGCCAAAGCACGGAGGACTTATGCTGCCTACGGTAGATGAATACATGAATCGCCCTACCTTTTCGGAGCTGGGTAATACTCTCGCAAAGCTCTCTAAAGTCGAGCAGGATACATATTTACGTGGAGTCTATAGTTCAGAAAAAAAGGAGAACCATGATGTATAGCAAGGAGGGATATATTGTGAGAATATTTCAAAAGCTTGTAGCAATACTATCACCGAGGCTCATGCGTAGAGCACTGGTAAAATCGGAGAGCCAACCGGTGATTGAGCAGAAAACTACGACCCAAAACGGTGATCGCTTAACGGACTACGAATGTAGCTTCATAGAGCGTAATACATGCCCGGATTGCAAGGGAACGGGATTCTACAAAGGACCACAGGGTGGGATGTGCACAAACATTAGGTGCGCCAACAAGGACTGTGAAAGTGAGTTCAATATAGCGCAGATGTTCGGCGGCGACAGGATTTCAGATCCATCACCTAAAAAGAAAATGACCGAGGCGCCGAGGCAAGGCAAGGTAAAGATAGTCTTTGTAACAAGAGCCGATGTAGATCCCAAAAAAGCGAGTGAATGGTATAGCCGCGGCTGTCAAGACGGTCGCAATGATACGCTATCAGCAAACATAGATCTAGATTACTTTGGTGATTATATGGAGGGGTGGGAGGACGGTCAAAAGGCAATAGGAAAGAGTGGTAACATCAGGGAGGAATAATGGAGGAAAACAGAATACAGATAAGAACCGAAAGGCAAAAGAATGGTTCCTGGAAAGCATATTTTCCAGAAAAACCAGGAGAGTATGGAGTTGCAAAAAATAGCAAGGGCGCCATCACTGCGCTACTGCAAAACAATCTCGGTGTGATAGCACTATCGCTCTCACGGTGCTTTGATATTCAATGTATCGATAATGAAACGCCTGCCCAATAAGCAGGTTTTATTTTTTGAAACGCAAAAAGAGAACGGTGCCCTTGACGAATCACGAGAAGAATGGTACATATATATCCATGACCGAATAATAAAGTATAGTAACTTGAAAAGAGGAAAGACAGTGGGTGATCGCGGAATAAGAGCAAGTGTATTGGTTAAAGTAGACGCGATTGGGGAGGATATCACGAAAGCGTTCAACGCGATACCGAATATGCGCCGTAATGATTATGAATACGTAATGGTTTGCACGAAAGACGACGAGAACATAGATCCATCCGTTCTGTATGACGAAGTAGCAGTCATATATCGCATGAATCTCCCTGAAAGTAGATCGGAAGCTGATCATCTATCAACACATCGGACAAATTGCG
>JAHFHK010000038.1 GCA_023246955.1 Candidatus Uhrbacteria bacterium
TTCGTCGCAGAGATTGTATGGAAATTTAACCATCGATGCGAACCTATTCAGATACAAGAAAAGAAGCTCTTCGAGCTTCTTTTTCGGTAATGAATTTGGTGGCAAAGTCAGGTATTACCCTTTCAAAATAAAAAAGCCCCCATCGGTATTCGATAAGAGGCGATGGAGTGATTAGTCACTCAGGGGGAGGCGTTCGAGGCGGTAAGATCTTGTGAGACTAAACTCACCCCTTTCAAGAAGGTCTCTAGTCGCCCCCACTACGGCCCTGAGCGTCTCGGTTTCGGTGCTTATTCCAAAGTGCTCTTGAATATAGTGAATGTCTTCCATAGTATCGGAATCAAAAGTGTAGTTTTTCCGAATCTTTCCACCAAAAAGAGCCTCTTCATTTTCTTCTTTAAGTATTCTTTTAGCCATTGATATCACATCCTCCTGTAATCATGCAATAAGTAATACCGTGAAAAATCTGTTTTGTCAATGATTGATGGGGCACCCCTTGACGCGATAACAATTTCCTGATATAAAAGGGTTAGCACATTAAAAAAGAAGGTAAGAAATAATGGTACACCCAAAAACTCGTCCGTCACTTCTCGTTCTCGTCCGTCACGGACATTCAATAATGAATCAAGTGAAAGGACATAATGCGTACGTCCCTGACGAAGAATCAGGAAAGGCTGTAGAAGGGATTCCTGATCATATGATGCCCCTCACCGAAAGGGGCGTGCAACAAGCGATACACACTGGTGAGCACCTGAAGAAGACATATGGTGATTTTGACGTCGTCTACGATTCGAACTATTTACGGACAATCCAGACACGCACGCACGCACTTCAGGCATATACCCAACACGAGCTGTCGCGCATGAAGATCCGTCATAATATCTTTCTGCGTGAACGAAGTAATGGATATACCTACGGGATGACTCAACAGGAGGCGGATATTCATTTTCCGTATTTGCAAAAATACTGGGGACAGACCGGCCCATTCTATGCCACTCCACCAGGAGGAGAGAGCCAGGCTAATGTATGCCAGCGCCTCTTTCTCTTTATCGGTGAGCTATTTCGTATTCGAGGAGGACAAAAGATTCTAGTCTTTGCACATGGGCACTCAATACGTGCCATGCGATACAATCTCGAAGGATGGACACCACAGATGTTTATAGACGGCATCAAAGAAGGACCGGACAACTGTGGTATCGTCGTATATAGCTTCTCGACAGAGACGGGTCGTCTAGCGCTCATGGAATATAACAAAGTATATTGGTAGCACACAGCAATCGTACCACCGAAAAGTGCTCGAAAAAAAAGAATAGAGGGAACAGAGCTAATGCAAGAGGGCTTGACAAGGAAGCAATTTTGTACTAACATACAACCAGTTATTCATCGGGAGGTATTATATCGATGAGCGATTTCGTTAAGAATCTGGTTGAAAAAATATTAGAGGGTGATATTGCTGTTGTTGAGGGAAAAAAGGCCAATGTCGCAACACCGAGCGGTAATTTTTCCGGCATAATTGCTAGTTTAAATTCCAACTCGTTATTGTTAGAGGACAGAGGCGGGCTAACAGTGATATTTGTAGCACAGATTGTTGCTATCAATATCCCTATGGATCAATAACCAATATAGCATAATCAAAAGGGGCGTATAATCTACGCTCCTTTTTTATTCCCTAAGTAACCTCCCAATATCCTGCGCCTCTAGGTCAAGCTTCGCAAAATTTTCCTCATACTTTTCTCGATCACCGAGTATCGCATTTACCACTGTAGACATTTTTTCAGCAAGAGAAGCATCAAGAAAGTTTTTAGACTTTTTCGTATCAATACCCTCGTCCGACACAAGGGCAGTACCGAGCCCTAATGCTTCAATCTGCCGAGCGATGAGTGGTTGATCCCCAAAGAAAGGAACCGCCACCATAGGGACTCGTTGCAAAACCGCTTCGTGAAAACTATTACCTCCTGCATGAGTAATGAAGACAGAAGCGCGCGATAAGACAGAAATCTGATCGGCATGATCTACAACGCGCCAGCTGTTAGGATAGTGATCAAGAATAGGCCTGCCTCTATTCACAAAGAGAACGTCATAGCCCTGATCTTGAGACAGTTCAGCAAAATGTCCGATAAAAGATTTCAAAACGTCTCTCATTTCCGCCTGCTGATTCCAAAGATTATCCATTACTATAGTTCCGAACGAAAAGTAGACGAGGGGCCTTTCATGTGATTGTAGATGTGCGGTATCAATTTTGCGTGCATCCAGATGGCCAACAAACACATACTCAGCAGGAATCCGATGGGACATAAAATCTCCAGGAGTGAGAGCGGGGTAAGACCACAGAAGATTCTTTTCCCCTGGTATATGTAGTCCATCCGAAATCATCTCGATATTGTTTTCCTCTACGATACCAGAAAATTTTTGGTGTAATGCAGCAAGGGCAGCGACGTTGTCAGGATGTGTTAACTTAATTTTTAGATAGTCCTTATGGGTAAAAGGTCCAATGAGGGAGGATATGGAGCACCAATAGGGAATTCCGAGAGTTTTTCCGACAAAATTCCCTTCAAGTGAAAAAGCATCATATATAATAAGGTCGGGAGCTTCTTTTCGAGCAATTGCTAGGCAATCGTCCAGGAGCTCAACGGCACGGGGGAGCGTCCAGAGAGCAGGATCTGTTTCATGGAGATCGGAATGGGCAAGTAATGTCACGGGAACAGTAATGCCGTTCAGGTCGGGCGAGATGTTCTTCCAGCCAGTGATAACGAGATGAAAATCAAACTCATCCTGATAATTTCGAATAAGGCTTCTCAATACATTGAGATGCCCGCTAAACGGTGGGCTGAATAATACAATCTTCTTGGCCATATTTTCACAAAAATGTTAGAGTAGCAGTGCCCAATATGTCTAATATATCACTATGACCAGCTTTTATCTATCTTTTCCCCACGATATCCTTATACAAATAAAAAGCTCGGAAGATTTCGTATGCAGCAAAATGCTGCTAGGGGCGTATGTGCCAGGTGCAGAGGTAACCATGAGTCCAACGCGGGAAGTCGACATCGTGGTGGGGTACGAAAAATCAGAAAATAAAGGGTTTATTCAAGAAGAAGCGAGAGTGGTAATGAGAGACAAAGAGGATAAGGAATTTCCGCTAGATTTTTATCACCTTCTATACAGCGTGGTGCGTGTTCAATTACTCAAGAAAAAGCTTTTTTCAGTGCACGCCGCCTGTATAGGCAATAATGAATACATACTAGTCATGGGGCATACGGGAGTAGGAAAGACCTCTATCGTCTTAAGGCTTCTCGAAGCCACTGATATGCTATTGTTTTCCGGAAACAAGACCATCATTGCATTCCAGGGAAATGGATATTGCGAAGCCCTAGCGGGAACGCGCACTATCACCGCGCATACAAAAGACATGCAACAATATAAGGGAGAAGGGTATGAGCCATACGGTGAAAGAATTGCAGTGGAATTAAGAGGGGAGGGGTATGCCAAAGATCCCGGGCGCATCAAAGCAATAGTATTAGTGAGCTTGAACGATGGGGAACAAGAAAATGACAGAATCAATCCAACGAGTGCACTGCACAAGCTATATCCCTATTTTCTAGACACAGTAAATGCAGATACGGTGCTCTGTGATGGAGATATTGTCTACATCGGAACGCCACCATCGGGGACGCAAGAATACTTAGCGCGCAATCTAAAAGAAATACTTGTGAGCCTGCCTGTGTATTCTATAAAAGGATCGATCGATTTCATAAGTAATGCGATCAAAAAAATATGAAGAAACTCAAAGTTCTCTATGGAATTTGCGGATTAGGTAATGGCCACACGTATAGGCAACTTCCTGTCGTCGAGCATTTTGCTCATATCGCTGAAGTGATTATTTTTGCACATGACAATAGCTATATAGTTTATTTAGAAAAATTCAAAGACAATCCTTCGGTAAAAGTCGTAGAGGTAGCGATTCCTTTCTATGTGGGTGATAAAAATGGAATTAATTTCAGCGCTAGTGCCGAATCACCGGTAAATAAAAAGAATATATTCCAAATAAACTGCGCAGCACTCGATCGAGCTCACAAAGAACTGGGTAAGCCCGACCTCGTAATAAGCGACTATGAATCAGTAAGTGCCCAATACGCATACGCGCACGATGTTCCTCTTGTAACGATAGATCAACAGAGTAAATATCTCTGCGGCGAATTCCCTGAGGAAGTAGGGGGATTTACATTCAAGGATGAAATAGAGCGTCTGCACATGTTTTTTCCTAAAGTGCACACACGAATTGCATGCTCATTTTTTAAAGTTCCGCAGTTGCCCAAAAAGGATACGGTGCAACTTTTTCCACCAACATTGAAGAAGAGTGTATTGTCTATGAAGAGAAATCCAAAAAATAATTCTATCGTAGTATATATATCTTCAGCCCGGGAGTTTGGTCAGACGCCGGAAGAAATTATTGCGCTATGCACTGAGCAGAAAATTGGTGAGTTTCATATTTTCCTAGGACAAGAAACGCCAAAAATACCGAAGGAGGGTTTGAGAAAAGGAATCAATGTATACACACATGGTGACCCTCGATTTGATGAAGTCATACAAGAATGCACGGGTATCATATCAACTGCCGGTCACTCGTTACTGTCCGAAGCCATGTATCTCGGAATACCAGTATATGCAATTCCTGTTTCTCCTTACGAGCAGCATATGAACGCGTATGTTATAGATTCAAATGGATTTGGTATCTCGCATCCAAAGATAGACAAAGAAAAACTTAGCTATTTCATAGAAAATATCCCTAAGTTTGCCAATAATATCAGTAGCGATACAGAAGTCTTAATGCGGGGTATTGGCCAAGAGGAGATCATAAAATTCCTAGAAAAGAATTTTGGCACATAAAAACCGACAGACCGAAGCATTGCCCCATTCATAAAAACAAGGTACACTCACACCAGTGTTGCACACATTATTTATCTATACACAAACAGTATGTTCAAGCTCGCATGTAAGGATCTCGGCGCAGATTGTGATTTTGAAGCACAGGGTGCAACAAAGGAAGAGGCAATGGAAATGATGATGAAGCATGCCACAGAAGCACATCCAGAAAAAATGGAAGAAATGAAAGATATGCCCGAAGCCGAAGTAAGCGCGATGATGATGGGCAAGATGCAAGAGATGGCATAAAACCCTACGAATATCGACAAGAGAAGAGTGGGGAAGAAACCTGCTGTTTTCTCGTATATACCCCCCTTGACAGCCCACCCAGGATATGCTATACTAATGACAGCAAAATACTTATCTTCGAGAGACGTCGTCGAGCATCCAAAGTGTAGTTAAATTTGCATTTTTATTCACTCACGGACAAACACATGAACGGTGTAATCAAAAGAAAGACCGACAAGGGCTTTGGCTTCATCGCCCCAGAAGGTCAGGACAAAGATGTCTTCTTTCACAGCAACGGCCTTGTAGGCATTAGCTTTGATGAGATCCAAGAAGGTGACAACGTCACTTTCGAGACTGAAGAGTCTCCAAAAGGTCTCAACGCAGTCAACGTACAGCGCGTATAAGACTCGAAAAACTCCTCGTGCAAACGGGGAGTTTTTTTGTTACAATAGAATCCTATGAAAATCACCAAATTTGGCCATTGCTGCCTTTTGATCGAAGAAGGGGATATCCGCATCCTTACCGATCCAGGAAATTATACCGAAATCCCTCATGTTGAGAATATCGACGTCATTCTCATATCTCATGAGCACGGGGATCATATAGACGCTGATACCCTCAAATCTCTCCTCACAGACAACCCCACCGCCCAGATCATCACCCACGAAGGAGTAGGAAGGGTCCTCGATGAAGCAGGCATCGCATATACTCTCATACATGATGCCGAAACCCAAACCATAAAAGGCATTGATATTACCAGCTACGGCACAGAACACGCCTGTGTATATCATGATCTCCCCGTAGTCCAAAATACCGGATTCCTCATCGCCAAAAAACTCTTTTTCCCCGGAGATTCCTTCTTCATGCCTTCGGAAAAAGTCGAAATCCTCGCCTTACCCGTAGCAGCTCCATGGCTCAAGCTCGAAGAATCAATCGATTACGCCAAAAAAGTAGCCCCAAAGGTGGTATTCCCTATTCACGACGGTATGCTACGGCAAGATCATCGCATAACCCCAACACGCAAGATCCCACAAGCAATTCTCGACCCCCTCGATATTGAGTATCGTGATATGGGAGAGGGATCGGTAGAAGAATTTTAAAAGACAGCGATACAGCAAGATATATGAACTTTTGGCTACTCAAATCAGAAAGCGGCACCTACTCATGGGATGACCTCGTCAAAGAAGAAAAAACGTCCTGGACGGGAGTACGCAATTTTCAAGCACGCAATAACCTCCGAGCAATGAAAAAAGGCGATAAAGCCCTCTTCTATCACTCCGGAGACGAACGCGCAGTGGTGGGCACCGCTGAAATAGTACGCGAGTGGTACCCTGATCCCACGGCAACAGAAGGGGACTGGGTAGCGGTGGATATTACACCCATCAAAGAATGCAAGCGCGCCGTACCCCTCGATCTCATAAAAACCGACCCCGCTCTCCGCGCCATCTCTCTCATCAAACAAATGCGCCTCTCGGTATGCCCCATAACGGAAAAAGAGTACGCGCGCATCGTTGAATTGGGGAAATAGGGAAAAGGTATATTTCTGTGAAAAAACCATTGACATTTTAAGGAACTATGGTAGTATAATAGGCATGCAAGGGGGGGTAGTAATGATTGTACTGGTACGACATGGAGAGAATGGCTTTAACGCAGGACTGCTCGATAAACATGATCCAAATTTTTATCGGCTTACCCAAAGAGGAATAATACAATGTGAACAGGCTGCTGTATGGCTGAACGCACAAAGGCTATACTTTGATCAAGGGTTTCACTCGAATACCGTTCGAGCTCGGCAAACCGGACATATTATTCTTCCTCAAATAGCATGGCAGGAAGAACCACTTTTACGAGAGATATCTCGAGGTCACGAAAAGAATAAGCATCTCGATGCGCGCGTCGAACAATTCTTTACGAATGGGGTTTTAACCAGGGAATTAAACATATTGATTGTCTCGCACGAAAAGTGGATTATACGTGCAGTAGAGCTATTAACAAAAAAAGAGTTTTTAGCTGACAGTGATATTGAGAATGGACAAATAACTATCCTCGAGGAGGAAGAAGAACGTTACATAATAAGCACTATCTGGATACCTAAATAAAAACTCACTACTCCTAAAAAGGATTTAGTGAGTTTCCTTTTTTCTATGGACTATCAATTTGTAAAAAAATTACATGGCTATACAGCCACGGTGGAACTTGTTTCTTCACAGGGTGTATTGTGGGTAAAAAAAGAAGCTATACCCGAAGAGATCTATAACGAGATTTATTTCCACAAAGAGGTACACCCGTCACTAAAACTGATATATGAACCGGATATAAACCCTTCAATCTTTTTCGTAGAATATCTATCAGACACACGTTCACTGCAAGAAAATATAACGCCAGAAAACTTCTACCTGTGGGGTAAAGCCGTTGCCCATATCCATTCACATATCTATTTAAATCCACAACGCATGGACGAACAGGGCATACTCTACACGCTAGTATGGGGTGAGTATATTCAAGGTGATTTTCTAGAAGGAATAGAACGTCAATCGAGGAAAAAGACAGACATCACGTCCAAACAGATTGAAATTTTTAGAAACCTAGTTACGCCGCTCAAAGGACTATCACCAAAATCGGTATTATTGCATTGCGATTTACATACGGGAAATGTATTGCTACAAAATGATGAAGCATTTATCATCGACAAAGGCTCTTCCCTGATAGCCGGCGACTCGCTATATGACCTAGCTCTCATCTCACTCTCATACCCATCATCACATCTGAATATATCGCTCAATCAGTGGGACAAGGAAATAATAAAGAAAAATACCGAGCTCATGGATGCATTCATGGAAGGATACGGTGTTTCTTATATTGATACTAGCCACGAGGTGTTCATGAGGTACGTAGCTTTGCGTTTACTGGGGAGATATCCCAACCCATTTGAATCGAATTTACGGCCATTGATAGAAAGTATCACGGGTCAATATTAAAACAGCAAGAAGTAGGCCACCTCACAATCGAGGTGGTTTTCTTTTTGAGAAAAGTCGACAATATAAAGCCTTTGTGGATAAAAAATGTTCTCCCGAACTCAAGTTAACAATGCACCGTCTCCAGGTATTCTTTAATCACGGTGTTGGGGCTCCGGTAACGGAGCCCTTTCCGCGGTCGATTGTTGATCTTCTCCTGGATCTCGTAGAGATCCCTGTCGGTAAGCGTACTTAAATCGGTTGTTCGTGGCAAATACTGTCGTATGAGTCCATTCATGTTCTCTACTCCTCCCTTCTGCCATGAGGAGTAGGGGTCACAGAAGTAGGTGGCGATGCCATAGTCCTTCCATATATCTCGATGACAGGCTCCCTCTCCTCCATTGTCGAAGGTCATCGTCTTGAACAAAAGAGAAGGGAGTGATTCAATAGTACACAGCAGTGCGTTCTTGGTTTCTTCTGATGAACGGTTCTCAATCCTTGTTATCCTGCAAAGCTGAGACGTTCGTTCATATTGTACCGAGATGCCTGCTTTTTGTTTTGAAAAGATCATACTGTCTGATTCCCAGTGCCCGAACGATGTTCGGGTAGCCACCTCTGGTGGCCTGCAATGGATGGATATCCTTTCTTTTATTAATGTTTTCGTCTGTGTCCTCCTTCCTTGTTTTTTCCTTCGAGCATAGTGTTTTTTTCTGAGGTAGCGAAACCAATGTTTGCCATTTCCTTCGTAGATGTAGGCATAGATACTCTCGTGACTAATACGCACTCCTGCAAGCTCAGGAGGAGCGGTCTCGCGTATGCATCCCGCTATCTGTTCAGGAGACCATTCTTCTTTGAGTCGATCCTCGACATATCGATACAGGGCGGGATATATGTCGAGCTTACACACCCTCTTCTTGCGAGCCCTCCTGTCAGCAATCGCCTGCGCTCGATCAGGATGGTAGGGCATATGGTCTCCCTTGTTCCTCTGGAGCTCTCGAGACAGCACGGAGTGATCATGATGCATGATCACCGCAAGCTGCCGAAGCGGCAGCTTCGTCCGTGTTCTCCAGAGAGCCAGATTGACACGATCATAGTAGGTAAGACGGGGCATATCTCGTAGGGGGTAATGAGTGAGAGGGTGCTTTTCATTATACCTACGAGTGGTGCATTTATGTTTGAACTCGGCTCTATAAAGCGACCCTTGACAAAATAAAGGGAATATGGTTAAATGGCGCACAGATTATATATATTTCTTCATTTTAATACAAAAACTATGGTTATTTGGGGTTGGGGCACAAAATCAAAAGTATGGGATCTTGGCAATGGAAAGTTCGTAGTCGCTCAATGGGGCTATTTCGACATCTTCTGGTGCCCCGTAGCAGGAACAGTAAAATGGTATACTCGTGGTGAAAACCGTTCAGAGGACGCA
>JAHFHK010000039.1 GCA_023246955.1 Candidatus Uhrbacteria bacterium
TCGTATCGCAGGGGCAACCTTGCCACAAAATAAGAAACTCGAGTTCGCACTCCCCTACATCTACGGAATCGGGGCGACGACCTCACGCAAGATTATCGCTGATCTCGGTTTTGATGGGAATGTTCGCATCAAAGATATGAGCGAAGCAGAAGCAAACAAGCTTCGCGAAAAGATTGAAAAAACCTACCGCATCGAAGGCGATCTTCGCCGAGAAGTCGTAGGGAATATCAAGCGCCTTCGCGACATCCAGTGCTATCGTGGTACGCGTCATGCGCATCATTTGCCTGCACATGGACAACGTACAAAGACGAACTCGCGCACCGTTCGCGGCAACGTGAGAAAGACCGCCGCATCAGGAAAGCGTACTGTTTCAAAGACGTAAAAGAAGATTTGAATAATTTCTATGAGTGAAGAGAAGAAAAAAACGTCAAAAGCCCCTGCAAAAGAAGCAGCCGCCAAGACCAAAAAGAAGGGAAAGAAGAAGATTATTCGTCAGGTGACGACCGGTCAGATTCACATCCAGGCAACCTATAACAACACCATCGTGACCATGTCGGATCTCAATGGCAATGTTTTGAGCTGGTCTTCGGCAGGCGTCTGTGGATTCAAAGGTCCAAAGAAGTCCACGCCATATGCTGCGTCCGTCATCGTCAAAGATGCACTCGACAAGGCAAAAGACTATGCAGTCGCTGATGTATCGGTATTCGTGACAGGAGTAGGATCCGGTCGCGAAGGAGCACTCCGTGCGTTAGGCGCAAATGGCGTCAACGTTCTCTCAATCAAAGACGTCACTCCTATCCCTCACAATGGATGTCGTCCCCCGAAAGTAAGACGGGTCTAGTAATTGATGTATGGCACGAAACCTTAATGCAAAATGTCGTCTCTGTCGCCGCGCCGGCGTAAAGCTCTTCCTAAAGGGTGAGCGTTGTTTTACTTCAAAATGTGCGATCGTAAAGCGTAACTATCCCCCAGGAGCTCAAGGAGCAAAGGGAAAACCAAAAGTTACCGGCTATGGTATCCAGCTTCGCGAAAAGCAAAAAGCCAAGCAGATGTACGGTATTTCCGAAACCCAGTTCAGCGGATACTTTGTAAAAGCAAGTAACAAAGAAGGAAACACTGCAGATATGATGCTTCAGATGCTCGAAATGCGTCTCGACAACGTCGTGTACCGTCTCGGATGGGCACCATCACGCGATCATGCACGTCAGCTCGTGAACCACGGCCACTTCATGGTAGACGGCAAGCGTGTAGATATTCCTTCATTTCAGGTAAAGGTCGGGCAGGTGATTGCACCGATGGCGCGCTCCCGTGATGACAAGCATTTTCAAGAACTTCCTGCTACACTAGAGAAGGCAGAAACCCCTGCATGGCTCGTCTGTGACAAGAGAGCTATCGAGGGCAAAGTCGCTTCCGTGCCAACCTACGAAATGATGGCTCCTGCGTTTGACATGAAATCGATTATTGAGTTCTACTCTCGTTAATAATCATTGTTCGTTCTCCCTATGGAACACATTTTTTTACCAACCCATGTCGAGTATGCCAAAGGTGCTCATGAGCATGAATCAGTCATTACGATTGAACCTTTGTACGCCGGATATGGTCTCACCATAGGAAATGCCCTTCGTCGCGTATTACTGTCATCATTGTCTGGAGGGGCAATTATCTCGGTGAAGATCAAAGGCGTTGACCACGAATTTTCTACGATCCCTTATGTCAAGGAAGACGTCGTAGATATTCTTTTGAATCTCAAAAAACTTCGTTTCCGCGTCCACTCAGATGAACCCGTCAAGCTCTGGCTTCGCGCAAAGGGTGAAAAAGATGTCACCGGTGCAGATATTGAATCAAACAGCGAAGCAGAAATCGTGAATACTGAAGCGCACATCTGCTCTCTCACGAACCGCAACGCACAGTTTGAAATGGAATTGACCGTCCGAAAGGGTCGTGGCTATCAGCCCACCGAAATGCGTGATCGTGAAAAGGTAGAAGCAGGCAGCATCATGGTGGATGCGATCTTCACCCCTGTACGCAGCGTAGGACTTCGCACCGAGAACACCCGTGTCGGACAGATGACGAACTTCAACAAAGTCGTTCTCACCGTACAAACCGACGGCACAGTGACCCCTCGTGAAGCATTTGAAGACGCAGTAGGTATCCTGATCCAGCAATTCAAGACCTTGACGGGTATTGCGAGCGAGACCGACGGGGATTCCGCAACAGCAGCTGATACCGCGATGACCCCAGAAGAGATCGGTGCCACGCTTGACACCGACGGCGCAATGATGCAAGATGCTGATGAAGAGACGGGCGCAAAGAAGAAGCGCGGTCGCCCCAAGAAGAATGAAGAATAACTGAAATATCCAAGACCTTTGAAAAACTGATGAATTTTCGTTGAACGGGCTGTCAGATTCAGGAAACGTATAGACAATACGTTGAGTGGATCTGACGGGTGCCCGTGAAGCGAAAAGGCGCAGTTTTGCAAAGGTCGCAAAAACACTGATAGTATGAGACATCGCCACAATACAGTTACACTGGACCGAAAAGCCGGACCACGCAAAGCATTGCTCAGAAACCTCGCTGCCCAGGTTATCGTTTATGAACGCATAAAAACAACCGAAGCCAAGGCAAAAGCAGTGCGCCCTATCGTGGAACGCATTGTAACGAAAGCAAAGGTGAATTCGATTGCGAATCGTCGCCATCTTTTGAAATACTTGCCTACTGATAACGCAGTACGAAAGGCGCTCGAAGTCCTCGGACCTCGCTACGAGAAGCGACCGGGAGGCTATATGCGTATTATCAAACTCCCCCAGCGCCAGGGAGACGCCGCTCGTATGGCGTATCTTGAATTTGTATCATAAGAATATGCCCGCACAGCCAATCATGAGAAATACACACCGCATTGATGCTACCGACCAGGTACTTGGTCGACTTGCGACGCACGTTGCAACCCTCCTTCGTGGTAAGCACAAGGCAACCTTCCAGCCCTACATTGACGCAGGGGATATGGTAGTGGTGTCTCATGTTGCCAAAGTTCGTATCACCGGAAAGAAGATCGCACAGAAGAAGTACTACCACTATTCTGGATACCCAGGAGGCCTCAAGACTGAACTCCTCTCTGATATCATGGTCAAGGAGCCAGCAAAGGCTCTTCGCAAAGCGGTGTACAGTATGCTTCCTCACACCCGTCATCGCACGAACATGATGAAGCGCCTCTCTGTCGAATAACGCCCCAATATTTATGGAAGAAACGAAAGAAAAAAAAGTAGCACCCAAAAAAGTTGCCGTTGCTACCACGGCAAAGCCTAAGGCAGTATCCAAAGATGCCGTAGCGCAACCAAAAACCCTTCAAGAAATGGGTGGTGAATTCTACCGCGCAGTAGGACGACGCAAATGTGCCGTCGCTCGTGTACGCATCTGGCGCGATGAAGCGAGTACCATCATCGTGAACGGAATGGACTTCAAGCTGTATTTTCCTATACTCGAAGATCAGATGAAGATTGAATCTTCGCTGAAGACCACGGACAACCGTGCAGCGATGTCAGTATCCGTCAAAGTTCTCGGAGGAGGTATCCATGGGCAAGCCGATGCAATACGCCACGGAATCTCCCGCGCACTGCTTGCATACAATCCTGAACTCAGAAAGACACTGCGCACCGGAGGATTCCTCACACGCGATCCACGTATCAAAGAAAGAAAGAAGCCAGGACTCAAAGGCGCACGTCGCGCACCACAGTTCGCAAAACGTTAATTGTTCGCATGTTTTGCCCTCGTATTCGTACGGGGGCTTTGTCGTTTGTATGACCGACCGCGCTCGTTTAGCCAAAAATACCTCGTACCTTACGATTGCGTATATCATCCAAAAGGTGATTACGCTCCTGTACTCCATCCTCATCACCCGTGCATATTTACCGGCGGGACAGGGGATGTACGCGACGTCTCTCGCAGTGACGGCGCTCTTTGCGGTGTTTATTGATCTAGGATTTGCGTCGATTGTTACGCGTGAAACCGCACGCAATCCCGAGAAGGCATCACTCTTCCTATCGCAGGCATTACTATTTCGCCTCATGATGGGTATCGGGGTATACGCGATGATGCTCGGCTATACCTATGTGGTCAATTATCCACCTTTGTTGCGTGAGCTCGTCATGATCGCAGGGTTAGCCACCATTCTCGATATGCTCTCCACGTCATGCTGGGGAACATTTCGAGGCCTCCATATCCTCAAATATGAATCGATCAGTGTCGTCATTGTAACGGCGATTATGGCAGGGATCGGGAGCGCAGCCGCACTCACACACGCTCCACTGCAGATTCTGGTCGGCAGTATACTCCTCTCGAGTATTTTTAATATCACCTATTCGCTCATCATGCTCGCACGACGGGCTGGAGTGAAGATTACATGGAGGCTCGACTGGAAGGTATTCAAATTCCTCGCCGTACTTTCTATTCCGTTTGCGGTTGCGGCCGTTTTTTCACGGGTATACACGAATCTCGACACACTTCTCCTTGAACGTCTCCTGGGCGCCAGGGGTGCAGAGTTCGCCGGGCTCTATTCAACACCGAACAAGATTATCCTCGCGCTCGAATTCATCCCTGCGGCACTTTCTGCAGCGATCTATCCAGCGATGAGTAGCTACTTCGTAACCGCCCGCGATCAGGTAGGCGCGCTCTATGCACGTGCGACACACTATCTCCTCCTCATGGTATTCCCTGCAAGCATCGGGCTATTTATTTTGGCAGACAAGCTCATCCCACAACTCTACGGGACACCCTACCTCCCCAGTATTCTCCCTCTCCAAATTCTCACCATCGCGCTCTTTGCTGCATTTCTCATGTTCCCTCAAGGATCACTCCTGGCTGCTACGAATCGCCAAAAACAAAACAGCGTCATCCTAGGATGCGGCATGCTGATTAATGCAGTCGGAAATTTCATTCTCATCCCTCGTTACCAGGCGATAGGGGCAGCCATCGCATCGGCGGCAACCTATAGCTTCATATTCATAGTGAGCCTCATCTATACCTATCACGACTGGAAAGCCCATACAAAGTTCCTAATCATGACATTCTTTCGCATTGGTGCTGCCGCCCTCGGTATGGGATTCGGTGTATGGGCACTCAAAGAATACCTCCCTGTCGCCATCCTCATCCCCGCAGCAGCCATTCTGTACGCAGGCCTGCTCTTCACCTTCAAGGGAATCGCCATTGACGACATAGGACGCATCGTAGGTATCATCACCAAAAAAGAACAAAAGAGTGAAGAAGTCGCACCCATAGAGAGTGTATAAGGGGGTGTATAATAGAAATAGGAACGTAGTTACAAAAGAACCCAAAAAAATCCTATGAAAAAATCACTGCTAGTCATCCTCGACTTCTATCCTTCCGTCGGAGGAGTAGCGAACTATTGGGAAAACCTTCTCGCGCAGATGCCCCCTGAATCGGTAGTCGTTATCGCCCCCACGCTCCCGAGGGGAACACCAGAGCTGAAATGCAGATATCCCATCTATCGCAGGGCACTCCTTCGCTGGTGGCTCGTCCCCGCATGGCTCCCTTTGTTTTGGCACATCTTCGCTATCGCAAAAAAAGAAAGGGTTGAGCAAATCATCGTGGGGAATATTTTACCGATCGGTACGGTAGTGATGAGCATCGCTCGATTGCTTAAAATCCCCTACATCCTCTCAACGCATGCGATGGATGTGACGCTACCACTACGGTGGAAAAGAAAAGAACGCCTGTGTCGCCAAATAATCGCTGGTGCAAAAAAAATAATCACCGTGAGTAGTTATACAAAAAACAAGCTCATTGAACTAGGTGCCACAGCAGAGAAGATAACCCTCGTACAGCCGAGCCCTACGATTCATGATATCAAGCCAGTCGCGCCAAGAGACGAAGAAATTCTTACGCGAATTGAAGGAAAGCGCATAATCCTCACCGTAGGAAGATTGACCGGGCGCAAAGGGCACGCAGACGTAATCCGTGCCCTCAAGAACGTTATTCATGACCATCAAGACGTGGTATATGCAATAGTGGGCACAGGCGGAGAGCGTACCGAGCTAGAAAATCTAGCACGCCAGTTTCATCTTTCTGAACATGTGATCTTTGTAGGAAGCCAAACGCGTACCGAGATAGCATGGTGGTACGATCGATGCACCTTTTTTATCATGACCCCATTTGACGACAATGGGGACGTCGAAGGATTCGGCATCATATATCTCGAAGCAGGGGAACATGGCAAAGCAGTAATCGCGACACGATCGGGAGGAGTACCGGACGCCGTGAGCGATGGGAAAACCGGGATCCTCATAGAACCACGTGATATCGCAGGTATAGCGGATGCAATGAATATGCTGCTCGATAATCCAACAAAAGCAAAACGCATGGGAGAGCAGGGGAGGACACGCGCACAGGAGGAATTTTCTATACAAAAACAAGCACAGAATCTCAAAGACGCGCTTTCATAATTTCTCACTATGATTTCCGTTATCATTCCCGCCTACAATCACGCAGTCGAGCTTCCGAAAACATTGGAAGCACTTTTTGCGCAAGATTACACAGACATTGAGATTATCGTCGTAAACGATGGGTCAACCGACAATACCGACGAAGTTATACAGCCCTACCTCGACAGCGTTAGATATATCCAGCAACCCAATGGTGGCGCTCCATCCGCACGCAACAATGGCTTTCGGCATTCAAAAGGGGAGTACGTGGTCTTTTGCGATGCAGACCTGCAGTTCGTTCCGTATGCCCTCTCACATCTCTTGAAAGCGCTCTCAGACCACGAGGGCGCCTCCTACGCCTACTATTCCTTCACCTGGGGGAAGAAAGTATTTCAGGGACGCCCCTTTGACGCAGATCTCCTTCGTAAAACCCCCTACATCCACACTTCCGCCCTCATACGCCGTGCAGACTTTCCAGGTTTTGATGAACGTATTAAAAAATTCCAAGACTGGGACCTCTGGCTCACCATGCTCGAAGACGGCAAAACAGGATACTTCCTCAACGAAAACCTCGCGTACATCGAACCTCGCAGGGCAGGCGAGGGGATTAGCACGTGGCTTCCTTCGTTCGTGTATAAAATCCCTTGGAAAAAGTTCGGTATTCGCATCAAAGCAATCGAGAAATACGAGACGGCAAAGGCCGTGATCGTCGCAAAGTATGGGTTGGAGAGGTAGGCTTCAATCCAGAGTAATAAAAAAAGACACCCCATATTCATTCGAATAGGGGCGTCGTTGTGAACATCATCACGGATACTTCGCTGTACAGGAGAAGCGTTCCGTTCGGTTGATTTCATTCCGGACTTATATCAAGTCCCGATGGGGTCATGACTCCCGGGTGGAATGAAGTGTCAACCCATTGTCCGATCGTTCTATCGGTCAATGACTCATCTTTTTGCACAAACTTTTTCAAGCCAAGTTTTGTGCTGCGAGAAAAGACGTTTCCCGTCTATAGCTTTTGGGCGGGCGCTATAGAAACCCACGTATGATTGCTTGAACATAAATATCCTCCTTTCATGTTCAATCTTCTCCCTTCTTAATGCCCGGGTGGCGGTGGCTCTGCCTTTCATCGTTTGATGAATCGCGCCTATGCCTGGCCGGGACTTTGCAAAAGTCGATAGAGGCGGGAGAGAATGAATCCTCATCGATCGTGTTGATATAATACCATACTTTCGATATTTTGTCAAGCGTTCCGTAGGCATATTTTGGTAAAGTCCTATAAATATAATGAAAATGACCGATATGCTATACTTACATTAGTATAATCCCTCCCCTATGTAACCAATGTTTATGAAAAAAATAATCGCCGCCCTCTTCGTCCTCCTTTGCCTCGCATTTCTCGGCGTTCTCTATCTTGAAATGAAAAGCTCATTTCCAACGCCATACACCACGCAGGGAAGTATGATGTTTCCACAAAATGTAGCGAAAGTTACAGCACAGGACACGTCAAAAAACATCATATGGGAAACATATCACGCAAAAGATCTCGGTTTTACGATCCAATTTCCTCATGAAAACTACGATCCGAATAATCACTGTGGCGCGGTGCCATTTTTGCTGATAAACGAAGGAAATAAGGTATTTTTTCGTGATGCATATCGATTCAAAGACGACTGCACCCTACAGTACGCGGCATTCATTCCTCAAGAATACGAGGTCCTACCCTTTTACGTATTTAGAGACGTAGAGAGCGCCAAGACCATCGATGCCCTCGTCAAAAAAGAGTTCGGTCCCACGTGTCACGCAACAGTAGGCGATACAATAACCGAGGACTTGGATGAGCAGGGGAATATGGTCAAACTTCCTATGAAGAAAGTAGGAATTTTCCTCGATGTGAGAAGCAAAAACGGCAAAACCCCAGCCAGTCTTGATGATCCAGCCTACAATGACTGCAAAATGCCTATTTTCGGCAAAGTCACCGCAGAATACTTTCCCGACAAAAAAGCCTTTATATTCAAAGGCGGAACGCAAGAGTTCGATATCTTTGATGAAAAAGGCACCCCCCTCGATGAAAAAGTAATCGGTTCGCTGAAGTTGGATTAGGTGAAGGACTCTTTTTTGAACTCGGCGCCGGCTCGAGACCATTGACAAACGCCTCAAAACATGCTACGATACAAGCAATTCGGGCTTAAAGGCCCAGCAAAGAAAAGGAAGACAAAATGAAAAAAAATGTATTCGCCAGCGTTGCTGGCACAATGGTGACAGTACTGTTTTTGGTGGGTTGTGAAGGAAGGAGCAATCCTATGGCGCCAGTAGCCACCACCGGGGCAATGCCATTGAGCATTTCGGTACGGGAAGCGAAGGCTACCCCCACAAAAGAAAGGGTACTGGATCAAACAAATGCTCCCGTGATGTATGCCGAAGAAGCGGTAGGCACCGCATCCAACGCAGCATCTAAAGATAACTCTGGGGCGCTAGGAAGGAACTCTTCCGAGAACCAGCCCGAGCTACTTCCTAATGGTGACCCAGTCGACTTTAATCGTAATAAGGGCACCGAGCACATCAATGTCTTGTTAAAAAAACAAGGTGCTGACTACGCCAATACCGTTTCGATGATAAAGGAATCAGGGGCGTATAAGCTGAAGGTATATATTGGACCAGAGGTAGGAAATTACGAAAAGATTTCCGGCTCTAGAAAGATAATGGCGATGCTTGCTGCACAGGGATTCCGTATTTCCCAAAGAGACGAAGATGCCGATTCTGCATTGACGCTTGGATGGTGGAATGAGAAGGACTTCGTTCCAGGATCATATCCGTGGCATAATAATGTCCAAGGGGCGTCAAAGGCAGGAAGAGGGAGGTACACCTACGAAAACCAATTCAGTATTGAAAAGTACATTGATATGGTATGGGAAGAGACAAGTCTCCACCAGGATCTTGAAAT
>JAHFHK010000040.1 GCA_023246955.1 Candidatus Uhrbacteria bacterium
ATCAAGATTGATCCAAAGGATCTGCGTATCGATACGTTTTGTGCAGGAGGTCATGGGGGGCAGTCGGTCAATACGACGTATTCTGCGGTGCGCATCACGCATATTCCTACCGGGACGGTTGCGAGTTGTCAGAACGAGCGGTCGCAGCTGCAGAATCGTGAAAAAGCGATGGCGGTGCTTCGTGCACGTCTGTTTGCTACAGAATTAGAGAAGCGTAACAAGGAGCTTTCTGATGCGCGCAAGTCTATGGTGGGTACTGGGGATCGATCTGAAAAGATCCGCACGTATAACTTTCCGCAGGATCGTATCACCGACCATCGTATTAAGCATTCGTGGCATAATATTGATACTATTCTGGGCGGCGGGCTCTCCCCTATTATTGAGGCACTATGGAAAGCGGATCGGGGTGCACTAGAGTTGGGCACTGATGACGAGGAATAACCTTTGATATTTTGTAAGACTGCGCCTTTCGTTTCACGTGAGGCAGGGCGTCGAATTTCATTGAGACGTCTTGACTGTATTCCCCCTTGCTCCGTTGCGCAGGGCCGCAAAAGTCGCTGCGGGAGAACACGGTCAAGACTACGCACTCGCTTATCCATCTTCGCGGTAATTTTTTGGCAGTGATACAATAGAGAGACTATTGATTCGCTGCTATTTTTTTATGAAAATTACACTTGCTACGCTCCTTGCTCGGGCGATCGCCGAAGGAAATACTGCTCATCTTGAGACTTCTGCTTTAGACGCTGAGGTGCTCATGGCGTATGTTTTGAAAAAAGATCGTGTGTATTGTCTTGCGCATCCTGAGAAGGTTTTGTCGGTTGCGCAGATTTCCGCGTTTACAAAATTGTGGAATCGGCGGGTTCTCAAGCGTGTTCCTGTTGCGTACTTGGTCGGGAAGAAGGCATTCTATGGGCTTGATTTTTTTGTTGAAGCAAGACAGTGTCTCATTCCTCGTCCAGAAACGGAGGAGTTGGTTGAGCTTGTTTTGGAACATGTGAAAAAGAATCTGACTCGTCTGCCTGTTCTTGAGGTGGGTACGGGGTCGGGGTGTATTGCGTTAGCTTTGGCGAAGTATCTTCCCACTACCGCGTCATTGATTGCTACTGATATTTCGATGAAGGCGTTAGCTTTGGCGAAGAAGAATGCGCGGGCTTTGGGGTTTTTGAAACGAGTGCGGTTTGTGAAGGCGTCTTTTTTTCCGACGGATTTGAAAAAGACGGATCTTATCGTTGCGAATCTCCCCTATTTGTCTGAAAAAGAATATGTTGCTGCGTTAAAAAAATATCCTGAGTTGCAGCATGAGCCCAAGGGGGCGTTGGTGTCAGGGGCTGCTGGATTGGATGCGATCGAATCGTTGCTGCGTCGTGCACCGAAGGTGCTTACCACCGATGGATGTATTATGCTCGAGATTGGGTTCGCGCAAGGGAAAAAGGTAACTGCTCTTGCGAAGAAATATTTTCCCGAGAAAGAATGCACTATCGTGCGGGATGGGTGTAATTTTGATCGCTTTGTGGTGATACGGTAAGGGTTGGTTTTTGTGCAAAAAGAAAGCTGCTGGGTCTTTTTTTTATCTATAGACTTTTTTTAGAGGTTCAAATCGGGCATATTTCTTTCTCTCCTCTACTAATTTGAAGTCAGGGTCCTCGGAAGGTATTTCTTTAATGGTTGGCGGCTTTTCTTTCCGAGAGATGTTGTGGTTTTTCATAGCTTTTTTCTTGTTCTTGACTTTTTTTAGAATTCTGCTATAGTATAGATATCACCAACGGAAGAGGTAGCCCTTTAAGGTTTTGTCCTTACGGGGTCTTTTCTTTTTTATAGGAAAGTTTATCTTTTAGTTCGTTCATGAATCTCAAGAACGGTTGAAATAGTTTAAATTTGAGTAATCCTGAAAATTTTAGTCTATTTGGAATTATTATTGCTTTAAGTTTATCTTTTTCGATGAGATGATCGATAAGGCAGTAGAAATCGCCATCGCCGGTTACGATTACTGCTCTATCGTAATTTGGATACTCGATCATGGCATGTAGTACGAGTTCTGCATCACAATTTCCCCTAGTGGTTCCATCTTTATATATGAGGGTGGGTTTAAAAATGCAAAGGTATCCTGCTTTTTGTAGGCGGATGTATAGGGGATTATTTCCTTCTACGTAGCCAATAAAGAGAAATGCTTTTTCGACGCCATACTTTTCTTTGAGATATATTCGGAAACGAGCGAAGTCGAGTTTCTATCCTTGGGATGCAATACTTAGATTGAGATTTTGGCTATCGATAAAGGCGTAGTTGTTTTCTTTGATTTTCATTGTGCTCTTATTGTATCATTTTAGACACTATTTTTCTAAAAAATAAAACTGCCGGTATTATAGGCAGCTTTGCGGATATTTTGATTATTATCTGGGGTTACTATCCCATTCTTTCGCTTTTTTCATTGCTTCGCGGCAGTACTGTTTGATCATATCGGTGAGACCGTAGAAGGGGTCTTCTAGTTCACTCTCATCCAGCCAGTGCATATCCGTATGCTCTGCGGATCGTTTGCTATTGCCATTCTTTACTCGCGCAAAGTATGTCAGAGAAATATGCTTGTGCGGTGGGTTGGCTTCGTGCACATCGACGGCATTGGGGGTGAGCAGGAACTTTGCGTTCGGTGTCGTTGTCGACATCGCATCGCTGAGGATCTCTATATCCTCCCTCTTGATTCCGGTTTCCTCTTTTATCTCTCGAAAGAGCGTCATTTCCGGATCTTCATCGAGTTCGATATGTCCACCTATGGGCACCCACTGGTTATAGCGTGGGTGGTTGACTAGCAGTAATTTGTCCTCGTGGACTATAATAACGGTGATAACGAAATCGTATAGGTAGTTGATATGGGGCATGTTAATGTACCATCTTTCTTTTTTTATGCTTTTCGCATTGGTTGAATTTTATGGCATTGGTGTTCTTTTTGTCAAAATGTACCCTTCTAGATTGATCTTTTCGTTGTATTAAAAGATCCCCGTACATATTAATGCATGGGGATCTTATGGTTATATTCGATAGTATATTGTTTCGTTGGTTCCATCGAAGGTCATGTATTCATAGATTAATGGATACGTATCGTTCTCGATAGAGAGTGTTGATTGTTTTTTGTCGGTATCGCCCAGTGTCGCTGCTACACCACTTCTGTTGCAGTGGTACACAATACTTTCTTCCGGTGATCCGTAGCGCAATACTTTACCTTTGCAGATTATTTCAACCCCTTTCTTTAGTACTACTCGTACTACGCCTGGTACGAAGTCTATTGTTGTTTTGGCGTATATCGTTTGCAAGTCTTCAAATGAGACGACTTCTTCGACACCATATGCTGCGTATTCCTTGAAAGTATCGTAATCGTTGTCTTTTACGCTTTTGCGAAGAATTTCCCCCCATGAACGATCACGGTATTCTTCTTTCTCTATTCCAAAGACTGTTGATTGTTCAAAGAGAGGAAATCCACCAAAAAGTTTTTTTACCGAAGGGTTACTCGAGGCAACTCCGATAATATTTTGACGTTCTGGGAGCATCGCAAAATGCATATGCATCTCCTGATCTGTCTCGTAGAACGGCGTGAATATGAAATGAAAACTTTCATTACCGAAACCGTATTCGAGCAACGAGAGCGTAATCATTTTCATAACCAGCCACTTAGGAATAGGATCTCGGTCGGTGATCGTGTAAGATCGTTGGAGTGATATTGTGACATGGTATCCGAGTTCAAGCAATCGACATATATAGTCTATATGCCCTTTATGGGGAATACCCATACGCGCAGGAAAAAGAATTGTATTTTTTTCGCGCTTCCTTGTACTCTTTTCTCTTCCTGCTCGTGAGGGTATACCGTATACGTTGTCTCCCGTGAGTGTTTCGCGTATCACCTCAAGAGAAGGGCGAATATCTCGCGTACTCAGCATTGCGAGGATAAGCCTGGAGAGTTCGTTATGCGTTCGACTGAGTACCTTGCGCTCATTGATGATGGTGGGCCATGCATAACGGAGGAGTTCTTCCTCTCGGCTTATACCTATCATCTCCTCTGTCGATATTGCAAAGGGATGTGTGCCGGTGAGTAATTCGTAGGCAATTATTCCTAATTGAAATATGTCAGAGGATGCATATGCGCGGCACTCTCTTGCTCCCTCCGGGGTCACATATCGTGGTGTCGCAAGGTGTATATCGATCCATTTTTCATCTGGCTTTACGCATCGTGAGACGCCAAAGTCTATGATTTTTAATCCTTCTTGCGTGAAGAGGATATGTTCTGGTTTGAGATCGAGATACCATACGTCTCGTTTGTGGAGTGAATCAAGCATTACTGCAATCTGCGCAATAATGGTTTTTGTTTGCTCCACAGGAATACGTTCGGGCATGTGTATATAATCTGCAAGACTAGGCCCATAGAGGTATTCTTGTCTTATGAAATATACTCCATCACTGATATGTACTCGTTCGTAGCATTTCGGGACGAATGCCAGATCCTTTATGTGTTCATATACCTCGTATTCATCATTCCACTGCTCCATTCTCCCGGTGCTATTATCGAGTATCTCTTTGTATATTTTCACGATTCCATCGGAATCACGAGCACTATAGACATAGCTACAGCGCTTTGATCCTTCATGACCGCATTGCAATTGAGAGAGTATCTGTATACCTTGATCGGATGCATATCTTTCAAAAAGATCCGGAACATGATTACGATGAGATTCTCGGTATTCTATCACTGGCACTTCGCCATCGATAAGGCGTAATAAGAGTTTTCGTCGTATCACGCCAAGGCGAGTATCGGCGAGAATATTATCCTCGCGATGATGTGTATTGAGGTCTCTACTTATGAAGTATTCATTGTATAGTTTGTGGTCCTCAGGATCTATAGCCACCACACCTTCAGTGCTATCGTACAGAATATCACACCATTTCCAGCCTTCGTTCCAATACCAGCTTCTGAAATTGGTGATGCCGTACTGAATTAGTGATGGCATCCCCATATTCTTTAGATCGCGTGCTCTTTTATAGCGGAGCGCAAGATGCGTGGCATTTTCAAGAAGATCGAGATCATTAGCGATAGACGCGTGGTGTATAACCTTGGTAAGATGCCGAAGGTCGTCATTCAATACCGCAAGATATGCGTATGCAAGTAACGAGTGTAGCTTTGCATAATTCTCATGTTCTTTGGGTACCGAAGATACATACGCTTCGAGATGAGTGAGCGTCAAAGATTTTTTCCCGTTATCGGTTGTACTCGCAACAAGATCATTCAACAGAGAATCATTCAATAAAGACATTTTTTGTTCCCCTTTCTTTCTAGAAAAAGAGGCTACCCGATCAAAGGTAGCCCCTATTACTCTTTTCGAAATTAATCGATACAGAGAATTCTATTCATCATTTTTTCAATCTTTTCTGTCGGTTCTTCAAGGTATTTGCCAAAACGTCGGATTGCTTCTTGGGCGCGTACATCAGTATTTTTTCCGAATATGGGATCTTCTAGCCATTTTTGGTAGAGAAAGCTGAGGAAGAGTTCGACGGTTTGTACGCCACTCTTTCTTGCAATCAGGAAAAGCAGTGCATTGCTGGTAATTCCCAGGCGATGGCTGTCTTCCTTAATGCTCGATAGATCAATAAAGTCTTTCGCGACTCTTTCTGGAGACAGAAATGTGCGTTGAACATCTGCGATACTTTGATCGTCTCCGCAACCCACTACCTCAAAGGTTGTGAATGTTTCACGTACTCGTTGTATAGATTTTTTCCAATCACGCTGCAAGGGACAGCCGTCATCTCCTTGGCCACCCCCCATACCATGAGCAACCTGATCGGTTACCAGGTAGAGATGTCTTTGGATTGCATCACCAAAATCGATTTTGCAGGCCTCGTACAGGGCACACTCAATAGCTTCTGGCGCATCTCCTCCGCCTGCATCCTGAATATTGCTTACCGTAGATACTACAATCTTGTCTCCGGTTTCATCCGGTGAAAAGAAATCTACTTCTTGCATAATTCGGTCCCCATCACAGTGATCTGAAAAATAGTCAAAGGCCATCTGTGATTGTGGATCGATTGATTGCAGGGAGGCGGTGAGATAGGCGGACGTATTTCTTACGTGACGCGCGATTGCTCTGTTGGAGCTACTATTATCTACCAGCGTTATATGAACACGCTGAATGCCTGGTGCTGGCCTTGTGATTTTTGGTCGTATGTAATCTTTATTATACGCGGTATCTTTTTTCCGTTCAGGCCTTGGTACGTTCTCCTTCTCTGCCATTTTCTCTTTTGTGGATTTGATGGCTGCTTTCATTTCCTGATAGGCGCTATCATCACCCTCCCTCATTCTGTCATAATAGCCGCTCGTTTCACGAAAACTATTGCTGTACGTTGCTCTTGAATCACCACTCATTGTTTGGGTTACCTCTTTTTATATTGTAAATGTTCGGACTCTGATCTCAGAAGTAAAAAAATATTTACTGCTGGGAAAAAAGTGGGAAAGCATATTCAATCATGAATGATACTTTCCCGCATTGCTACATTAGTTTAGTAGCGGGTGGGTGCTACGGTCTGCTTCTGTCTTGGGGGGACAGTCGCCGCGTCCGCTATCTTGTAGCCCCTGTCTTCGGTAAAGAAATCCCAGTTTATGTCGCCACCTACGCGATACATCTCTGCAAGATATTTCATTTCGAGCGCAGGAGAGATCTTGTCGAGGTCGGCCAGGGCAAGGGCGTACTGAGCAACATTTCTTTCTAAATTTGGGAGATCTGCAGGGACAGCAATTCCGAGATCGCGTAGCATGAGTTCATGATTTACATATCCCATTGCGCTAGGAACTCTTATGTCGGCAAGGATTTTCCTAATTTCGGTGGATTCATATGCGAGACCCCGAGCAACGGGTTGTCCTGTTCCTGAAAACACCAAACTGACTTCATCGTGAAAAGCCATTGCTCTGTCGCGAAAGAGTGTTGTGCGCGGCATACTGCCAAATAATGCCATGTCGGAATTTTGTTGGCCGGCCGCAAAAGCAACAATGCTTGTGAGATCAAGAGTGGTTGACTCCTTTGCCGACTGAACCCATCCAATAAATAGTTCATGGGTTCTTTTAAGAAACTCCCACAACCTTTTAGTTTTTTGGAGGAACTCTGCTTTGCGTGGTTCGGACAAAAATCTTCCGTCGACTTCGAATGGAAAGAGAATGTCTCCGTATTCCCGTTTCTTTACCAATTTGAGTATCGTATAGTACTCAGGTGGGCAGGGTCCGGTAGTGCTTTTGGCGTACTGATCCATCTTATCGGTAAAGATTTTTGGTATATCGTAGACGCCAATTCTGTCATATACCATTGCGCGTACTGCGGCAAGAAGATCAGTGGAGCCAACTTTTTGGACGCCACCGGCTCTTAGCAGTTCCAACAAGCCCTGATCATCGTGAGGGGGCGTTGGGAGCAATGAAGAGGCGGTGTATACCGTCTCGGTATACGGGGTAAGCTTTGCTTGTTCCTGCGGTCCGCGCAAAATCAGTAAATTCTTACGTAGTTTTGCAGGAGGGATGTTGAGCGCATTCAGGACACTCATCAACTCTACCTCTGGTGTATCCGTGATGCTTGAAAGCAATTCAAGTGCTTGGGGGTCGCTCGGCTCACCGACGTATTCCTTTAAGAGATTCGTAACTCCATCAAGATCTTTGCCAACGACCGTCGCAAATGCGCCTACTCGTTCTTGCCATTGATCAGGATATCGTGCATCTCCTTTCGGAGGAGTGTCGGGGCCAACCCACAGCTCAGGGCGCTTTAGTACTGGATCGGTTTCTGTGCCTTTTTCTTCTAAATCACTCACTTTTCTTGTACCTCTTTAATATTTAAGGAACATTCCTTATGGGGCCACCATAGCAACTATTCCCCATTTTGTCAAGCCAAAACCTCTATTCTTCCTTATATTACACGAAAACCCCGGATTATCCGGGGTTTTCGTGTTGGTCTGATGTGCGAAGCGTTATTTCTTCTCTTCTTTCTTCTCGTCCTTTTTGTCCCCTGCCTTCTCTTCATCTTCTTTCTTCGGCTTTGCGGACTGTACTTGTGATACGTCTTCTACTACTGCTTCGTCGAGGGCTTTGAGTTCTGCTTCAGACATAGGAGCCACTACTACTGCAACGGTCTGTTCTGGATCGTCGAGTACTTCGAGTCCTGCGGGGATGGGAAGATCTTTTACTTTGATGGCGTCATCGAACGATGCGAGGTTGGTTACATCGACAGTGATTTCGTGTACGAGGTCTGAGGGGAGACAGCGTACTTCGATTTCATGCATGCTCGGCTCGAAAGTACCGCCGAGCTCCTTGACTGCGCGGGGTTCTCCTGTGAAGCGAAGCTGAATGGTAGTTTCGAGCTTTTCTTTCATGTTCACCTGGTAGAAATCAGCGTGAATGAACTGTCCTTTGATAGGATCTCGCTGAAAGTCATGCACGAGCACTTTTACGCCGGGCTTGCCATCGATCACGAGATCGATGAGGGTGCTTTCTCCTGCTTTTTGGAATGCTTTTTGAAAAGGAACAGACGCTACTGTGAGGAGCGTGTTGTCGATGCCGTGTCCGTAGACCACCGCAGGGATCGTGGAGTTTTTACGAAGGGCGGCTACTTTTTTCTTGAGGATAGTTCGTGTTGATGCTTCGAGGATGATAGTTTCCATACAATAGGTTATTTCTTCTTATAATTCCTGGCGAGCCCACAGGCGGAAGCCTCCTTTCATCTGGGGCGAATGACGTAATTTCAAGCGCCATGACGGCGTTTATGTTTTTTCTGAGGGGTAATAAAGGAAAGTGGGTCTGGTGCGGTTTCGATATGCTGGTAGAATGCGATGACGTTATCGGGTCCGAAGGTATCGAGGGTCATTATGCTGCGCATATCTTGTGCAGTATAATCCGTCGCTATACAGAGTGCTGCGTCATAAAAATCCCGCGCGTGTACGAGGAATGCGATGCCGGTATCGCAGTAGGGACAGGTCCCATGGAGGAGGGCATGCTCTTTGTATTCGTGGATCATATCAAGGGGAATACGCGGAATTTCGCCGTCACAGGCGGGACAGGCTTGCCCATCCGACTGAAGGGATTGTTTCCTGGATTTCCTTGATTTCATGGGTGTAGTGTAGGTTTTTTTGGATTCCCTGTCAAGTAGTATGGGAAATAACGGACTGCATAACCCCTATGAGGAGAAGATTGGCAAGCAGGGCACTCCCCCC
>JAHFHK010000041.1 GCA_023246955.1 Candidatus Uhrbacteria bacterium
CAAAAAAAATCAGCAGTGCACCACGATGAGCATCATACCTATTGGCTCACGCGTATTATTGATTGGAGTTTTTATAAGCTGGCGTTTTTGATGCCGTTGTTTTTCTTGCCGTGGACGAGTGACTTTCTGGAAATCAGTAAACAGGCGGTGCTCGTGCTCTATGCAGGGAGTATCCTCATCCTCGCGAGTATTGACATGGTGATACGTCGACGATTCTTCCTCAAAGGTTCTTTTCTCTCTGTTATGGTTCTCGTTGGATGGGTAGGGGCACTCATCGCTTCGATTTTTTCACGATATCCGCTCATGAGTTTTGTCGGGATCGATCAGCAGCAGGCGATGAGCTTCCTCACGGGGACTTCTCTGGTGGTTCTCTTTTTGCTCGGGATCAACTATGTTCGTAAGTCGACCATCCCGTATCTCCTCACTGCATTTTTTTCTTCGACGGCTCTCGTTGCGGTTACTGGTCTCATGTCGCTCTTTGGCGCGAGTCCTTTTTTCTGGATTCCTAATGCAGAGACGATGTCGAATACGGTCGGCATCACTTCGCTGTGGGCAGGATTTCTGGGATGTTCACTCGTGTTCGCGGTTGCCACCCTCATTCAGTATGCGAATTCTCCTCTCGCTGCAAAGCGCGTGACCGTCGGTCTCACTCTCTCTTCTGTTATTAATGTCGCTGCGCTTATCTTGGTCGATGACTGGCGTGTATGGGTAGTGACATTTGCGGGGCTGTTGGCCGTGCTCGTCGTCTCGATCATCAAGCTCCCTCACGAGAAGAAGCTCTCATGGATCGCATTGCCGACGTTCCTCCTTATCGTCTGTGCGAGTATGTTCTGGGTGAACCTCCCTAAGGCGGTCGCTATCCCTATGGAGGTAACGCCGAGTATTCGTACTTCTGCATCTATCGCGTGGAATACCCTCCGTGTAGCTCCCTGGGCAGGGTTCGGGCCAGGGACTTTTGCGCAAAGCTATTCGCTCTTTAAGCCAAAGAGTATCAACAGCATCAATCAGTATCAATATTGGAGCTCTACCTTTGAACAGAGTGGCTCGGCGGTTCTTACTAAGATCGCCAATACGGGCATCGTCGGGATCCTCTCATCACTCGTGATCCTCATTAGTCTCGCATGGTATTGCTTCCGTCTCTTCCGTACCCTCTCTTCGGAGGATCCTCAGTTCGGGGTTGCGGTTGCTGCGTTCGGGGGACTCGTTGCATTCCTCACACTTCACATCGTTCACATGATGAGTATGTCTACCGTGTTCGGTATGTGGCTCTGTATATTCGTCCTCGGTGTTATCGGCGCACGTACGATACGGTATATTCCGTTTGATAGTAGCGCAAAGCGTTTTACGTTTACTGCGATTGGCGCATCGGTGGTCGGGGTACTCGCTCTTTTTGCGATGGTGGGGTATGGGATTCATTTTGCCTCGGATATCTGGTATGCTCAGGCACTCCGTGCAGATGCGCAGCTTACTGATGATATGGCACATGCCAAGCAGCCGTCCAAGGAAGCTGTCGATACACTCATCGCCGACCTCTCTCAGGCAGAGCACCTCAATCCGCTCCATCATGCCTATCCTCGCATGAAAGCGCTGGTGCTCGCGTATAAAGCTGCAAACCTCGCTTCTGGTGCCCAATCTCCTGAGCAGCTCGATGAGCTCAAGGGAGTGGCGGATAGCGCGACAAAGACTGCACAACACGCCATCGACCTCAGTCCAAAAGACGTGCGCAATGTCATGGCTGCGGCGCGGGTCTATCAGACGCTCGGAACTTTTACGAAGGGGACTTCTGAGTACACGCGCAAATATCTCGAAACTGCACTCTTACTCGACCCATCGAATCCTTCTGTATATTACGAGGTTGGATCATTGACGCTCAATGATGCTATCGAGAAGAAGGGGAGTGGGGGAGATGCTGCCGATCTCTTTAAGCAGGCTGATACCTCATTTAGACGCGCCATTGATCTCAAGGCCGACTACGCTCCTGCATATCTCCAGCTCGGAGTTATACGCGCGCATCAGAACAACAAGCAGGAAGCATTGCGCCTCTTTAACGTTGCGATGAAGTACAACGTACAGCTGACGACGAGTGGGGGTGCTAATGCAAACCTCTTCTATTCATTGGGCATTGCTTACCATGCACTCAAAGAGAACCAGCTCGCACTTAATGCATTCCAACGCGCACTCTCCTTGATCCCTGGACATGCAAATTCACTCTATCAAATCGCGCTCATCAATGATGAGCAGGGGAATACCAAGACCGCACAGCAGATCATCCAGTATCTCCTCGAGACCGATCCAAAGAATGCTATGCTTCTTCAGAAACAGACGGAGTTGGATACGAAGCTGAAAGCACCTGCCGCTCCAACAGCAGGCGGTCCTGCGGATGGAACTAGTGTTCTTCCCGCAGCCGGCGGAACCGCCCCTCTGTCACCCACGACAAAGCCTGCACCAAAAAAAATGAAGTAGAGGGTTACTGGCGTCACCCTCTATGATCAGAAAACACCTCGCTTATGCGAGGTGTTTTTATGTGGGGACTATGTCTCGTCTCTATAGTCTGAAAGCGTGTACCTAGGGGGGCACTGGAGATGGTGTTGGTAGGGCGGAGGATTGTTGGTGAATGGCTTGTGGGGCACTAGTGCTTTTTTGCGAGGATTTTTTTGACCTCTGAGAGCGGTCGGGTATTGAGGATATCTTTGGATCTTGCCCAGCCTCGTCGTGCCATTGCTACTCCGAGATCAAGGTATCGGAAATGCGATATATCGTGGGCGTCTGAGTCGATACAGAGCATGGCGCCGGCGTCGATGGCGATCTTCACGTGCGTGCCGTTCAGATCGAGGCGGGATTCGTGTGCATCAATCTCTAGGATGACGTTGTGCTGTTTTGCCACTCGTACCACTTCTGCGAAATCATAGTCTATCGCATCACGACGGAGGAGTCTGCGTGACGTAGGGTGAAAGAGGATGCGCACGTGTGGGTTCGTGATTGCACGGATGATTCTTTTTGTTTGGTCGGCGAGGGAGAGGTCAAAATATGAATGCACCGAGACACCGACGACGTCGAGTTTTTTTAGCGCGCTGTCTGCGATATCGAGCGTTCCGTCTTTGAGGATATTGACTTCGGCACCTTTGAGGAGGGTGATACCGGGGACTTTGTGGTTGATGCGATCTATCTCTTTGCCGTGCTTCTCTAGCCCCTTCTCGTCGAGTCCTCCGGTGACCATGAGTGCCTTTGTGTGGTCGGTGATGGCGATATATGATAGCTTGGCTGCCTTGGCTGCAAGCGCTAGCTCTTCGATCGTATTTGCCCCGTCGGTCCAGGAGGACTGTACTTGGAAATCGCCTTTCAGTGATCCATAGGGGATGAGAGCGGGGAGGGCGTTTTCGTGGGCGCGTTCCAGCTCTCCCATCATCTCGCGAAGTTCTGGTTCTATGTATTGTAATTCGAGCGCCTCGTATACGCTTGCCTCTGTTGCACCGGCGATGTATTTCAGGACGCCGCTTTTGGTTTTTTTGAAGAGGCCATATTCGTTCAGGGTCAGAGTTGCGTGTTGTGCGAGAGTGCGGAGGGCGACGACATGATCCTTGCTGCCCGTGAAGTAGAGGAGCATGGCGCCGAGGGTTTTTGCGTCAGCAATACGGATATCGATGTCGTATCCTGTGTGTGTGACGAAGGTGGCTGCGTCTTTGCCTACTTTGCGCGTACCGGATATTTCGGGGAAGTTTTTTATGGTTTCAAAGAGTGCGCCTGGATTGGCGGTAATCACGATCATGTCGATATCGCCGATGGTTTCTTTGCGACGACGAAGGGAGCCTGCGGTAATGCAGTCACGGACGCCTTTGATGGCGCGGATTTTTTGTTCGAGGATCTGTGACGCGGCGAGCATTTCGGAGAGGAGGAATCTCCCTTGGTGGGTGGCTGCGAATACTAACGATTTTTTCAGACGGTCGAGGGATTTTTCTTTGAGATGGGGGATCGGGGGGAGGGTGCCTTTTGCGAGGAGGGACGCGAGCTGAGGGGCGGATGTGATGTGTGCATGCTCATAGAGAGAAAGGACGGTTTTGGGGCCTAGGCCTTCGATACCGGAGAACGAAGCGATGTCGACGGGGTACTGTTTTTTGAATTCTTCATATTCGGCGAAGGAGCCTGTTTCAAAAAGGTCGGCGAGGTGGCGGGCTATGCCTTTTCCGATACCCTGGATTGTATTGAATCCCTCGGCGCTATGGACGGCATAGATGTCCTCGATGCGTTGTTCACACGATTGCACGCCTTCGGCTGCCTTTTCATAGGCACGCGCAGGGAAGGTCTCTCCTGCCATAGAGGAGAAGAATGCCATCTCAAACAGGATGCGGGCGATGTCTCGATTGGTGTAGTGGTGTTTCATGGATGTATTGTAGCAAAAAATAAAAAAGCCTGTTTCTTTTTTTGGAAACAGGCTCGCGACGATTATGCTTTGGCGAAGAGGGGGTTCACCAGTCTCCTTGAGGGTTTTGTAGAACATCTCCCTTTATGAGGTCTTCCATGCTACGGTTTTGGTTCGTCCAGTGCTTCTTCCACCAATTCGTTGGTGTTGTCTCAAAGATTGCCGTGGCGATACTCCGAGAAGTTTCGCGATAGAGCTTTGGCAAGAATAGTTCCTTGGAGTAATATCGCAAAAGCCAATACTCTGCTTCTACGTTCCCTGCACGTGCATGTTCGTGGAGGAGCAGTAGTTGGTCTATTTGATCGGCATCCTTCACTGCCTGGGCTTCTGGAATCTCTCGCTTTTTCTCTCCATTCACATGGCTGTATTCTTCCATGATTGTTTTGAGAAACGGTATTGACCCCACCTGATCTTTCATGATTCTTTCCTCGTCGATCACGATGTATTTTTTGGCGACCCAATTGTGATCTCCCGTCCGTGTCTCGGGGAGGTCATGCAGTACCGCCATACTCAATGCTTTTCCTATATTGAGCCCTTCTTCTGTGGCGATCAGAAGAGTCAGAAATACCACTCTACTGGTGTGTGCCGCGATGGTATCCCGAGGATCAGACGCTAGGAGTGTTTGCCCGTGCATGCGCGGCAAGAAACGTAATGTTCCAAATTCAAAGGCCAGATTTGCGTACTCCTGTGCCCTACCTGGCTCTAGATTCTCTTTCTTATCCACTGGTATATACCTCTCTTGAATTTTCTCTTTATAATGAACAACGTTGGTACTTTAGGCGAATGGGGGATTTATGTCAAAAGTCTCGGGACTTTCCGGAGTTGGGGATGCCGCCCTTGCAAAATGGGACGCCGCACGGTACTATATAGTCGCTTTATGTGGGGGCGTAGTTTAGTGGTAGAACGAAGGTCTCCAAAACCTTTAGTGATGGTTCGATTCCATACGCCCCCGCCAGGATTTCAAACGCTGATATTATTTTAAAACACTTGTATGGGAAAATTGATTGTACGGATAGGGATTTCTGCGGTGCTCTTTACGCTCATTGCTGAGCTGGTTTGGTCGCTTTCGAGCTATGTATTCATGCCGCTCTACCTCGATGCCCAGTATATGGCTACGTGGTCAAAGCTTGCACTCCCGGGATCAGGGACTCCTACGAATATGATCCTCATCATGATGGTGATTACTCTCGTTATGAGCGTCGCATATACCCTCTTCTATCGTTGCTTCCGCGATAAGCTCTCTGGAGGTGTCGTCAAAAAAGGACTCTACTTTGCGGGGATGATCTATCTCCTCGGAGTACTCCCTGGATATCTCACGATGATGGTTATGATTCACCTCTCAGTGCACATATTCCTCTCATGGATGATTACGTCTCTTATCGTCTTCGCGGTCGGCGGTGTAGTCGTCGCACGCGTAAACAAGGTATAAGCGGGAATACTTTCTTCGTTATCAAAAAAGACTCGGCTCGTGTGCCGGGTCTTTTTGTTTGGGGTGCTGTAAGGGATTAGTCTTGCTCTGCTCGGGCGATCACATTCTCGAGAAGGCAGGCGACGGTCATGGGGCCTACGCCTCCGGGAACTGGGGTGAGCGCCGTTGCTTTTTTGGATACTGATTTGAAATCTACGTCGCCGACCACCTTGCCGTCTTTCACTGATATGCCTGCGTCGATCACTACTGCTCCTTTTTTGATCATTGCTCCTTTTATGAGCCCTGGTACCCCTGCCACCGATATGACTATATCTGCACGGCGCGTGTAGGATGCAAGACCGCGCGTATACTTATGGGTCATCACTACCGTCGCTTCATGCGCGAGACAGAGGGCGGCTATTTGTTTCCCAAAAAATCCTGCGCCGACTACCACAATATCTGCACCTTTTAATTTTGCACCCGCAGCTTTAATGAGTTCTACTACTGACTGCGCGGTCGGAGGCGGGAAGAGGGGTTTGCCTGCGAAGAGGCGCCCCATATTGATCGGATGGGTGCTGTCGACATCCTTGTCTATGAGCTCTTCGATACAGCGATCGAGCGAGAGAGCTTTGGGGAGGGGGAGTTGCGCGATAATTCCATGCACGGTGCTGTCTGCGTTGAGTTTCTGAATATGTTCTCTGATGAACTCCTCGGAGACGGTGCGTGATAGTGCTATGATGCGTACTTCCGTTCCGATTTTTTCTGCGGCTTTTTGCTTGAGGCGGACGTACACTTGCGATGGTGCATTATCTCCTACGATAATAATCGCGCAGGTCGGGGTAATGCCCCTTTTACGGAGTGCGGCAACGCGTATGCTCAGTTTTTTATATTTCTTAGCCGCGAGGGCTTTGCCGTCAAGGATTTTCATATACCTACTATACTATCTTTTGCATATCTCCCCAATGGGCACCCTTCTTTACTTCCACAACGAGTGGAGTAGAAAGCTCTATGATGGTTTCCATAATGCGCATGATTGCGGCGATGACCTTCTTCTCTTCACCTATTTTTATTTCAAAGACTAATTCGTCGTGCACCTGTAGCAGCATACGTACCGAGTCGCTCGTATAATATCCTTCTTTGATGAAAAAATTATGCAGCGCGATCATGGCTTTTTTGATGATGTCAGCTTGCGTTCCTTGGATCGGCATATTCACCGCCATACGCTCTCCGGTGCGGCGAAGCGAGGGAAGGCGGGATTGCATCTCGGGGATGTAGCGACGACGACCGAAGAGTGTCTCGACATAGCCGTTCGCATGCGCGAAGGCGATAGTGGTATCAAGGTATTCGCGAATCTTTGGGTATGCGGCAAAATACTGTGCGATGAACTCTTGCGCCTCGCCAAAGCTCACCTGCGCGCCCTCTGCCACTCCTTGCGGTCCCATACCATACAGCACCCCAAAGTTGATTGCCTTGGCCGCACGACGCATTTCCGGCGTCACCTCCTCGGGGGAGACATGATTCATGAGCGCAGCGGTTGCTCGATGAATATCGATGCCGCTTTTGAACGCCTCAATCATCACCTCGTCGTGCGCGAGAGATGCTGCGATGCGCAGTTCGATTTGAGAATAGTCAGCAGCGATCAGGATATATTCAGGGGCAGCAATGAATCCTTTGCGAATACTGCGCCCGAGCTCTGTTCTTGTGGGGATGTTTTGGAGATTAGGATGCGTAGAAGAAAGGCGACCGGTGCTTGCGATGGTTTGGTTATAGGTGGTGTGGATTCGGCCTGTTTGTTCGTCGGCGAGTCCTGGGAGGACGTCGATATAGGTATTGAGAAGTTTTGCGAGTTCGCGGTATTCCAAAACGAGAGGAACGATAGGGTGTGCGTCTTTCATCTTTTCTAGTTCAGAAGCGGCGGTTGAAAGTCCTGTCTTCGTACGCCGTATGCGGTAGCCGGTAATATTCAGTCGCTCGAAAAGGATCTCCTTCAGCTGAAGAGGGGAGTCGATGTTGAATTCCTCTCCGGCATGTTCGATGATCTGCGCAGTGAGGGCATCTTTTTTTGTATGGATCTCTCCCGAGAGTGCCGCAAAAAAATCCCTGTCGATTGCGATACCATATTGCTCCATCGCAAAGAGGACGGGGACGAGTGGCATTTCAATAGTGTCGAGTACGCTGCGTTGAGGGGTTGCTCCGAGCTCCCCGATGAGGTGGGCGGCGAGTTGGTGGAGGTACATCGCTTGGCGCGCTGCGAGCTCCGCTCCTTCGCCATTTGCACTCATGCCTAGGAATGTGGCGATGAGGCTCTCGAGCGAGTAGGTGCGCAAGCCAGGATTCAATACATACGCCGCAAGCATGGTATCAAACACTATATTTTGTACTTCACTATCGAGTCGTATCATCGCATGCATAAATGCCTTGGCATCGTGGAGCGTCAATGATACTTCGTCGTCTTCGCAGAGTGCCTGTATTGTTTTCTTGTTCTTCTCCCACGAAAGCACGATCTTTTTTTCTTCTGCTGAGATATATACCGCGATTCCCACGAATGTCCCCTCGGTAAAAAATGGCACGACGCATACGGGACTTTTTTTACAGAGATCGAGGAATGCTTTTTCTTCTTTGGCGGATGCAAGCATTGAATATGACGGGGCGTCCGGTACTGTTCCTTCTGTATGTTCTCCTTCTATGACAGGGATGCGCGCCATGAGAGAGTTGAATTCTAGCTCCTGAAAAAGGGGCGCGAGCACCTCTCGATCGGGGCCGTGATATGCGCATACTTCTTTGTCGAAGAAAATGTCCACGTCGGTTACGAGTTGTACAAGACTATAGCTCATGCGCGCATCTTCTTCGTGCTCGAGGAGTTTTTTCACGAGGGGTGCTTTTATTTTCTTCCCGCCGTCGGGGTGTTTTTCGAGGAAAGGGTAGAGGGCGTCAAAGGTCTTTACTGCTTTGATGATTTCGATGGCGCCTTTTTCGCCGATGCCTTTTACTCCAGGGATGTTGTCGGAAGGATCGCCGCGGAGTGCTTTGAAAAACGTGACTTGTTCTGGAGTGAGTCCATCAAATCGCTCTGCTATCGCTGCTTTGTCGTACATGGCGATATCGGCGATCCCTTTGCGGAGGGTGTAGACGTGTACGCGGTCACTGACGAGCTGGAGGGTATCCATGTCTCCTGTTGCGATCACTACGTCGATGTCTTCCGTTTCGTCTACAATACGCGTGGCGAGTGTAGCGATAACGTCATCAGCCTCTACGCCGTCTTTTTCGAAGACAGGGATACGGAATGCGGCGAGGACTTCTTTGATGCGATCAATCTGTGTGTAGAGTTCGTCGGGCTGTTTTGTACG
>JAHFHK010000042.1 GCA_023246955.1 Candidatus Uhrbacteria bacterium
TACAGGTGTTTCGAATCCTGCTGTTGCAGGAGCGGGCGGTACGTATGTTATTCGCACCACCACTAATGCCGATGTAGTCATTGATGAGGATACCGCTGTTGCCTCTGATACATTTGCCGCCACTACTGCCCTTACGAGTACTAATGTTGAGCCTGCTTCCCTCGCCACTCCTGCTACGGGCAATGTGACGATAACGTTTACCTCTGCCTTTTCATTGAGTCGCAACGGGAAGGTGGTCGTTACATTTCCTGCAGAATTTAATGTAGCTGCTGCATCAGGAGGCACGTGTACTGGTATGGACGGCACATTTGCCACTACGGTTTCTGGACAGGTAGTTACTATTGCGCGTACCGGAACCACTCCGAAGGCTCCTGGAGCTCAAACATGTACCCTTTCGAATATAACCAATCCGTTGTCGGTCACTGCTGGGACGTATAGTATTGAAATGCGAACATCAAGTGGTCAGACTATTCAGCAGGATTTGACGGTGGCGGCAGATACGTTCGTGGGTGCTGCGCTTACGGGCACGGACCTCTCGTTTTCTTCTCTTACTGTTTCGTCGACAGTCACTGCAACCGCTAGCTTTACTTCAACATTGAATCTTCCTCTGGATGGTAAGGTGTTGATTACTTTTCCTGCAGGATTTAGTGTTGGTGGGGCTGCGAGTGGCACTTGTACGGGCATGGATGGGGCATTCGCCACTACGGTTTCTGGGCAGATAGTGACCATTACCCGAAGTGCAGGAACGGCAAAGGTGCCCGGAGCTCAGTTTTGTACTATTTCTGGTATTGTTAACCCGCTCAACTCCGGGGATGGCGGAACGTACGTTATTAAGATGGCAACTTCGACGGGTCAGCTTATTCAGCAAGACTTACTTGTTCCTTCTGATATTTTTGCCGCGGTTCTGGTTTCTAGTGGTGGGGGTGGTGGTGGAGGAGGAGGTGGTGGTGGTGGAGTTTTTGTGAGCACCCCTACCCCGACGGTCACCCCGACACCTGTTGCCGAGCCAACTCCTATTGTTGTTTCTCAGCCTATCGTATTTCCTGAGCTGGTTACTGAACCCATTGTAGCTCCTGTCGCATCTAAGCCTCCCGTTGTTCCATTGAGTACCTTTGTGTTTCCTCGTGATTTGAAGTTCGGAGTGGTAGGTAATGACGTCAAGGAATTGCAGAAGTTTCTTAATACGCATGGATTTCCTATCGCTACTTTTGGTCAAGGCTCTCGCGGCAAGGAAACAACCTATTTTGGCATTGGGGCTGCTGCCGCTCTTGCTAAATTTCAAAAGGCAAAGAATATTGTCGGTGCAAAGTCTGGTGTTTTTGATACGGCTACTCGTGCATTTTTATCAGGAAAATCTGTTTCTCCCGTACCATCTAAGACATCTGTAAAACCTCCTGTGCCCACCACTCCCGCTCCTTCTTCGGAAAAACCAAAAGCTCCTACCGCATCAACTCCTTCAGCTGAGAAACCTTCTCTGTTTACTCGCGACATACATCAGGGTCAAACTGGGGAGGATGTGCGACAACTTCAGGTATATCTCAATACTCATGGATTTCCTACCGCCCAAGGTGCATTAGGAAAAGAGACTAATTATTTCGGAGCTGCAACCCGCAATGCGCTCGAGAAGCTTCAGAAATCGAAAGGCATCAGTGTTAGTGGTATACTCGATGGAGCTACTCGCGCTATTATTATAGGGAAGTCTTCTCCTGGAACTCCTTCCTCGGCTCCTTCTACTCCTACGAGCACTCCTCCTGCGTCCGCCCATCCTTCCCCTGTGTCGGGTGCATTTACTCGTAGTCTTCAAGAGGGGCAGAGCGGGGAGGATGTGCGCGTACTTCAGGTGTATCTCAATACGCATGGATTTCCTATTGCCTCGACGGGCAATGGCTCTTTGGGGAATGAGACAATCTATTTTGGCGCGAAAGTTTCTGCCGCACTGGCTCGGTTCCAAAAGGCACATGGCATCACTGGATACGGCGTTCTTGGACCCAAGACGAGAGAGCTCTTGAATGCACGATAGTTATAAATAGGCGGTAATTTGATAGCTTTGCTGTATAGGGAGAGGAATAGCGTTGTCCTCTTGACAAAACTCTCATTTTGTGCCATAATAAAGGTACGGTAAGGGTTTCGTACAAAGCTTTATTTGAGGCCTTTTGTCAAAAAAGGAGCCCACAGATAGTTTTTCCGCACATCGCCTTTCGAGGGACGTGTGCGAGGTACTTGCAGCCACTAAGTCGACTTACACGTCTAAATTAGTTACTTTTTTTGAAAGTATGGCAAACAAATTATACGTCGGAGGATTGAGTTGGGATACTACCGACGCAAGTCTCAAAGACGCGTTTTCTCAGGCAGGTGCAGTGGTTTCCGCTTCGGTGGTAACCGATCGCATGTCTGGACGATCCCGCGGATTTGGTTTCGTTGAATACGGAACCGACGAGGAAGCAGCAGCAGCTATTGAAATGTGGAACGGTAAAGAACTCGATGGCAGAGCTATCTCTGTTAGCGAGGCTCGCCCTATGGGTGACCGTCCTGCACGCACTGGCGGCAGCTCATTCGGTGGTGGTAGCCGTGGTGGCAACAGCCAGGGTCGCGGAGGATTCTCTCGTGATCGTGGTGATCGCCAATGGTAATCCCCTCGGATTTTCAAAAAAGAGTTCATCTTCGGATGAGCTCTTTTTTTGTTGAGAGCGGCACTGCTTGACAGGAGCACATTTTCTTTGTGAGATATGGTATACTTTTTATTGAAAGGTCGTACTCTTTTATATTGAGATAACTATACTACGCGTATGAAAAAAACCCTTCTTTATTCCGCAATCCTTGCTGCTTTTATTTTGACCGCTGTCCCTGCTTTTGCTGAGGAAATGACCACTACTGGCAGTACAGGTACTACTGTTACTACCGAATCTACTACCAAGGCTCCTACTATGACTCGAGAAGAGCGTGCTGCAAAGGCAACGATGCGCAATGAGGCGACCAAGGCTGCTGAGAAGGCATACATGGAGGATATGAAGACCGCTCGTGACAGCTATACCGCAACCACGAAGTCGTCTAAGGATACCTACACTGCGAGTACCAAGGCGGCAAAAGATGCTCTTGATGCCGCACGAAAAGTGTATGCAGAAAGCACGAAGAGCGCAAAGGATGCTTACATGGCTTCTACCAAATCAGCACGTGATGCTATGATGGCCTCTCAAAAGGCTGCAAAAGAAAAGCGCGCTGCTGCACTCAAGGCTGCAAGGATGTAGGATTGTCGCTGTTCCCTATATGACCTCCGCCCTATGCGGGGGTTTTATATTTTTTTTGCCTGTGGATAACGGACGTATCCTGGGTGGACTTTTCTAGATAATTTGCCTTTTTTGGAAGATGAAAGTCACAAGAACGTCACTGGTGCGGGTCTTCTAAGAGAGTGCTATAATAGGTGAACCTTCATCACAACCGAATTGGTATGACTTCTCAAGCAATGGGTACAAAAGAATTCCGCTGTAAGGACTGTAAGAAGCTTTTGTTCAAGGGAGTTCTGATTGAAGGGGTGGTGGAAATACGATGCAAGTCGTGTCATGGCACCACCGTTTTTGAAGCCACGGAGTTGAAGGAATATTTTTGCGGAATACGAGATTGTCCGGCAAAAGTACTCATCAAAAGACCATAGCGTTATATCCAAACGAAGCTCACTATGAAGCTCACCCATAAGGGTGGGTTTTATTTTTTTACTCAAGAGACCCCCGCAAAACCGCGCCTTTTCATTTCATGGGCACCCGTTGAATCCACTCAACGTATAAGTTATACGTTTCCTGGATTCAAAAGCCCATTCAATGAAAAATCATCGATTTTTCAGGGGTCTCATAAGATCTTGCTCACTATGCAGACCCACACCCACCTCGATATTGTTTGTCCAGAGCAGCAATTCAAGAACGTACCTGATCCGGCATCCTTGGTGGGGGTTGAGGAGACGATTGTGGAGTATTTGAATCAGAGCGATTGGCGGGTCAATGCAAATGCGAATCAGGGGTATTCGCTCGGGGGTATGATTCTCAATACGGCAGGGAAGGTGATTGCAAAATATTGGCTTAATAACATCTATAGCTCTGATATTCGTGATGCACACGTGAATGGAGACATGCACATTCATGATTTGGACGTTTTTGCAGGGTATTGTGCAGGGTGGAGTCTGCGCCAGCTCCTCGAAGAGGGTTTTAACGGGGTGTATGGCAAGGTGGAATCAGCACCTCCTCGTCATCTTGAGACCGCTACTGCGCAGATGGTGAACTTTTTGGGGACGCTCCAGAACGAGTGGGCGGGGGCTCAGGCTTTTTCTTCGTTTGATACCTATCTCGCTCCTTTTGTTAAAAATGACGCGCTCTCTTACGCTCAGGTGAAGCAATGTATCCAGCAGTTTATTTTTAATCTTAATGTCCCTTCACGATGGGGGACACAGACACCATTTACGAATATTACCTTGGATTGGGTATGCCCCGATGATATGCGCGCTAAGCGTCCTTGTATCGGCGGTGAGTACGTTGATTTTACCTACGGGGATTGCCAAAAGGAGATGGACGTTATTAACAAGGCGTTTATCGATGTGATGAGTAAGGGGGATGCAAAGGGGAGGGCGTTTACCTTTCCTATCCCTACGTACAATATTACGAAAGATTTTGATTGGGATAACGAAAATATAGAAGCTCTTTTTGCGATGACCGCAAAATATGGCATCCCCTATTTTCAGAATTTTGTTAATTCTTCTTTGAATCCGAGTGATGTGCGGAGTATGTGTTGTCGTCTTCAGCTTGATTTGCGGGAATTACGTGCGCGCGGCGGGGGACTTTTTGGATCAGCAGAGATGACGGGAAGTATCGGAGTGGTGACGCTGAACATGGCACGTATAGGATATTTATCAAAAGATAAGGAAAGTTTTTTCTATCGCGTTGAGCGTCTTATGGAGCTTGCGAAGGAATCTCTCGAGCTCAAAAGGAAGGTGATTGCAGAAAATATTGAGAGAGGGTTGTTGCCGTATACGAAACGATATCTTCCCTCTCTTCATGGGCATTTTTCTACGATTGGGGTCAATGGGATGAATGAGGCGGTGCTGAACTATATGGGGTGTGATATTGCTTCAAAAGAGGGGAAAGAATTTGCGCTCTCGGTGCTTGATTTTGTTCGTGAAAAACTTCGCGACTATCAGGAGGAAACCGGAAATCTTTATAACCTGGAAGCGACGCCTGCGGAGGGCACGACCTATCGATTTGCGAAGGAGGATCAAAAGCGCTATCCCGACATACGACAAGCGGGGACACGTGAGGCGCCTTATTACACGAATTCCACTCATTTGCCCGTGGGGTATACCGACAATCCTCTTGAGGCTCTCGATCATCAGGACGCTTTTCAGACGCGCTATACGGGTGGTACTGTGCTGCATATGTTTCTCGGGGAGCAGGTATCAGACTGGAAAACATGTCGTGCTTTTGTAAAAAATATTGCGGAGAGCTATCGCTTGCCTTATTTTACGGTTACGCCTACGTTCAGTATTTGTCCTACGCATGGATATATGAGCGGAGAGGTTATGCGATGCGCTCAGTGTCAAGCGCCTTGTGAGGTGTGGTCTCGTGTTATGGGATATTTTCGTCCCGTCGATCAGTGGAATCGAGGAAAAAAGAGTGAGTATGCCGAGCGTCTAGAATATACGGTTCATACTGCCGGAGATCTATGCGTATAGGGGGATTTCAGGCATTGAGTCTTCTTGATTTTCCCACAGTCCCCTGCTCGATTATTTTTACGCAGGGGTGTCCTTTGCGGTGTCAATATTGTCATAATCCCGATTTGGTGTTGCCTAAAAAAATCCAGGCGAATATTTCTATTGATTTCGAGGACATTTTTTCCTATGTCTCTTCTCATTCTTCCATGATTCAGGGTGTATGTATTACTGGCGGAGAGCCGACGCTGCAAAGAGATCTTGAAGAGAAGATACGCCGCTTGAGAGATGCGGGGTTCGTGATAAAGCTGGATACGAATGGGTGTTCGCCTCGGATTCTCGAGAAATTGATCGGTGATAGCCTCCTTGATTATGTAGCGATGGATATTAAGGCACCCTGGGGTCGCTATGATCTTGTATCTCCTGGCATTTCCCCTTTCATTATAGACGCGTGCCATGAATCTTTTGATATTTTGCAGAGTTCAGGGGTTTCTCATGAATTTAGAACAACGATTTTTCCTGCGGTGCATACGATTGATGACTTTGTGACGATGGCTTCGGGTCTCATTGATGGTACGCTGTATTGTCTTCAGGATATACGATACGAGACGACACTTGCCTCTCTTGAGCCGGTATACACCTTGAAGGCAGATGCAATTGCGGGGTTGCTTTGCGAGCGGTTTCCTTCTCTGATCATTCAAGTACGGTAGGGGGGTCGGGTAGTATTGATAGAGATACTGGGTTGCGTGGGGCGTTTTGTCACTATTGTCTCTTGAATAAAACAATAATATGTGCTAGACTAGTAGCACATTTATTTTTTAGGAGCATACCATGGCACAAGGTAATGTAATTATACGGTTTGACGAGGTAACATTTGAATACGGTTCCTCCCGCAGAACACTCGATGAGGCGAGTTTTTCGGTACGTGAAGGCTCAAAGATTACCCTTATGGGGCAAAATGGGGCAGGGAAGTCTACGCTTTTTAAGCTTATCACTGGGGAGCTCAAGCCCAAGGAGGGTTCTGTTTTTACTACTCCCAAAGATGCATCGATTGGTGTTTCGCTTCAGGTTATGCCAAAGCAGTATCTCGATCTTACAATCCGAGAGTTTTTCATGACGAATTTTCAAAAAGAAGACTATCACCTCGATCGTCGCGTCAAAGAAGTATTTGAGCCACTTAATATTTCACTTCCCCTTGATCGGAAAGTGGGCGATTGTTCCGGAGGTCAGCAGGCACGACTCTTGCTTGCCTATGCACTTATCCCCGATCCTGATATTTTGCTTCTGGATGAGCCGACGAATAATCTGGATCAATCAGGCATCGATTACCTTACGGGGTTTCTCATGGTATATCCAAAGACCTGTATTGTTATTTCCCATGATGCGGACTTTTTGAATGCGTTTACGGATGGTGTTTTGTATCTGGATGTCCATACGAACAAGATTGAGCAGTATGTCGGAAATTATTTTGACGTGGTGGATGAGATCGGAAAACGTATTGAGCGTGAGCGGTTGCAGAATGCACGTATGGATGCTGAAATTCAGCGTATGAAAGATCAAGCGAATGTATTTGCGCACAAGGGAGGAAAACTTCGTTCGGTCGCAAAGCGTCTTCGTGATACTGCCGATGAAAAAGAAGAGCAAAAGGTGGACGTTCGTCGCGAGGATAAGCCAATCAGGGAATTCAGTATACCGGTTCAAAGTTTTGATCAGTATTTTGACGGGAAGATTGTTTCGTTTAATGCCATCGATGGATTAGTTGCGGGGGAAGTTGTCGCGCGTCCGTTTGATATGATTTTGCGTAAGAAATCCCATGTTACTCTCAAAGGTCCTAATGGGATAGGGAAGAGTACGTTGCTCGAGCGTATCGTGAATAGAGATCCATCAATCGTGACCATTCCCACTGATATGGTTATCGGATACTATCGTCAGGACTTTTCTAACCTTGATTATTCGAAAACTGGGTATGAAGTTTTACGTGAAGCGGTGGGGGCTCCTGATGAGCAACTCATTCGCGGGACTGCTTCAGTGTTTCTTTTGAACAGTAAAGCATTGGATACGGTAGTTGCCTTGCTTTCTGAAGGGCAAAAAGGGTTGCTGTCGTTGGCGCGTATTGTTCTGCTTAAGCCTGCTCTGATCGTTCTCGATGAGCCGACGAATCACATGAACTTCCGTCATATTCCTGTTATGGCACGTGCGTTGGATTCTTTTGAGGGTGCTTTGATCCTTGTGAGCCATGTCCCCGACTTTGTTGCGCAGATTCGTATTGATGAAGAGATCGATCTTCCGAAGCTTCTTGCATAGGTATGTCCGATTCTTTGAAAAAAATTGTTCAGGTGTGCAAGGGAAAGAGTTGCAGCGCACGGAATTCTGATCAGCTCTATCGTGTGCTTCTTGATGCGCAAGACAAGGGATGCGTTATCGCTGAAGAGCTAGGGCGTTGTGATTGCATGGGTGCATGTACGTATTCACCCAATGTACGCGTTGATGATCATATTGTTGTTAGTACCACCCCCGAATCAGTTATCAGCGATGTTGAACGAGGGGGCACTCTTCCGCTTATCGATCATGAGGCCCTTGATCGTGCGCTAGAAAATCTTATATGAACGAAGCATATCGATTAGTTACTTCCTCTCGAGAAGGGTATTCTTGTATCGCAACGGGCGATGGAATGCGCTATGAGCAGTGGGGGGCTTACACTACTCTTCGTCCTGATCCACAGGCGCTGTGGCCTCATGCTTCCTCTCGTGAGTGGGCGCGTACTGCTGATGCGGTGTTTAGTGCCGATGCGCAGGGAGGGTCTTGGAAAAGTCGTACGTGTCCCGAAATATGGAACATGGATTTTGCTGGCTTTACGTTGCAGTGTCGCAGGGGTGCGTTCAAGCACGTAGGACTTTTTCCGGAACATGCGCCGCATTGGGAATGGATGGAGGATGCAATCAGGACTTCAAAAACAAAAACACCACGTGTACTTAATCTTTTTGGGTATACCGGCGTTGCATCGCTGGCCTGTGCACGTGCGGGTGCTGAAGTGGTTCATGTCGATGCATCAAAGCCTGCAATTACGCAGGGGCGTGAGAATCAGACTCTTTCTGGTATCGCGCACTTGCCCATTCGATGGATCCCTGAAGATGCGCGGGTATTTGTAAAACGAGAATTGCAGCGGGGTTCACGGTACGACGGAATTTTGCTGGATCCTCCTGCATTTGGTCATGGGCCAAAAGGGACAATGTGGCATCTTGAAAAAAATCTCTTTGAGCTTTTAAAAGACTGCAAAGCGCTCTTATCGGAGACTCCCCTGTTTTTCATTTTGAATGGCTATGCTTCGGGATATTCTTC
>JAHFHK010000043.1 GCA_023246955.1 Candidatus Uhrbacteria bacterium
GTTTCCGGAAGGGCGTCAAGCCCCCGGGCGCTACTCAGTTACCGAGAACACCTCTTCGACCGATGTAACCCCCTCTATGGCGCGTAGAAGGCCATCCTGGAGCATCGTAATCATCCCGTGCTGCATCGCAATGTCAGCAATGGCATACTCAGATACCTGATCGGCGAGGATTGCCTTTTCGAGGTCGGAATTCATGCTCATAATCTCATAGATTGCCATACGTCCCTTATACCCGAGTCCATAACAGGCTTCGCACCCGACAGGTCCAAAGAAATGTGCCCCCGCCATGTCGACGGTAATACCGCTCACGGGGGATATTTTTGAAACTGCCTCAATTGCCCGTGCCTTCTGCTCTTCGGTGAGGGGTATTTCTTTCTTACAGGTAGGGCAGAGACGACGGACGAGACGCTGGCCGATGATTGTTGATACTGCTGGTGCGAGGAGGAATGACTTCACTCCCATGGCGAGGAAGCGGGGAACCGCTCCCGCTGCACTATTGGTATGGATAGTAGATATCACGAGATGCCCCGTGAGCGCGGCATTGATAGCAATATCTGCGGTCTCAAGATCGCGGATTTCTCCGACCATCACGATATCGGGATCTTGACGCAAGATTGAGCGCAGACCGGCTGCAAACGTATACCCCTTTGCCATATCAATCTGGCTCTGGTTGATCCCCTTCAGCTTGTATTCTACTGGGTCTTCAAGGGTAATGATTTTTACTTCCTTTGAGTTGAGGGTATTGAGGATTGCATACAGCGTCGTGGTTTTTCCTGATCCTGTGGGACCGGTGTTTACGATCATGCCGTTCGGCTTTTCTATTTCTTTTTTGAGTAATGCGGCGTTGTAATCCGAGAGTCCTAGATCACTAAAACTTAACCCGGCCGAGGTTGAGCGCAGGAGACGCATAACAACGCTCTCTCCGTAGCTGGTCGGTAGCGTTGATACACGTACGTCGACTTTGTCTCCTTTTACAAAAATCGTAAAACGTCCATCCTGTGGTCGATCAGCGATATTAATTTTGAGACCCGATAAGAGTTTTACGCGGGAGATAATCTTGGGCCATGCTGCGTGGTCGAGTAGCGCAACTTCGTGCAGAACTCCATCGATACGGAGACGCACCACGACATTCTCTTCTTCTGCTTCGACGTGAATATCTGACGCGCGTGATTGCATGGCTATGGCGATCAACGCGGTGAGTGTCTCGGTGAGCGTGATATTCTTGAGCGCTTCTTGTACTTTGCGGATATCGTTGAACCCCTCGCTGTACTTTGCTAAGTCCGCTTCGCTGATCGCTACCCCTGCTACCTCTTCGGTGATCTTTGGGAGGCGCGCATATAGCTTCAAGACTGCTTCGAGGCTTGTGGCCGACATTATGTTGACCGAGATGGTGGTGTGGTGCTTCTCGGCGAGTGCTGCTATATAGTCTCGGACCTCTGGTGATCGTGAGTCGAGGACTGCAACACGTTTTTCTTTTGCGCTTTCATCAAAACACACCATCTTGAGACGCTGGGCATCCTCGACCGGTATGACCCCGAGTGGCCCTGGTAGGATAGGGATGGAGACGAGATAGATATAGGGAAGCCCTTGGGTCAACGCAAAAACTTGAGCTTGTCGCTCAAGTTCTTTGTGTTCCATCTCTTGCATCTTTTCCGCAAACTTTGCTTGCGTTTTTGATGAAGAAAGGGAAAGGGGTGAGGAGTTGTTGGGGAAGGAGGGCATAGGGAATCTCCTTACGCGGTCTCTTATTCTTTGTTAGGCCATGAGCTTCACAAACTCTTCGCGCTCTATGGTTTCTTTCTCTAGTAGAGATTGTACCACCGCTTCGAGTTTTGATCTATGTTTTTTGATAACCTCTTGTGCCGTTTCCCGAGCTTGCTTAATGAGCTTCTCTACTTCATGATCGATTACTTCGGCGGTCTTTTCGCTGTAGTCGCGCTGTCCATATGCTTCACGACCTATGAACATCATGTCTTCTTTGTTCCCAAAGGTACGCGGACTCATACTCTCGCTCATCCCGTAATCAGTGATAAGTTTCTTGGCGAGGTTGGTTGCTTTCTGAAGATCGTTATGCGCTCCCGTCGTTACTTCGCCAAAGATAATCTCTTCGGCCGCGTATCCTCCGAGCATCACTGCCATCTCCGCAACAAATTCTGATTTTGTGTGGAAGTACTTGTCCTCCATCGGCATATTGATCGTATACCCGGCTGCCTGTCCTCGAGAGATCACTGATATTTTTTGTACTGGGGATGCTCCCTCGGTATGGTGTCCGACGAGCGCGTGCCCTCCTTCATGGTAGGCAGTTATTTTCTTTTCTTTTTCGGACATCATTTGATTCTTTCGCTCCGGGCCGAGCATGACTTTTTCGATACTCGTCAGGACGTCTTCTTTGGTGATCACGGTATCATTTCTGCGGGCTGCCAAAATTGCTGCCTCGTTCAATAGATTGGCAAGATCCGCCCCAGAAAATCCTGGGGTGCGCGATGCGACCTGGTGCATATCGATATCTGGTGCGAGCGGCTTGTTCGCCGCATGCACTTTCATGATCTCTTCTCGGTCGGCGATATTAGGGAGATTAAGCATAACTCGTCGATCAAAGCGCCCTGGACGGAGCAATGCTGGATCAAGCACGTCGGGTCGATTCGTTGCCGCAAGAATAATGACGGATGAGTTCGGTTCAAAGCCGTCCATTTCTGTCAGAATTTGATTCAAAGTTTGCTCATCTTCGCTGCGACCACCGCTCACGCTCATTCCGCGCATGCGTCCCACGGCGTCAATTTCATCAATAAAAATAATACATGGCGCCATCTTCTTTGCGCGGTCAAAGAGATCGCGAACACGACTCGCACCCACCCCTACGAACATTTCGCCGAATTCCGATGCACTCATGAAGAGAAACGAAACACCCGCCTCGCCGGCGACTGCACGCGCCAACAATGTTTTTCCGGTTCCTGGCGCTCCCATCAAAAGTACGCCCCTCGGAATCTTTGCCCCCATCGCCAAAAACTTTTTTGGCTCCTTGAGAAACTCGACCACCTCCTCTAATTCCTGCTTTGCCTCTTTTACTCCCGCTACATCTTTGAAGGTGACATTGACCGTAGACGCCTTTGGGTCAAATTCACGAGCACGGCTCATACCGAACATCATCGCGCGTGAGTTCGCACCTTGTACCTGACGAAACATGAAATAGATGAACAATGCGACCAGTACCAGTGGTACGAGCATAGGGAGGATGGTTCCCACCCAAAACATTCCCGATTCATCTTTGACGTTTTGTGATACTTTAGTAATTTTTGCAGGATCGATACTGTAGTTTTTTACTAATTCCGAGAGTGATGTCCCCGGTTCCTTTCGCACAAAATAGCTCGATCCATCAGAAAGAAATACGGTTACCGTATCTCCTTTTATTTCGAGTTTACTCACCTTCTCTTCATTGATTGACTGGACGAGATTATTCACCCCACGCTCCTCGGGTTTTTTGATCCATGAGCTATCATAGAAACTCAGAAGTCCTCCCAAGACAATGAGGGAGGCGGCAAAGATAAGAATGTTTTTGGCGATGGGTTTCATGGGTGTTGCGATCAAGAGTGATTGTAAAAAGAGGCTTACGCCTCCTTTTACCTGTAGTTATTCTGCTGGCGCGGTGTCCGTTGTTTTTTCTGGTGCTTCCTCTGCCACTGGCTTCTCTTCTATTGTTTCTTTTCTGGCTTCAACGGGCGCCTTCGCCGCCTTCTCTTCTGCTGACTTTTCCGTAGCCGCTTTTTCACCGCCGGCTTTTGCGCTTTGTGAGAGTGCCTTGATACTTAGCCCGAGACGATGTTCTTCGGGCTTGATGGATACGATTGCAAAGTCGAGTACGTCGCCGATTTTTGCAATATCGTGCGGATCAGAGATGGACTTATTTGAAAGCTCTGAAATATGTGCAAGACCATGAATGTCTGGATCGAGCTCCACAAAAAGACCAAAGGAGTTGATTTTGAGGACCTTACCCTTTACGCGCATTCCTACACTATAGCGCTCGGTAACTCCGCTCCATGGATCCTTGATGAGCTTCTTCATCGAAAGGAAAATCTTTGAGCCTTCGATCTTGATGATCTCCGCCTTGATCACCTGTCCACGCTTTACGATGTCATGTGGATCTTCAATACGCTGCCATGCGAGCTCAGAGATGTGTACCAATCCTTCGAGGCCTTCACCGAACTCTACGAATACACCAAAGTCGGTAATAACGGTTACTGCTCCCTCCACGGTGTCTCCTACTTTATAACTCGAGATGACGTCGCGCTGTTTCTCTTCCCATACTGCCTTTTCGGAAACGATGAGCTTTTCTTCTTCGTCGTTAATGTCGATTATTTTTACTTCAAATGTGTCACCGACATAGGTCTTGAGACGCTCAAGAATCTTGTTCTTATCCCCTCCCTGAATGCGAGGATAGTGTTCGGGCGAAAGCTGAGATACTGGCAAGAAGCCCTGGATCTTCCCTACGGTTACCATGAGACCACCTTTGTTTGCTTCGCCAATCTTTGCACCGATCACCTCACCGCTCTTCATGAGTACCGTGAGGGAATCCCACGCCTTCTTGTGTCCTGCTGAACGGAAGGAAAGTTCGATGGATCCGTGTTCATTTTCTAGGTCAAGAACGGTTGCGAGTACGGTGTCCCCGACAGAAAGGTCAGAGTATTCTCCTGATTCATCAACCAGTTCAAATCCGCGCACCACACCAGTCGCGATTCCGTTAATATCTACCTGCACTTCGCTCTTTCCTACATTCACTACCGTTCCTTCGATCATGTCGCCTACCTTGGGGAGCGATACGCCGTATTCCTGCAAAAGGTCCTTGAAATCCGTTGATGCTGCTGCGTTTTTTGTGTCCATACTATTATGAATAAGAATTATGAATTAGTGTTATTAATTTATTGTGCTTCTTCTTTGGCTTCAATATGCGCCTCTTCTGGCTCTGAGGCTGCCTCCGCCGATTCCTGAGCGGCCGCAACACTATCATCTTGCTCTGATGGGCTTTCTTCTGATGGGCTTTCCGTAGACGGCTCTTCCGCCTCTGGAACAACCTCGAAAGCAACTTCACTCTCTTCCTCTGATGTTGAGACTTCTGGAAGGTCGCCATGTACTGGCTCTTCTTCTGGCGTCTCTGCTTTCTCCAATACTACCTCAATATTCCATCCTGTCAACTGGCTTGCAAGACGTACATTCTGTCCTCCTCGTCCAATCGCGAGAGAATACTGCTCTTCGGGGACATGGACACGTGCCGTACGAGATGCTTCATGCAGCTCTACCGAGTCAATCTTTGCTGGGGAAAGTGCGTTCACGATGTATGCTGAGGCATCTTCATCATATTCTATAACGTCTACCTTTTCACCTCCTAGCTCTGCAATAATAGTCTGAATACGGCTTCCGCGTTGTCCGATACAGGATCCAATAGGGTCGATGTTTTCTTGGTGAGCAACTACGGAAACCTTGGAGCGCTCTCCTGCGTCACGACTCACTCCCTTGATTTCTATCGCCCCGGTACCGAGCTCGGGGATCTCAAACTCAAATACTTTCTTCACCATGTTCGGATGTGATCGGGATACAATAATCTCGGGACCACGATTCGTCATCGATACCTCTACAACATATACCTTGATACGATCTCCTGGATTATATCGCTCTCGATGTACGGTTTCTGAAAGTGGCATAGATCCGGTTGCTTTTCCTAGATCTACCAAGATTCGATTTCCCTCGCGACGCTGGACGGTTCCCATGAGGATCATATCCTCTTTGTCTTTGAAGTCTTCAAAAATCAATTCGCGCTCTGCTTCTCGAATTTTTTGAATAATTACCTGCTTGGCAGTCTGTGCTGCCATACGTCCGTAGCTTTCTGGTACGCGGAGTTCTGTGGTGATCTCCTCTCCGATCGCAGCGTCCTCCTTGAGCTGGCGTGCGTCGGTTACCATAATATCAGTCTTTGGGTTGAAGCGCTTTTCTTCTTCGCTTTCTTCTTCTATACCATTTTCTTCGTGGCGAGGCATGGGGCGCGCACCTTCTTGTCGTGTTTCTTCGGCATGGGTTGCATGCGCCTCCGCTTGTGCTGCCATTTCCTCTTCGGTATAGTCACGTACCACTTCCTTTACATCAAATACGTGTGATTCTCCTGTTTTTACATCAAAAACAACCCGAATATTCTGGTTTTTCTCACCAAAATCTTTTCGGTATGCGGCGGCAAGAGCTGCTTCGAGCGCTTCAATAACGCTCTCTTGCGGAATGCCTTTTTCGTCGCAAATTTGTTTTATCGCTGATGCAATGGGGTTGTTCATACAAAGGTAATTACGTGAACGATTCTTATATTTGAAAACAAAAAAAGATAGTTTAGGATCATAAACTATCGTATCTTTGGGGAGTATACCCTATGTGGCTCGTTTCGTCAAGGTGAGTACTTTTTATCTTTGCTTGGCTATGCCGCAAGCTCGCCGTGATATGCCTTTCGTGACTCCTCGATGAGTGCATAGGCGTCATCCTTTGCAGCGAACCCGGAAATAACCACCTTCTCATACTTGCCTGGTTCGAGTTTTTTGTATTCCTTAAAATGAAGAAGTAGTTCTTCTCGAAAATGGGCAGGGAGGTCGTCGATGGTCTGGACTTCAGCAAAGCGTGGGTCGATCTTTTCGTGAGGAACGGCGATAATCTTCATGTCCTCTCCCTTTTCATCACTCGTCTTGATCATGCCAATAGCACGTGCCTTGATTACGCATCCAGAGAATGTGGGGTGTGTTACCAGAAGACATACGTCAACCGCGTCACCGTCGCCCGCGTGGGTCTGAGGGATAAATCCGTAATCAAACGGATAGAACATCTGATGATATAGTGTGCGGTCGAGCACAAAGTATCCGCCCTGTTCATCGTATTCATACTTATTGCTCGCTCCTTTTGGCACGTCTACCACTACGTGAAAATACTTCTTTTCTTCGTCGCTGTATGTTGCAATATCTTTGTAGAGATTCATAGTAGTTCACACACATCATGAATGAAAATCTCCTCGGGGCTGTTGAGCGCTCTTATGTGAGGCTTTTGCGCTCCATAGGAATATCTGCCTTGATAATACCCTTGTCGCGCTTCAGTGTAAAGGTATCCCCCATATATACGTTCTTGAACTTCTTGGATTTTGGAGTCTTGTGGGGCGGAAATACGTAATTCGCACGCTGTACGGTTACCTTGTACTCGCCTGGAGGGGCAAGAAAATTGAAACGGCCAAGGTAGTCCGACAGACGTGTCTTGAGGAGCTTGTTTGTCTTTGCGTTAAAGATACTGATCGCGGTGAGGGGAACGGGCTCGAAGGTCAGTGTGTCGAATATTGTACCCCAGGTCTTTTCTTTTTTCGGAAGAAGCATGATCTGCATAAGATAGAATGCACCAAATATTCCCATGAGCACATAATTCAGGAGCGAGGGAATGTACAGCGCAAGTAAAATACTCATCACAAAACTGACGGTCATCATGGCTACTGAGTATTTTGCGAGGAGTATCCCAAAACGCTTGAACGGCGAACGGGGTTTCACGCGCACATCGACAGGATCGAGCGGGAGACTGAACTTGAGAAGCTGTTCATCGCTGGTGATTGCAAAGGCTTCTCCGCGATATATATCCGTATATTCTCCGTCCACCACCCCCGATATCAGCGTTGAGGGGAAATGAAGGGGGGGTTTTGATGCTTCGATATAATATTCGCCTTGACGAGGGAGGAAACTAAATCTTCCCTCGCCATCCGTCACTTCGGTTGCAATCAGACGCTTTGTCTTTGCCTCAAAAAGACGGACGATGGCAAGGTCAACTGGCGTCTTCGTGATAGCGTTATAGACCGAGCCCCATGAGCGGCGGCGGCGTTTGATGCCAAATAGAGAGAGGATCCACGAAGGAAGCTGCGAGAGGTACTGCTGAAGGTTTGCGAGATTTGACAGGATACCGGGATTCGAAGCGGCGAGTATGGGGGCAGTGGCCACTACCGCAGCCTGCAGTGCGGGCTGCGCTGCCTTCACCGTCTCACCCACGACCGCATTCAATACGGCGGCGACTGAGGCGGCTTGATTCACGACGCGAGAGAATTGTGTTGTGGGCTTGAGGGGCACAAAACCAAGATCAATCACTGACATACCGAGACGAATAATCTCCACTGAGTCATCGGTATACGTAACACGCAGGAGCATATCGTACTCTCCCTTCTTCTTAGGAACCGTTATCTTGGTATAGTAGCACCCCTTCTTTGCGTCAAGCACGAGCAAATACTGGTCTTCTCCGAGGAGCACCGATACTGTTTTCACTGGTTTCTTGAAGAGGCTCGCAGGGATACAGATCTCCAGTGATCCTCCCGCAGTTGCCTGAAATGAATCCTTTTGTATTGCCAACTTCCCTTTACCGCTCTCCGTGAGCTGGATACTTGAGGATGCAATCTTCGACGTCTCCACGGTAGACTTTTCTATCTCTTCTGGTTTTGGTTTCTCTACCTCTTCTGGTGGAAGGGGGAGGGCATCAGCGATGAGTGCAAAGAACGTGAAGTGATCTGTGGTCACCGTGACGGTTTTTGCGACAGGATCCACGTGACTCGAGGGCTCTGAAAGCCACCTTCGAGATAAATCATCCCAACGGTATACCTTGCCGGTTAGCTCTCGACAAAAACATATCTGCCTCGTGTTATAGCGAAATGTCATTGTGATGGGCTTCTGGAAATGCGTCACATACTGCCCCCCTTTACGCGCCGTTATGCGGTAGGTCATCTCACCTACCATAAGCTGGCTGGATGAAACCCGCACATCGGGAATCCATTCTTTTGTCTGGTCAAAGGTGTAT
>JAHFHK010000044.1 GCA_023246955.1 Candidatus Uhrbacteria bacterium
ATTTTTTGTCATGAGGAAGATGTCTTGATATGCCGATATTCCCCTGACCCCTATTTCGACACAATCACTTCCTATTTTGAAGATAAACCTCCGTGTCTTTGAGTGGCTGTTGGAGATCCTAGCCCGCTTCACTCTTGTTACGTGGATACAATTCTGTGCCCATGCACATAGTGTATATAGCTCACTGAAGGTCTTCTTGTGGTTTCCTGCTACTTTATCAAAGGTCTGGTGTACTTTTTTACTCACTATTCCGCTCCTTTTTTCTTGTTCTTCCTGTTTTGGTTCTTGTGTATACTGCTTGAATATCGATACTATCACTTTGTACGGCCACCGTCAAGATACCCGATATAGCTTATATTTATAGGAACAAAAATACCCTGTGGTATACTATATATTGACTTTATCCTTTCTCGCTGTATACTGAATTAGCAGTCTATCGTACTGATTGCTAATATCCCCTATTCTCCCCCATGCTTTCCTATATATGATGAATAACAAATTTACCAATCGCGCACAGGAAACGCTGCAGAATGCACAGATGTTCGCCACCGAGCATGGTCATCATGAACTCACGACGCTCCATCTTTTGTTTGCCCTTATCAGTCAACCTCAGGGCATTGTTTCCAGTATTTTACACAAATTAGAGGTCCCCGTTCCTGAGCTCGTGGAGATTCTGGAAGAAGAGATCATGAGCTTGCCCAAAAATGAAGAGGCACCTGGACAGGTGTATGTCGCCCAGGAGCTCGCACGCGTTCTCAATCAGGCGGGCAAGGAGGCACAGAATATTCGTGATGAATATATCAGCACGGAGCACCTCTTCCTTTCGATGCTCCAAAATGAATCGATGGCGGGGCACATTCTCGCTACGTATGATGTCACCTATGAGGAGGTACTCCAGATCCTCGCGACCCTTCGTGGATCACAAAAAATAACCGATCCCGATCCGGAAAGCAAATATCAGGTGTTTGATAAATATACGGTGAATTTGACTGACCTTGCCCGTCAGGAAAAACTCGACCCTGTCATCGGTCGTGATGAAGAAATTCGGCGCGTGATTCAGATCCTCTCTCGCCGCACAAAGAACAACCCTATCCTCGTCGGTGAGGCGGGTGTTGGAAAGACTGCGATTGCTGAAGGACTTGCCCAGCGTATTGTGTCGGGTGATGTTCCCGAGTCTTTGAAGGATAAAGAAATCCTCTCTCTCGATATCGGTGCGCTCGTTGCGGGAACGAAGTTTCGGGGAGATTTTGAGGATCGTCTCAAGGCAGTTTTGAAAGAAATCAAACAGGCGGCAGGGAAGATCATTCTCTTTGTCGATGAGATCCATACGCTCGTTGGTGCGGGAGGTGCTGAAGGGGCAATCGATGCGTCAAACATGCTCAAGCCTGCGCTTGCCCGCGGAGAGATCCGTACAATCGGCGCAACTACCTACAAAGAGTTTCGCAAACATATCGAGAACGATGCGGCATTTGAACGACGATTCCAGCCCGTCTATGTCGATGAACCGACGATTGATGACACGATCGCTATTCTACGCGGTATCAAAGAAAAATATGAAGTCCACCACGGCGTGCGTATCACTGACAGTGCGATCGTTTCCGCTGCCAAGCTCTCCCACCGGTACATCGCCGATCGCTTTTTGCCTGACAAAGCTATTGATCTCATTGACGAGGCCACCTCTGCTATCCGTCTCCAAATCGAAAGCCAGCCGGTCGAGCTCGATCGCCTACAGCGCAGCATCATCAAGCTGGAGATTGAAAAGCGTGCGCTGCAAAAAGAAGAAGACAAAGCGGCAAAATCACGTCTCAAAGACCTCGAGAAAGAACTCGCTGAATTTCAGGAACGTTCGTCGCAGCTCGAGGCAGCATGGAATAATGAAAAGGCACTCATCACTGATATCCGTACCCATCGCAAAGCAATAGAGCAGCTTCGTCAGGAGGCAGACATCGCCGAGCGTCACGTTGATCTCTCTCGTGTGGCGGAAATTCGCTACGGCAAGATCCCCCAAGTCGAAAAAGAAATCAAACGCTCAGAAAAGAAACTCACGCTTCTCGAAAAAGATCATCGCTTTCTCAAAGAAGAAGTCACCGAGGAAGATATTGCAAAGGTGGTCGCACGATGGACCGGTATCCCTTCTGCACGCATTCTCGAAAGTGAAGCAGCGAAGCTCGCGAAGGCGGAAGATATTCTTTCGAAACGCGTCATCGGACAGCATGAGGCAATCAGCGCGGTATCGAATGCACTACGCCGCGCACGCGCAGGACTTTCTGAAGAGGGGCGTCCTATCGGGTCGTTCATTTTTGTAGGTCCTACAGGAGTGGGAAAAACAGAACTTGCCAAAGCGTTAACGGGATTCATGTTCAACGATGAGTCTGCGCTGATTCGTGTCGATATGAGTGAATATGGCGAAAAGCATTCTGTTTCTCGTCTCATCGGCTCACCGCCGGGATATGTCGGCTATGATGAAGGCGGGCAGCTCACGGAAATGGTACGTCGCAAACCGTACAGCGTGATTCTTTTTGATGAAATTGAAAAGGCGCATCCGGAGATTTTTAATATCCTTTTGCAGATTCTTGATGATGGTCATGTCACCGATGCAAAGGGACGTAAGGTAAACTTCAAGAACACGATCATCATCATGACGTCAAACCTCGGCGGTGATCTCATTCGTAGCGCAGGTATTGGGTTCTCGGAAAGTTCTGATCACGGAGATCGCATGAGTGATAGTGAGATGAGTACCCGTATTCGCGAAACGCTTCAGAAGCACTTTAAACCGGAGTTCCTCAATCGTATCGACGACATCATCATCTTCCATGCGCTCACCGAGCAACTCATCGCGCAGATCGTCGAACTGCAGCTCGCCAAAGCTATCATGCGCCTCACAAAACAAGGCATCGAAGTCAAGTACACGCCGAAGGTCATCGAATACCTCGCAAAGAAAGGATACGATCCATTCTATGGTGCTCGTCCTCTCAAGCGCGTCATTCAGTCTTCTATCCTCAATCCCCTCGCATCGCGTATCGTTGAGGGAGAAATCCTCGAGGGCAAGCGGATTGCGCTTGATGTAAAGGATGACGTTGTGACGGTGAAGTAGAGAGGCCCCTGCAAAATCGCGCCTTTTCATTTCATGGGCACCCGTTGAATTAACTCAATGTAGCTAAATCTACATCTCCTGAATTCAACAGCCCATTCAATGAAAATTCATCAATTTTTCAGGGGTCTCGCGAGGTGACGATTATTTTAAAGCCCCGCTACAAGAGCGGGGTTTTTGGTATAAAAAAAGAGTTCGCTTCATAGAAGAGAACTCGATTGATTGACGACTGCGGGGCTAGATTGTAAGCGCCTCACGGAAGGAACAAAGCCCTTCACGAAAAAGCTGGATTGCAGCAATCAGGTCGTCAAACTCAACAGCAAGCCCGACCTTAAAGTGTTCCCCAACCCCTCCGGCGAGCATAACCGCCTCCTTCAAAATATCTTCGTAGACAACTGGGGGAGCTATCGTCGAAACGAATAGCTCCATGTCGGTAGCTCCATCGGGGATGTTGGTGGTAGCCAGCCGCCATTCCTGGGCGGAGACGTAATCAATGTCCTCGTATTTTTTGCCCATCTCTAGATAAAGGCGGGTAAATTCGAGGATCGCCTTCATTTCATCTGCGGGGCCCTCGAAAATCGTGGTGTCGATGCAGCCCGCAACACGCGTCTGTATCATGACGCTTTCTGCCGAGATACCCATTATTTCACCCCCATAGCCAAGTTCATACTTGACTAGGTGACCGATCGCTTCGAACGGATCTTTGAATATAAGTATCGGGAGTTGGTATGTTGCACCATCTTTGTCTCGGGTCTGCTTTGCTTTTATCATGTTTTTCTCCTTTGTTTGAATGTACGTTTTATTTACAGCTATTGTACCACAAATTCCCCTCTTTGTCAAGTGTTTTATGGGCAAAATAGCGTATTGGGTGTGTTTATTGGCTATTACTCCCCGTTACAGAGTTTCTCCTTTTAAAATAGGGCCTTTCCCTTGACAAAACCGTTTAAACGCGATATAGTGGGTTGGATTTACGTTTTTTGAAAATCTATACAAAGTATAAGCAAAAAATAGGAGAAAAAAGGAAAATGTCTAATCTTACGGGAATTATGGTTCTTTTGGACCAAAAGAAGATCTCGCTTGATGACCCTAGGGTTATCAAGGCATTTCTTGATGCCGATCAAGTACTCACCCTATTACAGGGCGAGGAGCCAGCTCGAGCAAGCCTCGTATCCCGCCTTCGACGTTTGATCGCCGAAGGTCTCATCTCTATGGAGGAGGCTCATAATTACGATGCGGTATTACCCGCGATAATAACCCTCCATAGGAAGTCCTCTGATACCCGCGCCCTCCGTGATGATTGCTGGTATATCGTGTCTCGTTCGGCTGCTCATCGTTTTGCTGCTGCGGAATATGTTTGCAAAACTATCAGTGGTTTCTGTGACACAGAAACTGATACCGATGGGCATATGATCTGGAAAGGTATGCTTTCTGACGTGGTCGATGTTCTTCCTTCTTGTAAAGCTGGTACCCTTGCGGAGATGGCGAAAATGTTTCTTTCAGAAGCAAGAAATGCCCATCTCCATGAGTGTCTCGGGCGCAAGCAGCGAAGAACGCTTTCTGAAATCGAGAGGGAATACATGGATATACAGCAGACAGCGAGAGTAGTGTTGGCTCATTCATCGCCTTCGGAGATTGATGATAATATCTACAATACCTTGCTCGCAATGGCCGAGAACGGAGAATTTCGTGGTCAATTGATCGCCATTCAGTCACTCGCCACACGATGGCCGTACAAACAAGATTGCGTGGAAAATTCTCGGGAAATGGCTATAAGAAGGGTGATACTTGCAGCTCTCAGCGACTCAGATCACCCGTTCGTTATTGCTGCTTGTGCAGAAGTTGTACAGGAACAATACATCGACAATGAGAGTATCTACAGGACAGTAGAGGGCACTGATCGTGTGTACCGAGAAGATCAGGTCCTCAACAAGATCATCCTCAAGCATATTCAGGAAAGACGTTGGTCTCGAAACGCACGGTTTATCCCTGCGATAGATACCGTCATGATTATGTCCGAGGAGCTTGTGCGTGCCATCGTTATAGATCAGGGTGCGAAAGGGAGAATTCTTGATTCAATCCCCGTGAGGAATATTCTCTGCAGCTATGCTATAGAAGAGTTTTTGCCTGCTATACAAGAGGTGTTTTTCATCGGTGTGTACTTAGATATTAAGGAAAATGTCCTTGACGTTGCTGATCCCCCGAACGCCGTCTCCAAAAGGGCATTCAAGGAGGTGCTCAAGGCGATCACTCTGCACTTTATGGAACATAGCGCTACCCATTACCCTCGGGATATAGAGGATATTTTTTCGTATCTCTATCCCAAGGAAGGTTCAGGACTCCACTATACTCTCCTTGACGCAGAAGATCACTCCTTCATCCTGGCGGTATGGAAGAAAAATGTCTGCGCAAATATTGCGGGGCTGCTCATAGATATACTCCTGAAAAGACCTTTCCCTCAGGAAAAACTCGATACTCTCGAGGCGATGAGCGCAGGGTACATTCATGAACCAAGGAAATTTTTGGAACATGTTGATTTTCCTCGGCTCTTTGCCTATCTCTTGCCGAGAAATGCTCGACAGGTCTATCGATGGATATCACTCTTTCAGGAAACAACGTATCGAGAAAATGTGTCTACTCATGCTCGACTACATGACGTGATGCGCAATAATCTTCATTCCATCATTGGTATCATGAACGCCCGCGTTGCTGAATGGGAGCGGGAAACGAAGTCCGATATTCTGACCGGTGCTGATTATCTTGATTGGAGGGATTTCGTGATTAAGCCATTCAAGGAGCTCTTTGCGCTTCTCGCTCTTGATCCCAATGAGGCCCTCACCTCAATGCTTCTCACCGAATCTATGCCCTACAAAAGAGCGCATATCATCGGGGAGCTGATGGTGAAGTAGTACTCACAGTTTGAATGTTCGCAAGACCCAGCAAATGCTTGGGTCTTTTTTCTTGTTCTGATATAAAAAAGCCTCGTAAGAAATACATCTTACGAGGCTATTGGTTGATTATCCTATTGTGGGATAAAACGTTGCCAGATGCTGCTGGCTTTTCCTATTTCGTCGGAAATTGGGGTTCCGACTTTGACGATATCGCCGGCTTTGAGGCTCAGCTCAGTCCTCCCGATCAGACGGTCAGTGGCGGCAGACATTTTGTTCACTCTTTTGCCATCCACTTCGAGATACATGTCTTGTGTACCGAGAAATTTTGAGCGATCTTTTTCGAAGATCCATACCACTCCTTCAGCAACAATCTTGGCGTCTTTATCCGCTTTTAGGACGGAGTATGTGCCTCCTGTCGGAGCATCATACGGATGATATACCATCACTCCCCTACTTGCTAGCTCCATAATTCCAAATCCATGCAGAATTCCATCGTTGAGGTATTCTTGCACGTTTTTAAAACCTAGTGGGCCATGCAGCAGGTCAGTATCCGTCCCCCCAATATTGAATATGGGGGAATCCTGATATCCGGCAAAGCGGTCGTATGGCGAGCGATGTCGGATGCTTACCCCGGTGTGTGCGTGTGCAAGATATTCTTTCTCACGAGGGTTGATCACGGAGAATCCGTATCCTTCCAGCGCTTTCTTGATCGCTTGAACATCTTGATAGTCCGCGAGCTCAAAATTATCGTCCAGGGATAGGATCATCGCATATGTACGAGTAACCCCGTCGACCTGATAGTCCTTTATCATGACCGTATCGTTGGGGCCTGCGCTCACTTTCGTGGGCTTGGCCTTCATAATCGCTTTGTACTGGTAGTCCACAGGAGGCAATGCCTCTTGCTTCTTTACCACGAGCTCTGCCAGGGGTTCCTTGCTCGAAGCACTCTGCTCCGGAACCGCGGGTTTTGTAGGAATTACCGGAGACAACGAGGCAATCGGCACCGTCGCCGCTGGCTTTTCACTAATATTCAGAGCGAGTTGCTCTGGGACTGGGGCGAAGATGGGCGCGTTCGGAACACTCTGGCAACCTGCCAAGAGTAGACTCAATACTAATAATCTCGAGCTTGAAATCGAAAACTTTTTTTGCATGATGGGTTTTTATGCCATCCTTTCTGTATTTGTAAAGTTACTGGTGGGCATAATAGCATATTCTGCATATTTTGTCAATGGCTCCTAGGAGAGTTTCCCTTGACAAAACCGTATAAATAGCATATAGTGGGCTGGAATCCTAATACTTTGAAAATTTAAAGGAGGAAACAGTGAGAAAAATCCTTGTTTTTGGACTTACGCTGGCACTTGCTGCCACTATGGCGGGGAAAAAGGCAGCGATTGCCGATTCTCGTCCTGAGGCTTTTTTGCAGCCTTTTGAGACTCAAGGAGGGTTTGGTTTGTATAGCATGCCGACTCTCATGGATCTTTTAGGAAAAACTTCACTGCGACTAGGGCCCCATACTATGACTCAATTCTTGGAGGAGCAGAAGAAAACCTCCTCTGACCTCAAAAAAGGTTGGAGAATGTTTGATGAGAATATGGTTGTCCCGGACATAAAGAACCGGCCAACTCACCTAGACGATATCTGGCGGGCGTCCACCCCGGAAACGCCCCTCTTTGGCTCCAATGCCCCCCTCTTTCGGGGATACAGCGACCTGCCCCCTAGCTTTGGTCTCGATTTCCTGTTTCCAGAGGAAGACGACGAATGTGAAGGTTCATGCCCTGCCGATGACCTGGCCTGGAACGTCTGAGGTGGCTACTGCGTTAGAGCTGCCTCAGAATTTTGCAGTCCTTGAGACGCCTAAACAAAATGACGTTTTAAAATTATATATGTGCGGAGGAGCGTTCTAGCAAAGTAGTCAATGTAAAAATAAAACCTACGATACAAATGTGTCGTAGGTTTTTTAATATTTTTAGCTTTTTGCTTTGTTGGCTAACTGTTCCAGCTTCGCCTTCACCGCGTTATATAGTGGCTCATCGCCTTCTTGAAGAGCCACCTGCATTACGATTTTCAGATCGGTGTCGGATGCAGCGAGTACGGCCATGCGATTCTTTGCTGCGAGGCGCAAGGAAACGGGTGCCGTCTGTGCTCGATAGATCGATGCCCAGTCAGAGAACGTCGCTTTCTTGCCCAATTCATCGAGAACGAACTGTGAAAGAAGCGGGTTGGTATCATCGTAGTAGAGATATGCTCCCAGCAGCCTTTCTACTGAGGCATCTTTTAACGATTCCTTGGCTTCGTTGTTTTTCCCTTCGGTTTGCCACTGGTTGATCTGCTGGATTGCGAGTGATCCGAAGATAGAGGTAGCAAGGGCTATCACGCCAATGACCACTCTCTCCCCTGTCTGGTCGCGACCATCATTAGCCACAATCCCCTGCTGTGTTGCTGCACATCCAATCGTACTCCCGAGGATTGCGCAGGATAACGCTAGGGATATCAACTTGTTTTGCAATCTATTCACGATCACTACCTTCTTTCTTGTTTATTTTTTTGGTTTTCGTGATCGGGGGTATTGTGCCATATATTGGCTATTTTGTCAAGGGTACCGAGCCCAATTCGTTCCCTAAGCAGAATTTCTCCTAAACCAAAAGGACATACCTCCCCGGTGTGATAATGTGTTGTTGTTGATAACCATTAATCACCGAAAAGAATATGCCCTACGCCCAC
>JAHFHK010000045.1 GCA_023246955.1 Candidatus Uhrbacteria bacterium
TATCCGCCTCATCGAACCGCAAGCCTCTACCTACTTTATAGAACGGCATGAGGCGCTGCTCGATGATTCGATAGAAGGTCGCCTGCGAAATACGAAGCATACTCATAACCTCTTTAGGGGTGAGTAGCTCTGGGCAACTTATTGTGCGTGAATCTGTCATCGTCGTTTAAGTTGTTAAGGTACACTGGAGAGCATCGCTGCTCTGGGCAGTAGTACTTTAACATTTTTAATTTTGATAATCGAATACCTTAGTTCTCTTATGGTGCTTTTTCTTTCGTGAGCATGGCGTTAAAATATGCCGCTCTATTTTCTATATCGGAATTGCTGCTTGGGGACTCTTTGAAATTGGCGAAAGTACCCTCCACGAAGGCCAATCCGCGCTCCTTCAGAACACTTAATATAAAATTTATGTTTTTTTCTCCTAGATATTGCGCTATCTCTTTACAGCGCTGCTCACCGTGGGATTTTGGCATAAAAAACTCTATGGGTGTTGGTTTAAAAGAAGATTTCTCCTTATCGATAATATATTTATCTTTCTGATTCTCATTATCGTTATAGGGAGTTGTGATTTCCGCCGGTGACGTGTTCATAGAAAATCCTTTTATCAAATCACCTTTTTGTATTTGGAGGTTGTGATTTTGCCCCTCCTGCTTGTGTCGAGGTATGGGCACCGGCTCGGTAGTCGGTTGTGAAAGGGATGGCGATTGTTGTTTTCCAAGAAAGTCGTCCAGTGTCTGAATATACTTATTGGTCCGTTGAAAATCCAGTGGGTAGATTGCGAACTTACCTCCCTTCCCCTTGTGATTCTGAAACCATATGTGCTTGTTATGACGTAATGACGATATGATTTGCCTCATACTGTCCTGCTTAATACGATTCTGGAATACCTCTCCGAGCTCTGAATAACTCACCTCGCACCTCCCATTGTATGGGTTCGTGTCGAGGAATACCCAGAGCAGCACAAAAAACTCTCTCTGTGATAGATTACCGTCTATATACGCTCTTTTGATGCTTCTCGGCATCATGACAAAATCATCTTTCATATAAATATATCTATGGAATTCCTACTTGTCGTAGAATATGGCGTGGGTCTCTCGGATAGCGTTTACTATATCGCCAGTACAAAGCTTGAGTTTACGAGCCAAATGCTTTGATAAAATTGCTTCACACTTGTCTTTATCTGCGAATCGAAAGTACACTCCCTTGATCTCGTGCTCGTAGCCATCTACCTCACAGCCCGATGCGAGCAATATGTAGATCGAAAATCTATCACGAGTTCGATAAAACGTTACGTATGACATTTCCATATAATAAAAAACTATGAGTAATAATACTCACAGTCTTTCACGGTATCTTTTTGTCGTCTAAGCCCTATGTATACTACACATTTTGCTATGATATTCCACGACGTTTTTTCTCTTTGGAAATAATAGCTCCGATTGCTCCCTCATCAGGAGAATATCCAAATTTAGCTGAGGTTAAGGCATAGATTTCTTTAAATGGAAGATGCCGAATGCTATATATGAAATCGTTTCTTTCCATAACTTCAGATTTTCTCGTTTTGAGCTTCCCAAGTTTTATCTCCGGTCGTCTATATCTTTCTTGCAGTGGCTTTATATGTTGGGAATATTCTTTGGCCAAGAAATCTCGTATTTCTCCCAGAGAAGCATATGGGCTGATTTGGATCGCAATCGGAAAGTCGCTATCAAGAGTATGCTCAATTGGATGGGCGCCATGCCCCCAGCTACGGTTTGGTTTCGCTCCTACATCTTGAATACTACAAAGGGTGCCCACTCTGCGATTATATGCTTCATCTTCGGTCAATATAACGTTATATAAGACATAGATCATGAGTATGCTTGGGGCGTTTCCTGGGATCGCATATTTATCTCCGATTGCCGCAACTGAATGCTCAAAGTCACGTGCAATACCCGGCATAAGTCGTGCAATACCCTCACCATCAAATGGAAATCCGACACGTGGGATGTTGAAGTTAGCTCTTAGGCGTGCGATATCCTCGATGAAGTCCTCTCGCTTTACTAGATCGATAATGTAGTTTTTAAGCGTGTGCGGAGGTGGTAAGATTTTTCTCGTTTTTTTTGACATATTCATTTTCATAATAAGGAATTTCTGATGTGATTTTAGTACTCTATAGGACATTGGGTCAATGAAAGAGGGAATATATTGAATATCTAAACGAGGGACACTTCACACCTTCTATCATTCGTGATAGTGTGAAGGTACAATTTATCGCCTAAACTCGACTTTAAACTGTCGGGCATGGCACAAAAACCTACCAGGGTATTGAGCTCATCGTTCAGAACCCTGGTAGGTCATGCCTTGAAAAAGGTATGGGCAGTCGCAAGATTGCTTCTGGCGGTGGGCTTTATGCTTTCTGCCAGAACCCAATACGACATATTCATAAATCCTACCAGGGTATGTTCAGACACAAGCTTTTGGCATTTTTTGCCATACCACTTTTTGTGGCGTCTCTATTCTTTTTTAGCCAGCCAGCATCCGCACACCAATCAGGGTGTCATCGCTGGCATTCATGCCCTTCCGACTCGGGATCGTATGTCTGTGGTGATACGGGCTATTGCTCTCAATGTTCGGATAATTATTACTGCAAAAACGGTGATTATGATCCGGGGCGGCAATCTCCTATCGCACCCCCAGTAGTACCAGCCATACCGAAAACCATCACAAATAAGCCATCGCCGGCGCCTACGAAACCTCGATACTTTATAGGGGTTCCCCGTAACTACACAGACCTCTCTAATTGCTACATAGTGGGCACTAAAAAAAGTCTTATCTATCATCTAAAAGGCTCTTCATATATCAAGGCCATGGTGCCGACAGGAAAAGAATGCTTTGCGTCTGAGGCTGGAGCCATAGAAAAAGAATATCGAAAGGCTAAATTGCAATAATACGTGAAGTAGTATATGGATCAGAGTAACCGATCAGGGAGTATTAGGTGGGGCCTCATAGGATTGTTGATGGGTTGTCTTGTCATTATTTCAAATGAGTGGCGAGATATCAGGTCCCTAAATGAACAGGTGGATTCTCTACAAGAAGAACTAGATGGCTCCCGAGCCGCTACATCGGGTTATATAGATGCCCTTGAGCAAGCCAATACTAATATCGAGGATATAAACGGCGTCATCAACGATGCCAAGTCAACAGCATGGGGCACGTATCAGGAGATGGGAGAGGCTCTTGATGGCCTAGAGGAGGTCGAGGTAGTCGATGTACCCTAGGGGGCGTATAATGTATATAATATGAAGAATATTCTATTGGTCGTCGGTATATTTCTATTTCTAACTATACCAAAAATTGGTCTTGCCGCCTCTGGAACCGTTGCGTACACACACTCCAGCTGTGATTATTTTATAGTCTTTACGGGAGGCGATTATGCCCTACTGGAGTGGTACGGTGGATATGAGCCAGATCTCGGGGATACATTAGTGGGCGGGTATGAAGACTATGGATTCAAAGATATTTATGATACAACCATGTCTCGGGACACAAAAGTCTGGGTGGAAGATTATCGGCTATCAAAAGATAGAGTGATTGAAAAATACCAGGATCACTGCAGGGGACGGTACCCAATAATAAAAAACTATCCCACAACCTACAGCCTTCCACCCACCCAGGTAAATACTTGCGCGACCTACGGGTCCAATGCGGTCACCGCAGTAAATAATCAATGTCTCTGCGCATCGGGATATGAGTGGAATAGTGGGATGACTGAGTGCATCAAGAGTCTCGTCTGTAGTGACGGTTCCGTAAAAAAGAATAATCAATGCTTTACCTATACAGAGGACTGTACTCAGAGTTTTGGTAAAAGTATATATGGAATAAAGGGGTTGGACGGGAACTCAATGTGCTACTGCAGCGAAGGCTATGAGTGGTCCCTAGACGGAAAGAGCTGTGTTAAAAAGAACGTCTCTGAGGCGCCGCCAGTTGCCACTAATCAGAAGAGTACGCCGCCCAAGACCAGTATTATATCAGCGGGCGTGTTTAGGAAGGATTTGGGCACAGGAGCGAGAGGAGCTGATGTGAAAAAGTTGGAAAATTTTCTATCAAAAGAAAAATATCTCAAGACAAAACCAGACGACTATTTCGGCACCGCGACAAGAACCGCTCTAATGGCGCTACAAAAGAAGCTCAAGTTCCCTGTCAATGGAAAACTACAAGGCAAGACTAGGGATTACATTAACTCTTTGGTTAAGCAGTAAAATCAACTATCTTCTATCCAGCTATGAATAATGTGGTAAAAGATCAATCAAGGGGGCATATTGTATTTGCCTCAGTATTTTCAGGAATAATTGGTGTTACGGAGGTTATCCTATCATTCTATACTCATGAGCAGGATTCTTTTTATACGGTTTTTATCATGGGAGTTATTTTTATCCTCATTGCAATACTTTTTTGTCTAGAGAAATACATCCAAAAAGCCTACGTTCGCATCATTCCCATTTGGAATGGATTAATAAACAATAGGATCGCTTCGTACTTAGGTTATGGGGCTCTCTCTCTGTTATTTATTATTGGCGTGATTTTGATGATAATCGACTCTTGGGGTGGCATAAAACAATTTATTGCCAATGTGTTTCTTCTTGTGTTTTGGGCGTTAAGCTCTATATGGGGATTTTTGGCGGGGCTCAGCACAACCACGCTGCTATTGATCTTTATTATCTACTTACTTACAAGAAATAGACACGAATCTTGACTATCTCGAATATGAAAAAACTATTAGCGCTCATACCGACCAACGGAAAATCCAAAGAAGAAATATCCAGCGAGACTCGAGCGCGAATGCAGGAGAATGGAATCTTCCAAGAACCAGTACCGCCACTCTTAGATCGGAACAAGGTCTATTCAAGCGATCAGATACATCAATTTTTGGACGATCCGAAGATATCGGAGGACTTCATGGCGCAAACAGAGAACGAGCCGGGATGGGTGCTGCACAAGGGAAATCTGTCATGGGTGGATCCATCGACCGAGGAGCACAAACGAATCTCGGCGGAGTACAAGAGGTACGAGGAGCTGACGTAAACGAAGGCTAGTTTTCTTAGTGACCTAATACAAACTATATGATATCGCAAACAGAATACATGAATCCAGACCGATTCCCTCTGACATCGCAGAAGGGCTTGGATTACCAAAGCCAGAAGATGATCGACTCCTTCAATTACGATCAGGGGGCGGAGGGGATAGAGCTGAAGGAAAGCTTCAACGACCGCCAACGGGCGATATCAAAGGAGCTGTCGGAGAAACTGGGGCTACCAGACCTTCTGGAGAATTATTAGGGAAAAAGGAGCTAAAGTTACAAAAAGTACATGGAGCTACTTGTAGACATATAAGCAAGAAATAACGTTACACCCTTATGCTTATGACAAGCGAGGAATATATGGCAGCAAGACGAGGACTGGGAAGATTGCTATCCGAAAGAAGGAGCATGATACAAGGGCTTATAGACGCAGGCAATAAGGATCAGCAAGGAGTATCAGAGGTACGAGGTGATACTATAGACTCAGGGTCAAATATATAATAAAATAGAGGCATAAAAATCTTGAAAAACTTGAAATAATATGGCGAATGGTCACGGCGGTTTACGCCAGGGTTCTGGGATGAAGAGAGGTCAGATATTAACAAAAACCATAGCGCGAGAGGATGCGAGAGAGGTGCTCCGTGAGCAATTACGTCCGTATGCTCACGAGATTGCGCAAGCTCTTGCGCGGAGAGCACTAGAGGGAGATATGGCTGCCATTAGAGAGTACAACGATCGATATTACGGCAAGGTCACGGATAGGATTGACTATACGACTAACGACGAATCTATAATCGCCATGAATTATATATTGCCGCGTGAATTACTTGAAAAGAACAATATTAGAATTGGTGATGGCGTGAACGTATGAATCTTGTGAGCTTTAGACGGCCCTGTGCCAAAGAGCCAATCTCAGCCCGTCTTCGTTGCTATGAGTTTTTCGCGCGTATATCCTGGATGATGATGGTTCGTGCTTTTCGGAAGCGCTTAACCGTTCCAGTGGTGGTTATGCGCATCGCGTTTATCGTGCATTATGCTGTAGCCACATCATGACAGAAAGATAATTCTATATATGCAGGAGCGGAATCCGATCACGCCAATTTATTAATAACTAAAAATCTATGAAATGCCAAAAATGCGGAACTGAAACTTCTGAAAGCTCAAAATTTTGCCCGTCTTGTGGTATAAAAATTGAATTAAAAAATGAGACAAAAAAAATTTCATGGTATCAAAATATAAAATGGTGGGGACTACTTATTATTTCATTGATTAGCTGGGGAATCTACTACCCCGACAATGGGTATTTTTGGTATGCATTATTTTTAATTGGCTTAATCTTTTCAATAATTCAATTCCTTAAAGAAGACCACTACAAACTAAATAGCAAAGGAAAGGTTAAGAGATTCTTATTCAAAACATTAGTTGTGATTGCATATTTAATAATCACATCTTTCTGCATGGCTATTATTATGACCCTTAAAAAGGGAGGCTAATTCTTCCGTAAAGAGGGGTGGGGTCCTCCTCGAGACACAGCGCCTTAACCTCCACCCAGTGTCCAGTGTTGCCCACCGGTTGCCCATGGGGAGATAAAACGCTATGTCTATTGATAGTTCTTGAGAGTCTATGAGAAACTCATTTTCCTTACACTATAAGCACTTTCCGTTTGTTTATGTGCTTTTCTTGAGATGAGTCTGGGCGGTTCAAATCCTGCCCCCGCTATGGGCGAAAACAGAGGTCAACGCCTCTGTTTTTGTATACGCTTAGGGCCTTGCAAAATTTCCTCGCATTGCGTACAATAACCTTCGTTACATACGCCAGGGTAGCTCAGTGGTAGAGCAGAGGACTCATAAGCCTTTGGTCGTGGGTTCAACTCCCACTCCTGGTACCAAAAAAGATCTTTCTCACGAGAGGTCTTTTTTGATTGTGACGGCACTCTTGACAAAATCATATATGTATGGTAGTATTTCACTAATTCAGATTGTACAGGGGGGATTGATGAAGCGGTTGATTTCGTGGTGTTGCAATATCGTTGAGGACGTAGAAGAGCTGATAATAGCAGGGGTGATAGCGACATTGCTGTACGTCGGTGTTGTGCATACAGGCCGGGTTCTGTACGCCACGGCAGGGGCTCTAGACTCCGCGGTTCTTGCCGCAGGCATCCATCCATAATTCTTATATATTTATATCTGAGCGCATACACGATACGTATGCGCTTTTATATTTGCCCAAACCCCATTCCTCGCGCTATACTACTATCGCTATGGGAGCCATTATTTCCGTCGTCAATCAAAAAGGAGGAGTCGGCAAAACCACGACCAGTGTGAACCTTGCCACGACAGTCGCACTCGAAGGAAAACGGGTGCTTTTTGTTGATCTTGATCCGCAGGCAAATGGGAGTTCTGGGTTAGGGATAGATGTGGGAGGTATCGAAAAAGGGATATACGAGCTCATATCTGGAGATGCAACCCATGACGAAGTGACGATCGTTCGCGACGGCAACCAGTGTCATGTCCTTCCCGCAACAGGCGCCCTCGCTGGTGCAAGTGTTGAGCTGGTCACCGCCGAGGATCGAGAATACGTCCTCCAGCGCGCACTCGACCACTACCGCGAGAGCTACGACTACATATTCATCGACTGTCCACCGTCGCTCGGACTCCTCACTGTCAATGCCCTCGTCGCCTCCGACTACGTCCTCATTCCCGTACAGGCAGAATACTACGCTCTCGAAGGACTCACGCAGCTAGTCGAAACCATCGAACTCGTCCGCGAACACCTCCAGCCTAGGCTCGAGATCCTCGGCGCCGTCGTAACGATGTACGACAAGCGATATCGTCTCTCTGAAAGTGTCCTCATGGAACTCTACCGTCATTTCCCTCAAAAAATATTCCGCACCGTCATCCCGCGTAACGTCCGTCTCGCCGAAGCGCCCAGCCATGGCAAGACAATTTTTCACTACGATAAGTCTTCTCGAGGAGCACGCGCCTATGAGCGTCTGGGCAAAGAATTTTTAACGATGTTTTAATCGATTTGTATGAGTAACAAATATGGTCTCGGGAGGGGACTGGACGCACTCATCCCTCGTTCAAAAAAAACCACAACAGCAACGCGTCCGATAAGCGACGATGTTCTTGAAGATGCCATCGAAGACGCAACACCGATCGCAGTGAGTGCGGTACGGGACATTCCGGAAAGTACAGAACCGCTGAAGCGCGAAACGTTTGAAGAAGATATCAACGGAGAGGACAGGATTCTACGCGTATCTCCCCACACGATCATCGCAAACGACTATCAGCCCCGTCTTGATTTTGATGAGGAAGAATTAGAACAGCTCGCACAGTCAATCAAAGAATACGGTATCATGCAGCCCCTCGTCGTAGAAAAAGACGGAGACAGCGGATATCGCCTCATCGCGGGAGAACGTCGCTTGAGAGCATCAAAAAAAGCAGGCCTCGAAACAGTCCCGATCATCGTGCGCAATGTCGACGACAAAGAGCGCTTTGCCCTCGCCATCATCGAAAACATCCAGCGCGTGAACCTCAACCCTATCGAAACCGCCATAGCATACCAGCGCCTTGCCGATGAGTTCGATCTGACGCAAGAAGAGATTGCGACAAAGATGGGCATGAGTCGTCCAAAAG